>JBBQBV010000156.1:0-8668 GCA_038318085.1 Solirubrobacterales bacterium
GTCGAACGGGCCACCGAGCACCAGCGGCGCCTCGGCACCGAGCTCTCCGGGTCCGGCGCCGAGATCGAGCTCCTGCACAGCGCGCTCGCCGAGATCACCGACACGAGCCGCGCGGAGGCGGAGGCGCTGCGTGAGCAGCTGGCGGAGCGGACCGCCGCCGCCGAGGCCGCCGAGGCCGACGTCGTCCGCCTACAGGCGGCGATCACCGACGGCGCGTCCGCGGCCGAGATCGCCGGCGCCGAGGTCGAGCGCCTGCGCGCCGTGCTCGCCGAGCGGCTCGCCGACCTCAACGCCGCCGACCTCGAGACCGCCGAGGCCCGTCATGACGCCGCGCGCCTGCAGACCGAGCTCGCCGAGCGCACCGCCTCGCTCGAGCTCGCCGACGGCGCCGCCCACCAGCTGCGGGCCGAGCTCGACGACCTGCGGGCCGCCGTGCAGGAGCGCACCGCCGCCGCGGAGATCGCCACAGCCGAGGCGCAGCGCCTCGGGGCCCATCTCGAGCAGCACTCCGCCCGCTCCGCCGCCGCGCAGGAGGAGATCGCCACGCTGCACCAGCGCCTCGAGGAGCACGCCGTCGACGCACGGGCGCTCGAGGCCGAGCACGCGGACGCCCGCACGCGCGTGGGCCAGCTCGAAGCCGCCCTCGGAGAGGCGACGGAGCACGCCGCGGAGCTGCGCGGCCAGACCGAGGCCGCCACCGCCGAGCTCACCGCCGTCCGCGGGCAGGCCGCCGACGCCGCCGCGCTCTACGACGCCCAGCGGCGCCTCGAGGAGCTCTCCAGCGCGCTGGAGATCGAGCGCGAGCGTCTCGTCGACACCGAGACCATCGCGGAGGAGGCACTCGGCGAGCGCGTCGCGCTCGAGGACGACCTCCAACGCGTGCGCGCGCGGCTGGAGGGGGGAGCGGCGGTCATGGAGCGTCCCGAGCGCCGCCCCCGCAGCGGCCCGTCGCCGACGCGCGGCGCCGCGGCAGAGGCGGCATCGCCGCAGACCCGCCGCGGGCGCGAGCCCGAGCCCAGGCGGGCACCCGTCTGGCTGCGGGTCCTCGTCCTGATCATCCTCGTCGCCGCGGCGGCGCTGCTCATCTCCGCGGTCGCGAACCTCATCACCAGCTGACGGCCACGAACCAGTCGTTGTCGAGCAGGACGGCGCCGCCGCCGAGTTCCTGCGCGAGGCCCGCGCCGGTGAACCAGCGCTTGTAGACACGCGTCACCGAGCCGTCCTCGAGCTCGCGCGACTGCCAGTCCTCCGCCGGCCCGCCCGGCCGCACAGCGGCGTCGACCACGATCAGCGCCGGGGCGACCCGTCGCGCCTCGTCCAGGAACGCCCGCCGCTCGTCCGCCGCCAGATGTCCGTAGAAGTGGCTCGTGAACACGCGGTCAAACGACGCGTCCGCGAACGGCAGAGGGATCGCCTCGCCGCCCACGACGGTCACCGACGGCAGGCGGGCGCCGGCGATCTCGAGCATGGCCGGGCTCTGGTCGAGCAGCGTCAGCTCCCCCGGGAGCGACCGGCTGAGAAAGCCCGTCCCACAGGCGACCTCGAGCGTCCGCGCGACCTTCAGCGACGCGACCAGCGCGACGAGCTCGTCCCGCGCGGCTGCCCAGCCCGGCCGGCCGCGCTGGGCGAACAGGCCCGTCCCGAGCCACCACGAGTCGCACTCGCCGGCGCGGCGGTCGTAGTAGGCGCGCATCGGGCTGTCCGGCGCGCTCAGGCGGTCGCTCACGGCGCCGTGATCGGGACCTGGGTCGGCAGCGGCGAGCCCGTCGCGCTGGTCGACTCCGAAGGCAGCACGGAGTTCTGTCGCGCGCGGTAGGCGAGCCCGAAGGTGGCGGCGCTGATCGGGTCGAGGTCGAGCGCCTTCACCGACGCGCGGCGGACGGCGGCGCGGTCGCCGCGCAGGAACTCCGTGCGGATGAGGTGCGTCCACGCGTCGACGTCGTAGGGCTGGCGGCGGACCGCCCGCAGCAGGTAGGCGCGCGCCTGGTCGGGCCGCTTGCGGCGCTCGGCGATGTCCGAGGCGGCGATGAGCGGGTCGGGGGAGAGCGGGTTCAACCGCGCGGCCAGCTCGGCCTGCGCGGCCGCGTCGGCGAGCTGCGCCTGGCTGACCTTGTCGTTGCCGACGGCCTCGAGCGCCGAGGAGGTCTTGGTCTTGGCGATCGCCGGCAGCAGCGCGGACACGGTGAAGAGCACGAAGCCGACCGTCACGCCCGTCATCACCAGTCCGCGCGCGGTCAGCGGCCGGCCGCCACCGCCGCGTGCGGGGCGGGCCGCGACGACGCCGAGACACAGCAGCATCGGCAGCGTGACCGCGGGGATGTCCCAGTCCCACTCGAAGAGGGAGTGCACGCCCCAGGCGACCGCCACGGCGAGCAGCGCGGCCGAGGCGCCGCGGGCGGGGGCGGCGCCGGACACGCTCCTCGGGACCGAGCGCACGCGAGCGAGGGCCGCGGCGAGCAGCGCCAACAGGCCCCCGGCGGCGAGCAGGAAGCCGATCAGCCCGTCCTCGGCGAGCCACTGCAGCGGCACGCTGTGCGGCTGCAGGACGCTCAGCGGCAGCTCGCGGTAGAGCCGGTGCGTGACTGGGAACGAGCCCGCGCCCCACCCGGCGACAGGCTTGTCCGACCACGCGCCCGCCGCCTCCTTCCACCACACCCAGCGGTTGCCGGAGTTCGACGACAGCAGGCGGGTCGGGTCCGTCAGCGCCGCAGCGCCCTGCGGGTCCTTGAAGCTGGCGAAGGCGTCCTGCGCGCTGCCCGTCGCCAGCGAGCCGAGCACGCCGAGCACCACGAGCGCACCCAGCGCGGCGGCCACCGGGCGCCCGATGGCGCGCCCGCGCGCCGCGGTGAAGACCGGGCCGTTCTCGATGGCGACCAGGGCGCGACCCCACAGCGCGAGCAGGACGCCGACGGCGAGCACCGCGGCGAGGACCGCGAGCGCGTCATCCTGGCGCTGCGCGAGTGGCACGATGTCGCGGGTCAGGTCGGGACGCCCCAGCGCGATCGACAGCGGCAGGACCGAGGCGACCAGCGCCGAGCCGAAGAAGACCAGCGTGCGGATGCGCTCGGTCCCGAGCGCCGTGAGCGTCGCCACGCCCGCGACCAGTGCGAGCACGCCGCCGCGCGAGTACGTGAGGCCGATAACGAGGACCAGCACGAAGACGCCGACCAGCGCGGACGCCCGCCGCCACGGCAGGCGGCTCGGGTCCGCCGCGAGGCGCAGCAGCGGCAGCAGCCCGGTCACGCAGACCAGCGCGAGCGCGTTCCAGTACCCGAGCGGCGCGCGCAGGCGGTTGAAGCTGCCCGCCTGGTCGAGGTTGATCAGGGTGCCGATGTGCACGCCGGGCAGCGTCTTGCCGCCGAGGGCATAGAGCGCGACCGGCAGCGCCGCAAGCGCGAGCGCGAGGCCGACCCGCTCCGCGGCCCGCGGGAGCGAGCTGCCGATGAACACGCCGATCAGGGCAGTGAGGGCGAAGGCGATGACGCGGTTGACCTCGGCCCACGAGCGGTCGGGGGCGACGCTGTAGGCGATGCTCGCGGCCGCCCATGCCGCGAACAACAGGAGCAGAGCGATGCCGGCCACGGCGAGCGGCGAGGCGCGCAGGGCGATCCCGGTGCCGTACAGCCAGACGCCCGCGGCGACGGTCGCGATCGCCGCCAGCGCGAGCTCGAGCCAGCTCTCCTGTGGGAGCGCGGTCGCGCCGCTGGCAAAGCACGCGTAGACCAGGCAGGCCGTGAAGGCCACGAGCAGCGCGCGGGCGGCGAGGGGCGTCGGCGCGCCGGCCTCCGTCCCGCGGACGGCGGGCGCGGGCTCCGCGGCGCGCGGGTGGGCATGCGTGGCGACGGCCATCGGGCGGCGCCGACGTTAGCGAAACGCTCTACGCTTGCTCCCCGGTGCGCGTCCGCCTGCTCATCCGCACGCTGGTCCTGATCGCGCTCGCCGCGACCTCCTTCCCCACCTCGGCGCCGGCCGCCACGCCGGGCCAGAAGCTGGCGTTTCAGATCTACAACGACTACCTGCCGGACGGCAAGATCGATCCGTGCAAGTACACCGCGGAGCAGCTCAAGCTGGCCCAACAGGCGATCCCACCGGACGTCCGCCAGTACGCGTCGGATCTCCCCGGAGCCATCCAGGCCGCGATCGAGGCCCGTGCGCGGGGAGAATGCGCGGACGGCTCGGCCGCGCCCGTCGCACCGGCGACGTCCGGCACGCCGGCGCCGACCGTGACGCCGAATCCGACGCCGTCGGCCGTCCCCACCAAGACGGTCGTCCCAGACCCGCCCGCGCCGGCCGGCGGCGCCGGGCTCCCGCCCCCCACCTCCAGCTCCGACGCCGCGCTCGAGCGGGCCGCGGCCGCCCGCCCGGCCAACGGCGCACCGGTGCCGCTGATCCTGCTCGGCGTCGTGGCCGGGCTGTTCGCCCTCACCGCGCTGGTGCTGCTCGTGATGAAGCGCCTCGGCCTGGCCGAGGGTCGCCTGGCCCCCGTCCGCCACAGCTGGCGCGAGGCGTCCTGGCGCCTGGGCGGGACGTGGGAGGACTTCCGCGACTGGCTGCGCGTCGGGCGGTAGCCGGCGACGGCGAGCGTCACGTCACCCGCTTCAGCCAGCCGATCAGCTTGACGCGCACGCGGCGGTCGGGCAGCAGGTCGACCCCGTGTCCGGGGATCGGCGCCTCGAACTTCGCGACACCCTTCCCGCCTGCGTCCTTGGCGATGTTGTCGACGTTGAGCATCTCGCGGTCGTCGGCGATCAGCAGCAGGTCGTGGGGCTTGAAGCGTCGCTTGGACGCGAGGTCGATGAGCCCGGGGGACTCGACGGCGGAGAGCCCGACGCCACCGCGCAGGCGCAGGCCCGGCTGCGTGCCGAGCACGTAGGCGACCGTCGTCGCGCCGATGCTCGCGCCGGTCAGCGCGATGCGCCCGGGATCGACCCGCGCCATCGCCCGCAGCGCCTTGACCGCGCCCGCGACATCGCGGGCGAGCTTGGTCTCGTCGAGCTCGTCCGCACTGCGCGACGCGTAGGCCAGCGTGGTGAAGCCGGCCCGGTGCAGGTCGCCGATCAGCGGGTCGAACTGCGACGGGCTGCCGTTGAGCTGGTGGACGAGCACGACCGCGGGCGCGCGGCCCTTGCCCCCGGCGGGCGTGAGGATGCCGCGCAGGCGCTTGCCGTCGGAGGAGCGGAAGCGCAGCGGGCGGTGCGGGAGCTGGGCGGGCACCGGGGCCGGGGTCGCCGGGACCTCGGTCGAAGCGGGCGTGGGCGCCGCCGGCGGTCGCTTGGCGGGCGCTGCGCCGCACCCGGCCAGGCCGGCGGCGAGCACGACGGTGATGACGGTCCTCATCTCTCGCAGTATGCGGGAAGCGGTGGTGTTCCGTCCGCCCCAAGCGGCACTATCGACAACCCGAACCACCCACTCCACGAGACCGCCGACATGCCTGCGCGGCCTATCGTGTAGGAGGAAGGAGCACACCGAGATGGCCGTCGAGAACACCCCGCACACACCGCTCGAATCCGCGCCCCGCGGAGGGGAGGCGATGGCTGTGCGGCGCGTGTTCACCGAGCCCGGGGTCCATCCCTTCGAGGCCGTCGAATGGGAGCTGCGCGACGCCCGCATCGGCCACGGCGACACGGTCGCCTTCGAGCAGCGCGACGTCGAGTTCCCCGTCAGCTGGTCGCAGAACGCGACCAACATCGTCGCCCAGAAGTACTTCCGCGGCCAGATCGACTCCCCCACGCGCGAGCGCTCGGTCAAGCAGATGGTCGGCCGCGTCGCCGGCACGATCGCCGACTGGGGCCGCGAGCGCGGCTACTTCGCCACCGCCGAGGACGGCGACGCCTTCGAGGCCGAGCTGACCTACATCCTGCTGCACCAGATGGCGGCGTTCAACTCGCCCGTATGGTTCAACGTGGGCTTCGAGGAGAGCCCTCAATGCTCAGCTTGCTTGCCGTTCCACGCACTCGTCTCCACGCCTGAGGGCATGGTGGCGATCGGTGAGCTCGTCGAAGCCGAGCAGGTCGGCCGCGAGGTCTACGACTCGACCGGTGTCACGCGCGTCGTGGCCGTCAAGGACAACGGCCGCAAGCCGGTCTTCCGGGTCGGCCTGCGCAACGGCCAGTTCGTCGAGGCGACCGCTGACCACGTCGTCAAGGCGATGCGCGAGCGCCGCACGGCGGCGCAGTGGCTGCGGGTGGACGAGCTCGAGCTCGGGATGCGCATGCACCTGCACCCGCACCGCGCGAAGGTCGACGCCCGCGTGGCCGTGCCTGCCGGAGGCCTGCCGGAGGACTGGTTCGTCGGTCCGGACGTCGCCGACGAGGTCGCGGTCGCCGAGGCCGCCCTGGCGGGCTGGCTGCAGGCCGACGGCTTCGTGGGCCAGTGCGGCGGCACCAACCGCTCTTTGACCCTCGAGTTCCTTGTCGCCAACGACGACGAGCGCGAGTGGATCGTGCGCAACCTCGATATCGCGTTGCCGGGCGTGCACCGCCACGAGCGGGAGGTTCCGTCGCAGGACGACGCGCTCGACCCGCGCCGCATCCGGCTGTACGGCGAAGTCCTGCGCGACTTCGTCGAGCGCTGGGGGCTGCGGGCCCGCGGAACCGACATCCGCGTTCCGTCCCAGCTCTGGACCGCCTCCCACGAGGAGATCTGCGCCTACCTGCAGTCGATCTTCCAGGCCGACGGCTACGTCTCCGTCCGGCGCGAGAACGGCTGCGAGAGCGGCCGGGTCGGCTTCGCGGTCATCGGCGAACAGTGGACCGAGGACGTCCAGCTGCTCCTCAACGTGATCGGTATCTACTCGCGGCGCACGCGCAAGACGGAGAAGCGCGTCGACCGTCACGATCTGCACGAGGTCGCGATCGGCATCGGCTCTGAGCGCGCCCGCTTCGCGGAGCTCGTCGGCTTCGTCGGCCGCGCGAAGTCCGACAAGCTGCTGCTGTCGCTCGGATTGCGCGACTGGAAGCGCTGCCCGGACATCCGCGAGGAGGAGATCGTCTCGATCGAGGCGGTCGGCACGCAGCAGGTCTACGACATCCAGACGGAGTCCGCCGAGTTCCTGACCAACAACGTCGCGGTCCACAACTGCTTCATCCTCTCAGTCGACGACACGATGGACTCGATCCTCGACTGGAACACGCGCGAGGGCCGCATCTTCCGCGGCGGCTCCGGCGCCGGCATCAACCTCTCGAACATCCGCGGGTCGATGGAGCCGCTGTCCAAGGGCGGCACCGCCTCGGGCCCGGTCTCCTTCATGCGCGGCGCCGACTCGTGGGCCGGCACGATCAAGTCCGGCGGCAAGACGCGCCGCGCGGCGAAGATGGTCGTGCTCGACATCGACCATCCGGACGTGCGCGAGTTCATCTGGTGCAAGGCCGCCGAGGAGAAGAAGGCCGGCGCTCTGCGCGACGCGGGCTTTGACATGTCGATCGACGGCGAGGGCTTCAAGTCGATCCAGTACCAGAACGCCAACAACTCCGTCCGCGTCACCGACGAGTTCATGCACGCCGTCGAGGGCGACGGCGAGTGGAACCTGATCGCGCGGCAAACGGGCGAGCCGGTTGGCGAGCCGCTGAAGGCGCGCGCGCTCATGCGCGACATCGCTGACGCGGCGTGGCAGTGCGCCGACCCGGGCGTGCAGTACGACACCACCATCAACCAGTGGCACACCTCGCCGAACTCGGGCCGCATCAACGCGTCCAACCCGTGCAGCGAGTACATGCACGTCGACGACTCGGCGTGCAACCTCGCCTCGCTGAACCTGATGAAGTTCCGCAATTCCGACGGGAGCTTCGACGTCGGCACATTCGAGCACGCCGTCGACATCGTCCTGCTCGCGCAGGAGATCGTGGTCGGCCCGTCGAGCTACCCGACGGAGGAGATCGGCCGCAACGCCCGCGCCTTCCGCCAGCTCGGCCTGGGCTACGCCAACCTCGGCGCCTACCTGATGGCCGACGGCATGGCCTACGACTCCGACGCCGGCCGCGGCACCGCCGCCGCCATCACGGCGCTGATGACGGGGCGCGCGTACCTGCAGTCCGCCAAGGTTGCGGCGGCGGTCGGCGCCTACGACAAGTACGGCGAGAACCGCGAGGCGCACAACAACGTCATGCGCATGCACCGGGATGCCTCGTACGCGATCCCGGACTCCACGTGCGTCGACACGGACCTGCTGGCCGCCGCGCGCGAGGCGTGGAACGAGGCCGTCGCGCTCGGCGAGCTCTACGGCTACCGCAACGCGCAGGCCACGGTCTTGGCGCCCACTGGCACAATTTCATTTTTGATGGATTGCGACACGACAGGCGTCGAGCCCGACTTCTCGCTCGTCAAGTACAAGGAGCTCGTCGGCGGCGGGACGATGATCATCGCCAACCGCACGGTGCCGCTCGCCCTGCGCACCATCGGCTACAGCGACACGCAGATCGAGCAGATCGAGGCGCACATCACCGAGCACGGCACGATCGTGGGCGCCCCCGATCTCGACCCGAAGCACCTCTCGGTCTTCGACGTCGCCGTCGGTGAGCGCGCGATCTCGCACATGGGCCACATCAAGATGATGGGCGCGGTGCAGCCGTTCATCTCGGGCGCCATCTCCAAGACCGTCAACATGCCGCACGAGGCGACCGTCGAGGACATCGCCGACGCCTACCTGCAGTCCTGGCGCCTGGGCGTCAAG
>JBBQBV010000157.1:0-8358 GCA_038318085.1 Solirubrobacterales bacterium
CGTCGAGTCGGTTCGGGGCTTGAGCAGGAAGGCGATCAGGTACAGGCCGCCGGCCACCACCAGCAGGTCGCGGTAGCCGATCACGAGCGAGACGTACTCCAGGGTCCCGCCGAGCAGCGCACCGATCAGGTTGGCGCCGAACGCCGCCGTCGACCCGCCCGTGTCGGCGAACCGCGACGCGAAGATGAGATTCGCGCAGAACACCGGTGCGAAGGCCAGTGCCGCCGCGGCCGCGAGCCGGACCGGCAATGTCAGCGTGAGCAGCGCGGACAGGGGCACGGCGAAGCCGAGGGCGAGCGCGATGGCGAGCGCGGCGTAGAGCCACGGGAGGCTCGGCAACCGCACCCGCCGGCGCGTCTGTACCGCCGCCAGGACGGCGAGCAGCACCCCGGCGAACACGACGGCGTTGACCACCCAGGTCGAGCCGAACAGCAGCGCGAAGCCGGTCACATAGCGGGTTTCGAGCAGCAGGAACGCCGCACCCATGAAGAACAGGTCCGAATACGGCCGCATCCGCCGCAGCGGGCCGGCGACCGCGCGTACCGCGACCAGCGCCGCCGCCAGCACCCCCACTAAGACCAACAGGTAGTAGCTCGGGATCCCGGGTTTGTAGAGGTAGGGAAAGGGGTGATCGTCCGTGGCGGGGACCGGGGTGGCGGCCTGGCTCGAATGCCACGTCTGACCGCAGCGCTGGTCCGCCTGGTCCCGTGCCACCACAAGCGCCGCGCGACGGCTGCCGGTGCCCACCGAGTCGATGCACGGCGGATGACCGAACACGTCGGTCAGGGTCTGGCCGTAGCGGTCGATCAGCCAGGTCTTGCGATAGCTGTTGTACATCGCGAACGCCCCGCCGCCGGCCACGTGCGACCGCGCCACGGCGATGGCCTCGCGCGTGAACAGGTAGCTCTCCAGTCGCAGCGAGCTGTTGCCGGAGACCAGCGTCAGGGAGTCCGGGAGCGCGAAGATGATCAGGTCGTAGCGGGTCCTCGTCCGCTGCAGGAAGGCGCGACCGTCGTTGACGACCAGGTGCACGCGCGGGTTCTGGTAGGGATGGTTGGGGTGTCGCTGCCGGCCGATCTCGGCCAGCCGGGGGTCGATCTCGACGGCGTCCACCGACTCGGCGCCCCGGGCCAGTGCCACGGCCACGTCGGTGCCGTTGCCGGCCCCGATGATCAGCACGTGCCGCAGCCGGCTGGCGGCGGTGCGCTGATACGGCGTCGCCCGCAGCCCGAGCGGCGTCTTGGTGATGTCGATGATGCTCTGGTGTGGGATGCCGTTGACCGAGATGAAGATGCGGCTCGGGGCGTCGCGCACGTGCACCTTGTAATACGGCGACCAGCTGTAGCCGGGGATGACGGACTCGATGCCGAGCGCCACCAGGAGCCCGACCAGGGCGACGGCCGGCACCCGCGGACTGCGGCGGCCGTGCAGGGCGAGGAAGCCGGCCGCGGCGATCAGGCCCCAGCCGACCGGTGGCGCCTCGAGGAACGACAGCGCCGTGAAGACGCCGATCCCGACCAGGCTCCCGATGAGGTCCAGGCGGTAGGCCGTGAGGGCCGGGAAGCTGCCGAACAGCCGGCCGACCCCCTCACCCAGGCAGGTCATCACCGCCGCCACGGCCAAGAAGATCACCGGCAGCGTGACCCACTCCGGCGCGCCGGTCGGCTTGACGGCCGTGAAGTACAGGATCTGGTCGCTGTTCTGGCTGACCTGGACCGGAAAGATCAGCACCAGGGCGACGAAGGGCGTCAGGAACGCCGGCCACCAGCTCGACAGATCACGCGGGCTGCGCGAGCGCAGGAAGCCCAGCCCGACGCCGAGAAAGGAGCCGAGCAGGATGAAGTTCGAGAAGTAGCTGAGGTGCAGGACGTTCGCCCCGGTCCAGCGGATCAGGGCGAGCTCGACGAACAGGACCAGCGCGCTAGCGACCACCAGCCGCCAGGGAGGGGCCGGGGCCGCCGGTCCGCTGATCTCGGTCGGCGGCATCGGCGGAATCTACCCGCGGGCGGCCGGCTCAGACGTGGACTGCGGGCTCGGCTCGCGCATGCGCCCAGAGCGCGGCCTGCGTGCGATCTGTGACGCGCAACGTCTCGAAGATGTGGCTCATGTGGTTCTTGACGGTCTTGTGCGCGATGCCGAGACGGCGCGCGATCTCGTCGTTGGGATGTCCGGCGGCCAGCAGCGAGAGCACCTCCCCTTCGCGATCGGTGAGGCCCTCGTCGCGGCGGCGGGCGAGGCGGGGAGCCAGCAGATGGGCGGCGATCTTGGGTGACAGCGGGGACTCGCCGCGGGCAGCGGCCCGGACGGCGTCCAGCAGATCCTCGGGGTCGGTGTCCGCGAGCAGGTAGCCGACGGCACCGGCGTCGAGCCGGGCGACGACGCCGTCCATCGCCCGGACCGCCCGCGGATCACCGCGCAGCAGCGCCGGGGTGACGGCGGGTGCGATGATCCCCTCTCCCGCGAGGCTCGTCAGCTCCCGCGCCTCGCGGATGGCCTCGCGGCGACCGACGCGGCTCAAGACCTCGACGCCCCCGATCCCGACCAGCGCGAGGACGAGCAGGCCGGTCAGCCCGAAGCGCAGGATGGCGCCGCGGACGGTCGTGGCGGCTATGACCTCGCGGAGCTGCACCCCCACACGATCACCACCACCCTGCGGTTTGGCAAGGTGCCGATGGTCTTAAGACCGTCGAATTCGCCGGCAGGAGACCACGGCGGAGGCGCTAGGCGAACTGGTTGGCGGTCACGGGCCGGCGGCCCTCCAGCCAAGGGTCGGCGTAGGCGGCCAGCGACAGCTCGAGCGCCGCGTCGTGGCGTTCCCCGTCGCCGGCGCGGTCCTCGACGACGATCGCACGCACGGTGTCGAGACCCACACGCTCCATGAAACCGTAGGTCCGCTCCAGCCAGCGGGCGTTCTCGCGGTAGTACTGGATGAAACGCCCGACCCGCAGCATCGCCTCGTCCGGCGTGTCGACCGTGCACAGCAGGTCGCCCTTGCGCACGTGAGCCCCGGCGGCGCCGCCGACGTAGATCTCCCAGCGCGCGCCCTCGACGGCGACCAGGCCGACGTCCTTGACCATCGCCTCCGAGCAGTTGCGCGGGCAGCCGGCGACGCCGAGCTTGAGCTTCGCGGGGCTCTCGAGCCCCGCGAAGCGCTCCTCGATGCGGATGCCGAGCGCCGTGCTGTCGCCCAGGCCGAAGCGGCAGAAGTCTGTGCCGACGCAGGTCTTCACCGTCCGGAAGCTCTTGCCGTAGGCGTGACCCGAGGGCATGTCGAGCTCGCGCCAGACCGCCGGCAGATCCTGCTTGGCCACGCCGAGCAGGTCGATGCGCTGCCCACCGGTGATCTTGATCATAGGTAGCTCGTACTTGTCCGCCACGTCGGCGATGCGCCGCAGCTGGTCGGCCGTCGCCACGCCGCCGGCGATGCGCGGCACGACGGAGAAGGTGCCGTCCTTCTGGATGTTGGCGTGGACGCGATCGTTGATGAAGCGGGCGTCGCGCTCGTCTGAGTAGTCGACGCCCCAGACCATCTTCAGCAGCGACACGAGCGCTGGCTTGACCTTCGGATCCGGGTCCTCACGCCCGAGCGCCGCGAGGACCGACGACACCGAGCGCAGGTCGCGCTTGCGCACGATGTCCATGAGATCGCGCTTGGCCAGCGGGATCGACGCGACGTAGTAGTCGGCGGCGGGATCGTCTTCGAGCTGCCCGTCCGCGGCCCACTCCAAGATCTCGAGCACCTGGCCCTTGCAGGACCCGCACCCGCTGCCGGCGCGCGTCGCCGCCATGACCGCGCGCATCGTCCGCCCGCCGCCCTGCACGCAGGCACGGATCGCGCCCTTGGTGACGCCGTTGCAGTTGCAGACCTGGGCGTCGTCGGCGAGCTCGGCGACGCTTGCGGAGGCCGCTGGCGCTCCGAGGTCAAAAAGGAGCGACCGCCGGTCCTCCGGGAGCACCATCCCGCGGTCGAACGCCTGCATGAGAAACGAGACCTTGCTCACGTCGCCGAGCAGCGTCGCCCCGACGAGCTTGCCGTCTCGCACGATCACGGCCGTGTACACGCGCCGCTTGGGCTCGGCGTACTGGACGAACTCGTCGTCCTCGCGCTCAGGCTCGACGAGGCCCATGGTCGCGAGGTCGATGCCCGAGACCTTCAGCTTCGTTGCCACCTTCGAGCCGTGGTAGGCGGCGTCAGCGTTGGTGTGCGTGATGTGCTCGGCGAGCACGACTGCCTGCTCCCACAGCGGAGCGACGAGGCCGTAGACCTGCCCGCGGTGCTGGGCGCACTCGCCCACGACATAGATGTCGGGCTCGTCGACCGCGCGCATCGCGTCGTCGACGACGATCGCCCGCTCGACGGTCAGCCCGGCGCGCGCCGCGAGATCGACGTCGGGGCGGATCCCTGCCGCGACGACCACCATGTCGCACTCGAGCTCGGACCCGGAACCGAACTGCAGCCCGGCGACGCGGCCGTCCTCGCCGGCGACAACCCGGGTTGTGCTTGTCTCGAGGTGGACGTGGACGCCGAGATCCTCGACGCCCCGTCGCAGGATCGCGCCGGCCTGCCTGTCGAGCTGCATGTTCATGAGCCGCTCTGCGCGGTGCACGACGTGCACCTCGAGGCCGCGCTCGAGCAGACCGCGCGCGGCTTCCAGCCCGAGGAGTCCGCCCCCGATCACGGCGGCCCGCGTGGCGCCGGGCGCCCAGTCGAGCATCTGTTGGGTGTCGGCGATGTTGCGAAAGCCGAAGACGCCGGTCCGTGGGCGCCCGTCGCCGTCGAGCAGGCCGGGGATCGGGGGGAAGTACGACGTGCTGCCGGTGGCGATGATCAGCTTGTCGTAGCGATGGACCGTGCCGTCGTCCACCGTTACCTCCCGGGCGAATTGATCTATGCGGGTGACCCGGACGCCGGCGTGAAGCGCGATCGCGTTCTCCTCGTACCAGTCCAAGGGGTTGAGGAAGATGTCACCGCGGTCCTCGTGGCCCGCCAGGACGTTGGACAGCGAGATGCGGTTGTAGTTGCCGTGCGGCTCGGCGCCGAACATCGTGATCTCGAAGATGTCCGCCCCGCCCCGCTGGAGGATCTCCTCGACCGCGCGCGCGCCCGCCATCCCGTTTCCGACGACGATCAGCCTGGTTTTCTCGCTCATGGCATTCCTCTCTAGATCTCCATCAGGCCGAGGTCGATGACGACCTGTCCGGCGGCGCCCTCGGGCGCCGCCAGGTGCAGTTCGATGCGGGTCTCGGCGAGCAGGTCCTCCACGACGCGCAGGGCGACGTGCGTGCTCGCGCGCGCGCCGATCGGGAAGTAGCGCATCGGCTCCCCGTCGCGCATCACGATCGCGCACGCGAGGTCGGCGCTGGCGTTGCCGCCGCGGAAGTACACGAACTGTGCCTCGTTGCCCACCGGCACGGTGTAGGTCAGCTGCGGATCGAGCAGGAACGGCTCGTGCAGCCCGCGCCCGTCGAAGTCGTAGACGCCTTGAAGGAAGCGCGCGTTCGAGCTCATCCTGAGTCTCCTGTTGTCTGGGGCGCGCCGGCCGGCCCCGCTTGGCCATCCGCGGTCTCGACACGGTCGATGCGCACCGCGCAGACCTTGAACTCCGGCATCTTCGAAGCGGGGTCGAGTGCCGGGTTGGTCAGCAGGTTCGCGCGCCCCGCGCCACCCCAGTGGAAGGGCATGAAGAGCGTGTCGGGCCGGATGTCGGGCGTCAGCCGCGCCCGCGCGCATGCGGTTCCTCGGCGTGTGCGCAGCCAGAGCAGATCGGCGTCCTCGATCGCGAACTTTCGTGCGAGCGCAGGGTGCAGCTCGACGAAGGCATCGGGCTCGGACCCGTGCAGCTCGTCGACGCGCATCGTCTGGGTGCCCGACTGATAGTGCAGGAGCGTCCGGCCCGTCGTCAGGTACAGCGGGAATTCCTCGTCGGGCTCCTCGGCGGCGGCGCGGTGGCCGACGGGGTGAAAGCGGGCGCGGCCGTCCGGGGTCGCGAACGCGTCCAGGAACAGCCGGGGCGTGCCGGGATGGCCCTCGTCGGGGCAGGGCCAGAAGACGCCGTCCTCGGCGGCGATCCGCTCCCAGGTGATGCCGGCGTAGTCGGCCGGCCCGCCGGCGCTGGCGCGTCGCAGCTCCTCGAACACGGCTCGAGGCTCGGAGGGGAAGCCCTCGGCGCAGCCGAGCCGCAGCGCCAGGCCCGCCAGCACGGCGAGATCGCTGCGGACCGCCGGCGGCGGTGGCGCGGCCGCCCGACGCAGCACCACCCGGCCCTCGAAGTTCGTCATCGTCCCGTCCTCCTCGGCCCACTGCGTGACGGGTAGTACGACGTCGGCGCGCTGGGCGGTGTCCGAAAGAAACAGGTCGCAGACGGCGAGGAAGTCCAGCTCCGACATTCGCTCCTCGACGTGCGACGCATCCGGCGCCGAGACGAGCGGGTTGGAGCCCATGACCAGCAGCGCCCGCACGCCGCCGTCGCGGCCCATGGCCTCGAGCATCTCCCAGGCCGAGCGGCCGGGTCCGGGAAGGTCATCCGGCTCGATGTTCCAGACCCGCGCGACGTGCTCTCGCGCGGCGGGATCGTCGATGCGCCGGTAGCCGGGGAGCTGGTCGGCCTTCTGGCCGTGCTCGCGGCCTCCCTGCCCGTTGCCCTGACCGGTCAGGCACCCGTAGCCGCGCAGCGGGCGCCCGGCATGGCCGAGCGCCAGGGCCAGGTTGATGAAGGCCAGCACCGTGTCGGTGCCCTTGCTCTGCTGCTCGGGTCCGCGGCCGGTGAGGACCATCGCCGTCGCCGCCTCGCCGAGGAGCGCGACCGCGCGCCGCATGTCCTCGACCGAGACGCCCGTGATGCGCTCGACGCGATCGGGCCAGTAGGCGCCCGCCCGTTGCGCGGCCAGGCGAAAACCGCGCGTGCGGCGTTGCACGAACTCCTCGTCGACGAACCCGTCCTTGATCGCGATGTGCAGCAGGCCGCTGGCCAGCGCGAGATCGCTTCCCGGCACGTTCTGCAGGTGCAGCGTCGCGCGGCGGGCGGTGGCTGTCGCGCGGGGATCGATGACCACGAGCCGGCCACCGTGCAGGCGCTGATCGTCGATATAGGCGATCGCGGGCGGCATCGTCTCCGCCAGGTTTGAGCCGACGAGCAGGATCGCGTCGGTGGCGGCGATGTCCTCGAGCGGGAACGGCATGCCCCGGTCGAGCCCGAACGCGCGCTGCGCGGCCGTCGCGGCGGAGGACATGCAGAAGCGCCCGTTGTAGTCGATCGACGACGTGCGCAGCCCGACACGCGCGAACTTGCCCAGCATGTAGGCCTTCTCGTTGGTGAGCCCGCCCCCGCCGAACACGCCGGCCGCGTCGAGCCCGTGGCGGCGCTGGCAGTTGCGCAGCTCGTCCGCGACGCGGTCCAGCGCCTCGTCCCAGCTCGCCGTACGCAGCGCCCCGCCGCGGCGGTCGCGCAGCAACGGCTCGATGAGCCGGTCGTCGCGCTGCAGCAGCGTGGCGGCCGACCAGCCCTTGCGGCACATGCCTCCACGGTTGGTGGGGAAGTCGCGGGCCGCGACGGACAGCGGCGCGCCGGCCAGCTGCACGAGCTCCATCCCGCACTGCAACGAGCAGTACGGGCAGTGCGTCGCGGTCCGCCGGGCGCCCGCCGCCACCCCGCCGGCGCGCTCGCGCACGCCGGAAGCCTCTGAGCCGGCTGGCGGGTCGGCGTTTGTCGCTGGCGTTCCGGGTGTCGTCATCTTGGCTCGCCGGCGCCGCGGTTTCGGCTGGCCGGTGTGCCGTCGCGACGCTACCCAGCGACCGGTCGAGTTCATATGGCCCGGATGTCGACTTGAGCTGGCCGCCGGGCCAAACCGGGTCAAGCCACGGTCGCCTCGGCGGGCTGAGCCAGCGGCGCGAGCCCGCGTCGCTACGTGGCGAACGGCGGATCCGCGTCCGCGGCCTGGGTCCCGCTCTCGTGCACGTCCTGATCGACGGTGCGCGGCAGCGGTCCCTCGTCCGGCAGGCAGAGCAGGATCGTGCCGTCCGGCTCCACCCGCGCCGGATAGGTCGCCACGCCGACCTCGCCTCCACGCGCCTCGCCGCTGGCGAGGTCGAACGTGCGCCCGTGGAGCGGGCAGACCACCGACCCGTTGCCGACCAGCCCGTCGGCCAGCGGCCCGCGCCGGTGCGGACACCACGGCTGGACGGCCCGCGCCTCGCCGCCGCGCAGGTGGAAGACCGCCACAAGGTGGCCCCTGACGCTCAACACGCGGCCTTCGTCGACGGGGATGCTCGCGATGTTGCCCGCCCGGACCTCGGTCATGAGGACCGCGCGGCGCAGTATGGGGAGGGGCTTGCGGCGATGGTGGGGCTTTCTCGGCGTA
>JBBQBV010000158.1:0-8348 GCA_038318085.1 Solirubrobacterales bacterium
CCCCGCGCCGATGACGGCGATGTCGACGGTCTCGTTCATGCCGGGCCCTCCGCGGTCAGGTACTTGGCCGACAGCTCGCGCAGCGCGGCCGTGACCTCCGGCGCGCTCTCGATCGGACCCATGTGCCCGCACTCCGCGAGCTCGAGGACCCCCGTGCAGTCCGGCAGCGCCTCGGCGAGCCGGTGCGCGTGCGACGGCGGCGTCATCAGATCGCGCTCCCCCGCGATCACGAGCGTCGGGACGTCGAGGTCCTCGATGCGGTCAAGCAGAGCCAGGCGACTGAGCTCCCGGCCGCAGCCGGCGCGCACGCGCGTCTCGCACGACAGGACCATCTCCTCGCAGAAGCGGACCTGCGCCGGGCTGGCGGACCGAGACAGGGCGATGTAGCGCAGGACGCGATGGGTGAGCGGGTCCGGCCGGCTCGGCAGCGGCACGCCGACGCCGAGCGCGGAGCCGCCGATCAGCTGTCGCACGCTGCCCAGCGCGTCCGGCGTGCGCACGAGCAGCGACTCGGTGATCAGGTCCCCCAGGCCGGTGTTGACGAGGGCGACCGCGGCAGCGCGGCGGCGCACGGCCACCGGGTGGCGGCCCGCCCAGGCGGCGATCGTCATCGCGCCGAGCGAGTGGCCGGCGAGCAGCGCTCTGCGCTCGTCGGGCACGCACGCGTCGAAGACCGCCTCGAGGTCGTCGGCGAAGGTGTCCAGCGACCAGTCGCCGTCGGCGGGCGCGCCGCTGCGCCCGTGCCCGCGCAGGTCGTAGGCGATGACCCGGTGATCGGCCGCGAGATCGCGCACCTGCAGGCGCCAGAAGCGCAGCGCGCAGGTCCAGCCGTGCACGAGCACCACCGGCGGCGCGTCCTCGGGCCCGTAGAGCTCGACGTGCAGCGGCGTGTCGCCGGCGCCGGTGACCGTGACCTCGCGGCCATCCGGGACCGTGTGCAGCAGGGCGTTTGCGGGGTCGGCCTCGATCCGCCGGCGGTCGACGGCGTCGGCGAGCAGCGCGGAGGCGATCGTCGTGCCCGCGAGGCCGGCCGTGACGAGCAGGCTCCGGCGCTTCACGAGGTCACGCCGATCCGCGCACGCGTGCCGCGGGCCGCCACCCGCCCGGCCCGCGGCGCCGCGGAGAGCCGGCGCAGGGCCCAGCCGATGGTCCCCAAAAGGACCAGGATGGTGCTCGCGACGATCGCGTTCGCGACGTGCCACAGGCCGCCGGAGGCGTCGGGCTTGCGCTCGCGCTGCAGCACGACGGCGTCAGAGACGAAGGCGCGCTCGAAGCGCGGCGCTGCGACGAGCGCCTTGGCGGGGATGGCGGGGTCGGCGGGCATGAAGAGCGGGATCGACGCCATCTCCGTGCCCCGCGCAAAGCGCAAGGCGGACTTCCAGCTGCCGTCGGCGCGGACGGGTGTGGCGGTCTCATAGACGCCCGGAGCGACGCGGCGCAGGGGATGGGTCTCGACGTGCTGCCGGCCCTGCCAGGCGATGCTCACAAGCCAGTCGGGATCGGCGGCCATGGTCTTCGGCGTGACGCGGAGCGTGGCGTTGACCGTCCGGTGCGGCGCGGGCGGCGCGTCGGTGAGCGTGACCTGCCCGCGGGCACCGGCGGGCACGGTCGTGTGCGTCAGGAAGGCCAGCACGGCCACGATGATGACGACGCTGCCCAAGGCGGGCGCCGCCGCCGGGCGGTCCAGGCGGACGGCGGAGCCCAGGAAGGCGCCGAGCACGGCGCCGGCCAGGGCGACGAGCAGGCCGACGGCGACCGCGCCCGGCAGCAGGTGGGCGGGCCACTCGAGTGGCATCCAGACGTGGGTCCAGACGTCTTCGGCCAGGACGCCCACCGTCCCGATCAGCCCGCCGCAGACGAAGGCGAAGCGGTAGGGGCGGTCGGTGGAGAGCGTCAGCGCGACGCCTTCGACGATCAGCGCCTCGACGAGATACAGCGGGAAGTGCGCGACCGTCTCACCGAGGCCGGGCGCCACGACAAGCGTGAGGACGCCGCGGACGACGACGAAGAACACGGCGGCACCGAGCGCGGCACCGCGGCCGCCGAGCATTCGCGCGGCCACGAGCGCCACGGATGCGGCAAGCGCGATCAGCGCGGGCTGGTAGAGCATGCGGAACTGCGGGGCGCCGAAGTCGAACTCGCCCTGGTAGATCGACAGCCCGACGAGCAGGCCGCCGCTGGCGATCACCATGCGCACGCGCGCCGACGCCAGCCGGCTCCGCGGAGCTTCGTCGCGCTTGGCCTGGCGGCCTTCCGCCATCAGGACCATGATCTCGATCAGCGTCAAGGCGGCGCCGGTGAGCATCATCATGTGCGTCGGGCCCCAGAGCGTGACGTCCTGGCCAAAGAGGCGGTGCCAGACGTCATCGAGCGGGAAGCCGAGCAGGGCGAAGGACGAGCAGGCCAGCATGACCGCGCCGCCGAGGGGCACGTGCCAGTCGGCGGTGATGCGGACGGCGGCCGGGCCGGGCCGCACACCCCGCGCCGGCATGACCGCCGCGAGCCAGCCCGCGGCGAAGATGCCGAGCAGGCCGGCGAGGATGAAGTAGTGCGAGGGGTTGGCGAGCGGGCCGGGGCCGCGCCCGCGGTCCATGTGCAGCGACACGTCCCAGTAGAGGCCGAAGACCGCCGTGATCAGGGAGCCGGCGGCCACCGCGGTCGGCACGGCGGCCCAGCCGGGCAGGCCGGTGACGCGCTCGGCGACGCGCTCTGAGAGGTCGAGCGGGAAGAAGGCGCGGCCCGCGCGCCGGCGCGTGCCGACGGGGATCAGGACGGCGAGCACCACGACCACGGCCACGGTCGCGATCGCCACCTGGGCGACGGGGGAGCCTCCGGCTGGGGCCGACGGTCTCGGCGAGCGCGACGGGGTGCATGAGGTGGGTTCTCCGCTCCTGGCAGTCCGGTCCCGAAAAGCTACAGCTGCGTCAGTTACGCCATCGCAGTATGTCCGTTACACGGACATGTCACCTTACTCCGATGGCGCGCGAACGCATGACCGTCGAGGAGCGCACGGAGCAGATCCTCGACGTCACCCTGGCACTGGCGCGCAGCCGGGGACTGTCGGGGCTGCCGATGGGGCCGTGGCCCGCGCGGCGGGCGTCACCCGCCCGCTGGTCTACACGCTGTTCGACGACTTCGACGGGCTGCTCGACGCGCTCGCCGACCGCGAGGAGGGCCGCGCGCTGGGCGATTTGGAGGTCGCCCTGGCCGCCTTCGTCGTCGACGAGGACCCCGACGCGGCACTCGCCCGCGGCGTCCGGCTGTTCCTCGATGGCGTCCGCGCGCAACCGGACCGCTGGAACCTGATTTTGATGCCTCCGGACGGGACGCCGGCGCGCCTGCGGGCGCGCATCGAGCGCAACCGGGCCGCGATCCTCACCCGGCTCGAGGACTTCGTGCGCTGGGGCCTCGAGCGTCGCGGAGGCCCGCCCGGGCTCGACGCCGAGCTGCTCGCCCGGATGATCCTCACGCTCGCCCAGGAAACCGCCCGCCTCGTGCTCACCCATCCGCGCCGGTATTCGAACGACCGCATTCTCAGCTTCACCACCGCCGCCCTGGCCGCCGTCGAGCGGGGCCAGGCCGCGTGACGACCACCCGCCGCCGGCCCTACGCCGCGCGGGTCCCCCTCGCCGAGCGCCGCGAGCAGGTGCTCGACGCCGCCCTGGCGCTGATCGCCGAGCACGGCTACCGCGCCGTGTCGATGGAGGCGGTGGCGCGCGCGGTCGGGGTCACCCGGCCGGTCGTCTACGGCGCCTACCCGAGCCTGCCCGTCCTGCTCGGCGCGCTCGTGGTGCGCGAGGAGGGCCGGGCCCTGCGCGTGCTGGACTCGGTCGTCCCGGCCGACCCCGCGGGCCGCCATCCCGACGAGGTGCTCGTCGAGTCGATCGGCGCGTTCCTGGCCGCGGTCGCCGCGCATCCGCACGCGTGGCGGCTGATCCTGCTGCCGATTGAGGGCACCCCGGCGCCCGTGCGCCGCCAGGTGGAGCGCAAGCGCGCGGCGCTGCTCGGGCGGCTGCGCGAGCTTGTCGCCTGGGGTCTCGAGCACCGCGGCGGCCCGCACGGGCTCGACGAGGAGCTGCTGTCGCGCGCGATCCTGTCTGTCGGGGAGGAGGCCGGGCGCCTCCTGCTCACCGACCCCGAGCGCTACCCGGCCGAGCGCCTGGTCGGCTTCGCCCGCTCGCTGCTGGCCGCGGTGGCACGCGGCGAGGCGTAGCTCGAGGAGTCCGCCTGCGCCTGCAGGCGGGAGCGGCGGCTGATGCGTGGCACGAGCGAATCGATGCGGCGCAGGCTCTTGCCCACGGTGAGCAGGTGATCCTCGAGGCCGGCGACCTGCTGCTCGAGGGAGACCGTGGCGTCGCGGATGCCACTCACGGAGCCGTCGAGGACGCCGACGTCCTCGCGCAGGGCGCCGAGTGCCGCGATCACCTCGCGCAGGTCGCCGCGCATCCCGCGCATCTCGCGCTCGATCGAGGCGATCGCCACCTCCGGCGTCTCGAGCGAGCAGAGGATCCGGTCGACTCGGCCGGCGGCGGCCCCGGCGCCACGCGCGGCGGCCCGCACCGGACGCTCCACCGCACCCAGGGCGTTCGGAAGAGCCATTACGCCGGATCACGGCATCGGACGTCTTAGGGTGCGCGCGTGCCGCACGGCGGTCAGGAGGTGAGGTAGCGCGCGAGGTTCTTCGTCAAGCAGCCGTAGCACGATCCGTCAACGCGCGTCGGCGGGCGGCCCGGCATCTCGAGCACGTAGGCCGGCAGTTCAGAGACCTTCGCCTCGCCCGCGAGGCGGTCCGCCTTGGCGATGGCGTTGCTGATGCGAGCTGACCGCGAGTCCTTCTCGACGCGCTTGCGGTCGACTCCTCCAACCCCGGCCAGCGCATCCGCCAGCAGGGTGTCGTCGATATATCCGCGATACCTCACGCTCAGCGCCCCGTAGAACTGCCAGAGATGGTCCTGCAGGCCGCTGGCCTGCGCGATCCGCGCGGCACGCGCGGCGCCAGGGTCGGGCGGCGCATCCGTCGCGGGCCCGCTCGTCGTGCGCAGCTGGATGCGCAAGCGTCCCGGCCGCACCCAGCGCGAGACGAGCGGCGGCAGGTCCTTGCGGAAAAACCCCGAGCCGAAGTCGTCAAGGCTTGCGTAGATGGTCAGCGTCGCCGGCGCGTCCAGCCGTCCGAGGGTGATGCCGTCCTGCGGGAGCCCGGCGACCGTCACCAGGTTGCGCTGAGTCTCGGCCCCGCGGGCGTCGACCGGCGACGATCCCTGCGAGCAGCCGGAGAGGACGACGAGCATCAGATACAGCGCGAGCGCTCGACCCCCCAGGAGCGCAGGCGACGGCGGCGAGGAGGGCCGAGCCTCGACGATGTCGTCCGAAACCACAGGCGCCGACCCTACAAGGCCACCTCAGCTCGGGCCTCAGGCGCCGGCCGGGGGTTTGCTGAGCGGCAGGACGACCTCGAAGCGCGCGCCGCCGCCGGGCGCATCGGAGGCGGAGACCTCGCCGCCGTGCGCGCCGACGATGCCCGCGACGATGGCCAAGCCGAGGCCGGCGCCGCCCTTGCCGCGCTCGCGCCCGGCCTGGGTGCGCCAGAAGCGTCCGAACAGCTCGCTCGGGTCGCCGGTCGGCAGCCCCTGGCCGTGATCGCGGACCTCCAGATGCGCCCGCCCGTCACCGGACTCGAGGCGCACGTCGACCACCGTGCCGTCGGGTGTGTGCGTCAGCGCGTTGCGCACGAGGTTGTCGACCACCTGGCGCAGCCGGCCCGGGTCGCCGTCGACGATCAGCGGGCCGCCGGCGGAGAGCGTGATGGGCCGCGACGGCGACGCCACCCGCGCCGCGTCGACCGCCTCGCGCGCGAACGTCGCGAGGTCGACGGGCTCGCGGTCGAGCTCGCGCTCCTCGTCCAGGCGCGCGAGCGTGAGCAGGTCCTCCACGAGGACGCCCATCCGCTTGGCCTCGGACTCGATCCGGGCCATCGCCTTCTCGCGGTCGGCCGCGCCGCGCGCCGCGCCGATGCGAAACCGCTCGGCGTAGCCGCGGATCGAGGCCAGCGGCGTGCGCAGCTCGTGTGAGGCGTCTGACAAAAAGCGCCGCAGCCGGTCCTCGCTGGCGGCGCGCTCGGCGAAGGCGCGCTCGATCTGGCCGAGCATGGCGTTCAGCGACAGGCCCAGGCGACCGACCTCGGTCCGCTCGGTCGCGGGCTCGACGCGCTCGGCGTAGTTCCCCGCGGCGATCGCCTCCGCCGTCCTGCCCATCCGCACCAGCGGCGAGAGGCCCAGGCGCACGAGCCAGAGCGCGGCGGCGCCGAGCACGAGCAGGACGGCGCCGGCGACGACCAGCAGGATCAGCTCGAAGCGGTGCAGGGTCGAGTCGACCTCGGTCAGCGGCACGCCGACGACCAGGCTGCCGCCGTCGCTCAGCGGCACGGCGAGCAGGCGGAAGCGGCTCGAGCCGCTGCGCGCATCGGCGTTGACGAGCCGCGGCTGGTTGCGGGAGGTCGTCAGCGGCAGCTCGGCCGGCACCGTCGGGCGCGGGCGGCTCGCGGTGCCGTAGGAGAACACGAAGTCGTCGACGACCTTGCCGCGGCCGTCGCGCAGCGCGCCGTACGTGCCCTCCGGGAGCTGGCGCGGAGGACCGCCGCCGCCGCCTCCGGGGCCGTCGTCGGGGTAGCGCGACTCGGCGAGCTGGTGGCCGACCTGCTCGACGCCGTCGACGGCCTGCTGGTCGACGCGGGTGAGCAGGTAGGAGCGCAGCGCCGCGTAGCTGACGCTACCCACCACGATCAGGCCCGCCGCCGAGAGGCCGACGAGCAGGAGCAGCAGCCGCCCGCGGAGCGACATCAGCGCCGGGGCGCGCGCAGCGCGTAGCCGACGCCGCGCACGGTGTGGATGAGCTGCACCTCGCCGGCGTCGCCGGTGCCGAGCTTCTTGCGCAGGTAGGACACATAGGTCTCCAGCACGCGGGCGTCGCCGCCGAAGTCGTAGTCCCAGACGTGGTCGAGCAGCTGCGAGCGCGTCAGCACGCGGCGCGGGTTGAGCAGCAGGAAGCGCAGCAACCGGTACTCGGTGGCGGTCAGGTCGATCGGCATGTCGCCGCGGGTGACCTCGCGCGTGTCCTCGTCCATGCGCAGGTCCTCGAAGCTGAGCACGCTCGACTCGCCGTCGCCCCCACGGGTCCGGCGCAGGATGGTGCGGATGCGCGCGACGAGCTCCTCCAGGCTGAAGGGCTTGGTCACGTAGTCGTCGCCGCCCGTGGTCAGGCCACGGATCTTGTCGGCGGTGGCGTCGCGCGCGGTCAGGAAGATGATCGGCACATGCGCCCGCACGGCGCCCAGGCGCTGCGCCACCTCGAAGCCCTCCATGTCCGGGAGCATGATGTCGAGGACCATCAGATCCGGCCGGAAGGCCTCGACGGCCGCAAGCGCCGCCTCGCCGGTGCCGGCCGACTCGACCTCGAAGCCCTCGAAGCGCAGCGCCATCGAGATCACGTCGACGATGTTGGGCTCGTCATCGACGACGAGGATGCGCAGGGTGTCGGTCGCGGTGGTCACGCCTCCCAGTTTGCGAGAGAGAGCTTGGAGTTTGCTGAGGATGCCAGCTGGGGCTGCGGAGCCCCGAACGCCTCGACCAGCGCGGCGGCGTGAGGGCGCAGCTGCGCGCTCGGCCCTCGGCCTCGGCCCGCTTCCGACCTTCAGGCCGCTCCCCGCTAGGCCCGCGGTCGGGGCGTCCAGCGGATGATCGCCGTGGGCACGGTACGCAGCGGGGATCGCAGCGCGCCCTTGCGACCGAGCAGCCACATCCCCAGCAGGCCTTCGAGCTCGTGACGGGCGGCGGCCGTGTCGGGCAACAGCAGCCCGTCGCGGTAGTGCTCGACGGCCTCGTCGATTGTCGCGAACCGCCGTGGGTTGGGAATCTCGACGACCTTCACCTCGGGCGTGATCCCGAGCTCCCGCAGGACCGCGATCGCGTCGAGATAGCTGGCGCCGGGGACGCGGGGCGAGCCGTGGAAGTGGCGCCAGAGGGGATCGAGCACGGCGTCGGCGCTGTACGCCCCGAGATAGAGAAGGACGTGCCGGCGAGCGGCGGCTTCGAGCTTTTCGACAAACGGGCGGGGATCCGGGACGAGCGTCAGCACGAACGCGGAGAAGACGACGTCGGCGGCCGCGGTTTCGGCCTCCTGCCAGCTGCTCTGGATCGTCGTCACGTTCGTCACGCCTAGATGAGTAGTTCCACGGCCTGCGGGCGGCGGGCTGGGTTGAAGGGGACATAAGCAGTCAGGTCGAAGTCGGCGGTGCTTTCCCGTACCGACGACCCCAAGGAGGAGCCTCGATGCTCGCCGACCTCGACCTGCTG
>JBBQBV010000159.1:0-8309 GCA_038318085.1 Solirubrobacterales bacterium
TGACGGTCGCCAGGGCCAGCAGGGACATCCCGGTCAGCCGCTCGACGACCTGGTCGGCGCTCAGGCGCCGCTGCGGCGTGGTGATGCGCAGCAGATGCGGCCCGCCGGCCGCGTAGCTGGCGTCGAGGAGCTCCTGCAGCGCCGCGAGGTCGGCCGCCGTCTCGTGCATGGCCGCAAAGTCAATCAGCCCCGGTAGGTTTCAGGCATGGAGGGCAAGACCGTGGTGATCACCGGGGCCAGCGCCGGCGTCGGCGCCGCCGCGGCGCGGCGCATGGCCGGCCTCGGCGCCGACGTCGTGCTCATCGGGCGCTCACCAGAGAAGACCGCCGCCGTGGCGCGCGAGGTCGGGGTCGAGCCGCTCACCGCCGACTTCGCCAAGCTCGCCGACGTCCGCCGCCTCGCGGGCGAGATCCTCGCGCGCTGCCCGCGCATCGACGTCCTCGCCACCAACGCCGGCGGCATCTTCCCCAGCCGCGTGAAGACCGAGGACGGGCACGAGCTGACCTTCCAGGTCAACCACCTCGCGCCGTTCCTGCTCACCAACCTGCTGCGCGAGCGCCTCGAGCAGACGCCCGGCGCGCGCGTGGTCACGACGGCCAGCGTGGGCAACAACGGCGGCCGCGTGCGACTCGACGACCTCGACTACGAGCGCCGCCGCTGGTCCCAGCTGCGGGTCTACATGACCTCCAAGCTCGAGAACGTGCTGTTCGCGCGCGAGCTGGCCAAGCGTGCGCCGGCGCTCATCTCCGTCAGCTTCCATCCCGGCAACATCGCCTCGGACTTCGCCCGTGACAGCCTGCTCTACGGCGTCCTTTACCGCACGCCGCTCAAGCGCGTCTTCCTGATCCCGCCGGAGTCCGGCGCCGAGGCGCTCGTGCACCTCGCCACCCGCGACGACCTCGCCGAGCACCAGGGCGAGTACTTCAACCGCTTCACTCCCGGCGGCCGCACCTCGCCCCAGGCCAAGGACGACGACCTCGCCCGCGGCCTCTGGGACCGCTCGGCGGAGCTCGTCGGGCTGTAGGGGGACGAGGTGCCTGACTTTATCCGTCATATACGCTCACAACGTCAGGAGGTGCCGAGGTTCGCGCGGCGGTCGCCCGCAGGGGCCTAGAAGAGCTTTCCCTCGTCCGGGGGGTCCTTGGGCTCGACACGCTTGGCCCGGCGCGGCGGCTCGGGCGGCTCGCCCTCCCAGGACGGCTTGTCCTCGCGCAGGACCCGGGTGAGCGCGCCGGAGTCGACCGGTCGGCGCGCGCGCCGGTCGGCGCGGCCGCTTCGGCCGGGCATCTCCCATGTCGGGTCCTCGGCGGGGTTGGGCGGCTCGGGGCGGTGCTCGGCGCGCAACCGCTGGCCGGCCGCGGCCAGCGTCGCCGCGACGACCATGGTCACGAAGATCCCCCACTGCACGCCGACGGTGCCCTGGGCGACCCCGGGCCGGTCGAACAGCCGGAAGATCAGCAGGAACAGGATCCAGCCGCCGGCGACGGTCACGGCCATGCCGTCGCCGCCGGGCAGATGAAAGCCGCGCTCGTGGGCGCGAGCCCACAGCAGGTAGAGCACCGACCCCGCCACCAGCAGGACGGCCGCCTCGACCCACGAGAAGCTCCCGAACGCGGTCAGGTTGTCATGGACCACGCCGCCCTTATCCGGGAAGCTCGAGCGATACCAGGGCAGCAGCATGCACAGCGCCAGCGCGCCGGCCGCCATGCCGGCGCGCTGCTGGGTGGCCGAGAGCTCGCGCAGGAGCTTCACGAGATGGGGATGTCCTCCACGCGCTCGTCGGCCTCGCCGCCGGCCCGCGACCCGCGCTCCAGGTGCTCGAGGTACCAGTCGATCAGGGCCCGCACGGCCAGCAGCAGCTCGCGCACGGCCTCGGCCAGCGGCTGGGTCAGCTCGGACGGGATCGCGCCGCGCAGCGCTTCGAGCAGGCCGACGACGACCTGCAGCTCGCTCGGGCCCGCGGGCTTGGGCCGGTGCTCCTCGGCGACCTCCCAGCCGCGCGCCGGGACCTCGGCGAGGCGCTCGCGGTACGCCTCGTCGGAGCGCTCGGCGCGGGCCTGCGCCTCGCGCACGAGCTTGTCCGCGGCCGCATGGGCGGCGTCGACGTGACCGCGCAGCTCGCGCACGTGCTCGTCAGGCACCGGGGCTCACCGCCTCCTGCGCGACCTCGAAGACGACCACCAGCGCGCCGTCGGTGAACGAGGCCGACGCCGGCCGGAAGCTCGCCATCGCCGCCGGCAGCTGGATCGTGCGCTTGGCGTCGCCGACACGCACCACGAGCTCGAGGCCGATCTTCTTGAGCTCGATGTCGGCCTTCTCGACGAAGGGCAGCTCGAGGCGCAGCCGCGCTCCGTGGCCGTCGTGGCTGAGCTGCTGGGAGACCGAGGTGTGCAGCACGCGCCCGGCGTCGGTCGCTGCGAACAGCGCGTCGCCCAGGCGGTCGAGCATCTCCGGCCCGGCGACCTCGCGCTCGAAGTACGGTGCGCGCAGCACGGGCACCGGCGAGAAGCCGGACTCGACCAGCTCGAGCTGCTCGCCCTGCAGCGCCCGCCACGCCCCGAAGTAGGTCTCGTCGAGCTCGGCGGGGAAGACCCGGTTGACGATCACCGCGTCGGTGACATAGCCGAAGAGGTTGAGGTAGGTGAAGGTCCGCATGGCCTCCTTGACCACCATCCGGTCCGGCGTCATCACGAGCCGCAGCGACGAGCCCTCGGAGTCCCGGAGGATCTCGTTCATCGCCACGAGGTTGGCGATCAGCCGCTGGATCTCCTCGAAGACGCGCTCGTCGGGCAGCGCCACGTCTAAGAACGCGCGCGCGAGCGGCCGCGCCGCGGCGAGCAGCTGGTGCTCGCGGCCGAAGACCTTCCCCAGCCACCAGCGCGCGACGTCGGGGAAGGACAGCAACCGCAGGGTCTCGCCGGTCGGAGCGCAGTCGACCACGATCGCGTCCCAGTCGCCCGACTCCCAGTGGGCCTTGATCTGCAGCAGGCTGAAGAGCTCGTCGCCACCGGGCGGCACGCTGAGCTCCTCGGCGGCGATGCGGTCCACGCCGCGCTCGACGAGCATCGCGCCGAGCCAGCCCTGCACGGAGGACCAGTGGCGCTCTAGCTCCTCCTGCGCCTGCACCTGCTGGGCGAACAGCCCGCCGCCGACGTCCGTCGGCTGGCTGCCGACCGGCAGCTCGAGCACGTCCGCGAGCGAATGCGCGGGATCGGTGGAGAGCACGATGACGCGACCACCCTCGGCGGCGATGCGCCGAGCGGTCGCTGCGGCGACGGAGGTCTTGCCCACGCCGCCCTTCCCCGTGTAGAGGATGGTCCTGGGGCCCATGGGCCCCGGAGTCTACGCGCGCGCCTTCAGGATCTGGAGCGTGTCCGCCAGCGAGGTGGAGTTGCCGGCCAGGTCGGTCGCGGAGATGCGCACGTCGTAGGTGCCGGCGCCGCGCGGCGGCTTGACCGTGATGGCGCGCGTCCCGTAGCCGAGGATGGCGCCGTAGGAGAGTACGAGCTTGCCGGCGCGCCGCATCTGCACGTTGACGCGCGAGATCTTCGAGAGCCCGAACCGCAGCGCGCCGGTGCGGCCTCCGCGCAGGCGCCGGGTGAGCAGCTTGACCTCCGGGCTCTCCTTCAGATAGCGCTCGAAGTGCTGCACCGTGTCGCAGTAGACGGCCTCGTCGGTGCGGTCGCACAGGGAGGTCAGGAAGTCCGTCAGCAGCTGGTGGTAGTTGAGATTTGACTCGTCGTGGACCGGCCCGCCGCGCGAATACAGCGACCACGAGCCGGTGTCAAAGCGCGGGACCTCGCGCCGCGCGGCGGTGTCGCCCTCGAGAAAGAGCTTCTGGGCGTCGGCGTCGTCGGCGATCGACGCGAAGTCGTACAGGCCCACCAGCGACTGGATGAAGCCGTTGAGGATCTGCAGCTTGGGTGCGAAGGAGTACTGGACGTAGTGGATGCCGCCGTCGGCGTGCGTGCGCACACCGGACGGCGGCGCGGTCTCAAAGACCGTCAGCCCCTTGCGCAGGACCGGCAGGATCTCGACGCCGCGGCCGGACTTGACCGCCGCGCGCGCGAGCGACTGCAGCCCGGTGCCCTGCGAGAGGCTGCTCACCCAGGGCGGGGCCCCGCCGTCGAAGTCGAAGTAGTACTCCCACGCGACCCCGCCCGCCCGGCCCGCGGCGATCGCCAGCAGCTCGTCCATGAGCTGCTCCATCCGGTCGGCGTCGACCTTCGAGCGCCAGAGCGCGTTGAGCTTGCCGAAGTTGGCCAGCGGATGGATCTGCAGGCCCTCGCCCGGGAAGTACTGATAGACGAGCTCTGAGCCCTTGAAGGACACGCGCTGGCCGGAGGCGAGCAGCGGACCGGTCGACCACCACTCGCGGTTGCGCCGCAGCTGCAGCCACAGCGGGACCAGCCGCGAGCTCGTCAGCGAGCCGCGGGCGGCCATCCGGTCGACCGAGCCCAGCACGCCCGCCAGCTCGCGCCGGCGCACGCCGCCGAGCCTGCCGGCCAGGCGCTTGTCGCGTGCATACTCGGCCCGATAGCCGGCGTAGGTGGCGCGGTCGATCGCGCCGGCGCCATAGAGCCGCTTGAGCTCCGACGCCACGGTCTTGCTCGCGGAGGCCGACGCGAGCGCCCGCACCGCGGGGTGAGTCGGGCGAACCGGGGTCCGGTCGCGGGCCGCGACGCCCGGGTCGGCGCGCCTGGCGACCTCCCCGCCTTGGCCCAGCACCAGCACGTCCGCCGCCTGGGCCGGTGCGCATCCCAGCACCAGCGCGGCAACGGTCGTATAGAACATCCGTCTGGCAGCCATCAACTCCGATGCTAGGCTCGCGATCGCCCCCGTTTTGACTGGAGAGAGACCTTGCAACCCATCCTGCGCGTGATGGCGCCCCTGGCGCTGCTGATCGCCGCCCTCGCGCTCGTCGCGTGTGGTGGCAGCAGTAAGAAGGACACCGGCGGCACGCCGGTCAGTGCCGGCACAGACGTCAACACGATCCTCGACAAGACGTTCTCGGCCAACGGCAAGAAGGTCGACTCGGGCAAGGTGGACCTGAGGCTCAAGGCGAACGTCTCCGGCGGCGGTTCGTCGCTTCAGGGCCCGATCGAGGTCGCCGTCTCCGGGCCGGTTCAGTCAGAGGGCAAGACCAAGCTCCCGAAGTTCGACCTGAACCTGTCGGTGAAGGGGATCCCGGGCACGCCGGAGATCCAGGCGGGCGTCGAGAACACCGGCAGCAAGGCCTTCGTCAACTTCAAGGGCACCGAGTACGTCCTCGGCGACGACGTCTACAAGCAGTTCAAGCAGAGCTACGAGACCGCCGCGTCCAAGAGCCCGTCGTCGTCGTCCTCCTCGTCGAGCACGAGCCTGTCCAAGCTGGGCATCAACCCGAAGGCCTGGCTCAAAGACCCCAAGGTCGACGGCGACTCGAGCGTGGGCGGCGCCTCGACGGTGAAGATCACCGGCGGCATCGACGTCAACAAGCTGCTCGACGACGTCAACGCGGCGCTCGCCAAGGCCGGCTCGCTGGGCCTCTCCGGCGCGACGCCGAACCTGCCCACGAAGCTCACCCAGGCTCAGAAGGACGCGGTCGCCAAGGCAATCACGTCGGCCGACGTCACGATCGAGACCGGCAAGGACGACTCGATCCTGCGCCGCCTGTCCTTCGTGATGGGCATCCAGGATCCCCGCGGCGGCGGCGGCAAGGCCGACATCGACTTCGACATCTCGCTGACCGGCCTCAACGAGAGCCAGTCGTTCCCCGAGCCCGGCAACGCGAAGCCCTTCGCCCAGCTGATGTCCCAGCTGGGCGGCCTGGGCGGCCTCGGCGCGCTGGGCGGCCTCGGCGGCTCGGGCTCCGGCGGGAGCTCCTCCTCGGGCGGTGCCAGCGCCAAGAAGGCGCAGGCCTACGCGCAGTGCGTGCAGGCCGCCGGCTCGGACCAGACCAAGCTGCGCGACTGCGCCAGCAAGCTCGCTCCGTAGCATCTAGATCAGAACAACGAGGCGGTCCCGCGTCCGGCGGGATCGCCTCGTATGCTCGCCGGCTTGCGGGGCTTCATGTTCAGTGGCGAGGGGTGGCCGTACCTGCTGCTCCCGCTGATCCCGATCGCGATCGTGGTGGACATCGCGGGGGCTCGCGCCCGAGCTCATCATCGCCGTGTTCGCCCTCGACGCCGGGCTCCAGGAGGTCGTCAAGGCGTCGCTGATCGGCTCGATCCTGGGCAACATCCTGCTCGTCATGGGCATCTCGATGCTCACGGGCAGCCTCAGGCACCAGACGCAGACCTTCGACCGCACCGCGGCCGGCACCCAGGCGGGCATGCTGCTGCTGGCGGTCATCGCGCTCGTGATGCCGGCCGTCTTCCAGCTCGTCCAGGGCGGCGGCCTGCCCGGTCCGACCGTCGAGGCCAAGACTTCGCCATCGGCTCGAGCGCGCAGATCGCGCTCTTCGCCGCGCCCGTCCTCGTGCTCGTCTCGCTGTTCGTGGGCCCGTTTCCGCTGGCGCTCGTGCTCGCGATCGTCTTCTTTTTCGTCTAACCGACGCCGCCGGGGCGGAAGGGACGCCAGCGTGCTCGGCTACGGCGGCGCGTGAGGTGGGCGATCTCCGGGCCGCGCCCGCTCCCACGGGGTGGATGCGCGAATTGGTCGCTGGGGCGACCACCAGGCGCATTCGCCTCGCCCTCGGGCGCGCGGCGGTTTACGAAACCTCCACCTCTCGGAAGGAACGTAACGCGGCGGCGCCTCGGGCGGGCCCTGGTCCCTCTCCGGCGCCGAAGTCGCGCGCCCGCGCGCGCGTGGCGGCTCGCGGCGTCGCCGCCGGCTGAGCGCTGTAGAGTGCGGCCCATGGATCCCGCCATCTGGGCCGCCGTCGCCGTCGCGCTGATCGGGGGCGTCGCCTACTCCATCGCCCATCGGCGCAAGCGCCGCTGACGACCCTCGCTACGCCCGTCCGCCCAGCTCGCGCACCTGGCGCTCGACCTCGGTGTCGACGTCGAGCGGCTCCTGGCCCTTGCGCACCCGCCGGGCGTTGCGCGCGATGACGTGCTCCCGGATCTCTTCGCGCAGCCCGGCGTCGATGTCGGGGGCGACCAGGCGGGCGAGCTCCTCCTCCACGTCGACCGCGGCCCGGCCCGCCGCAGCGCGCCGGGCGTTGCGGGCCGTGAGCATCTGGCGGATCTCGTCGTCGCGCTCGGCGAGGTCGGCGGCTCCGCCGGGCGGGGGCGGCCGGTGCCCGCCGTCGTCGTCTGTGAAGAAGCCGCCCCTGCCGATGTGGTCGTAGGAGCCTCCGGACCTCGCGAAGGTGACCAGGGCGGCCAGCACGCCGACGATGACGGTCCCGAACAGCACGTAGCCGAACGCATCCTGCACAGCTGCAGTGTGGACGATGTGGGTCGGCGAGGGGATATCCTGTACGAACCGTTGTTGACTGACCAGTCAATCGTTTAGGAGCTCAAGTGGTTGATTTCACCCTGACCGACGAGCAGAAGGCCCTGCGCGAGATGGCGCACGACTTCGCCGCCAAGGAGATGCGCCCTGTCGCCTGGCAGCTGGACAAGGAGGGCGACTGGCCCGGGGACATCCTCGAGAAGGCGTTCGAGCTCGGGCTCATGAACTCCCACCTCGCCGAGGAGTACGGCGGCCCCGGTGCCTCCTACTTCGACGGCGTGCTGATCGAGGAGGAGATCGGCTGGGGCTGCTCAGGCATCGGCACCTCCCTCGCCGCCAACGGCCTGGCGCTGGCGCCGCTGGTGCTCGGCGGCACCGAGGAGCTCAAGAAGCGCATCCTCGGCCACGTCACCTCCGAGCCCGTCCTGGCGTCCTTCTGCCTGACTGAGCCCGACGCCGGCTCCGACGTCTCGGGCATGCGCACCACGGCCGTCCGCAAGGGCGACAAGTACGTCATCAACGGCTCCAAGTGCTTCATCACCAACGGCTCGTACGCCTCCTACTTCACGGTCTACGCCAAGACCGACAAGGAGGCCGGGCACCGCGGCATCTCCGCCTTCATGGTCCCCAAGGACGACACCATCACGGTGGACAAGAAGGAGGACAAGATGGGCCAGCGGGCGTCGAACACCGCGACCATCTCCTTCAACGACGTCGAGATCCCCGAGGACCATCTCGTCGGCGAGGAGAACAAGGGGTTCAAGATCGCGATGATGACCCTCGACCGTACGCGCCCCGGCGTGGCGGCGATGGCCACCGGCATCGCCCGCGCGGCGATGGAGTTCGCGATCGACTACTCCAAGGAGCGCCAGCAGTTCGGCGTGCCGATCGCCATGCACCAGGCGATCCAGTTCATCATCGCCGACATG
>JBBQBV010000160.1:0-8155 GCA_038318085.1 Solirubrobacterales bacterium
ACGGCTGGCAGGGTGAAATGGAAGGTGGCGCCGCGGCCGGGGTCCGTGTCAAGCCAGATGCGCCCGCCGTGGTACTCGATCACCTTGCGGCACATCGCGAGGCCGATCCCGGTCCCCTCGTAGCTCGTCCGGGGGTGCAGCAGCTGGAAGATGACGAAGATGCGGTCGGCGTATTCGGCCTATGCCGATCCCGTTGTCGGCGATCGTGAAGGTCCAGTCCTTACCCGCGCGCTCGGGATCACACGTATGTGCGGCGGGTCGGCCCCGCGGAACTTCAGGCCGTTGCCGAGGAGGTTTTGAAAGACGAGGCCGAGCAGCGACTCCTCGCCGATGACCTCCGGGAGCTCTGAGACCTCGATCGTGGCGCCCGGCTCCTCGATCGCCTCCGAGTGCGCGGCGCGCGCGCGCGGTCGACCAGGACGTTGCAGTCCACGACGGCCTGCGCCTCGGCGAGCCGGCCGACGCGTGAGAAGGCGAGCAGGTCGTTGATCAGGTTCTGCATGCGCTTGGCGCCGTCGACGGCGAACTCGATGTAGGTGTCCGCCCGAGCGTCGAGCTGCCCCGCGTAGCGGCGCTGCAGCATCTGCGAGAAGTTCGCGATCTTGCGCAGGGGCTCCTGCAGGTCGTGCGAGGCGACGTAGGCGAACTGCTCGAGCTCCGCGTTTGACCGCTGCAGTTCGTCGCGCACGGAGAGGATGCGCTCGCGCCTGTGCCCGCCACGCGTCCGCGGCGGCGCCGAGGACGTCGAGCTCACGCGTGAGCCGCGGCCGTCGAATGGGTGAGCCGCCGCAGGTCGCCCCGCAGCGCGGGCTCGGCAACCCGTCCGCGCGCATAGGGCTCCAGGAAGGCGCGGTCGTCGGTGAGGGCGTAGCCGCGCAGGCCGGTCTCCTCGTCGAGCAGGGCCGCGTCGAGTTGCAGGCTCGTGGCGATGGCCGGGTTGATGCGGTCGGCCGTGAGTACCCGCGCCTGCGTGAGCTGGTGCAGCGCGACCACGCCGGCGATGACGCCCGCGAGGGCGACCGTGACCAGGATCCCGATCGACAGCGCGAACCACTGCGCGACGGTCAGCCGCGACCGATAGTCGCTCACGTGCCGACGAAGACCAACGCGACGTCGTCGCGCAGCGGGCCGGCGTTGAGCCGCTCGGCGCGCTCGACGACCTGGCGGATCGCCGCGGCCGGGAAACCGGCGTGGTCGGCGAGTGCCTCCGTCAGCAGCGCGGCGAGGCCCTCCTCGCCGACCCTGCCGCCGTCGGGCCGCTTGCCCTCGACCACGCCGTCGGTGTAGAGGAGGACGCCCCAACCTGGAGCCAGGTCCACGCGCAGCGGCGTCCACGGCGTCCCTTCGACCACGCCGAGCGGCGGACCACCGGGCTGGTCGGCCAGCGGCACGGGCAGCGAGCCGTCGCCGGCCATCAGCAGCGGGGCGGGGTGACCTGCGGCGCGCAGCGTCAGCGAGGTGCGATCGGGCTCCACGCTGATCGCCGCGAGCGTCGTGAACACGCCGCGGTGATGGCGCTCGGCCTCGAGCACCTGCTGCAGGATCGGCAGCACCTCGCCGGGCGCGCAGCCCGAGAGCACGAGCGTCCGCCACGCGATGCGCAGGCACACGCCGACCGCCGCCTCGTCGGGCCCGTGCCCGCTGACGTCGCCGATGACGGCGTGCACGCAGCCGTTCGGGTTCTCCACCACGTCGTAGAAGTCGCCGCCGAGCAGTGCGCGGCGGCGGCCGGCACGGTAGTGGGCGGCGATCTGCAGGGACGCGTCGCGCACCAGCGGCGTGGGGAGCAGCCCGCGCTCGAGGCGGGTGTTCTCGGCCGCCTGCACGCGCGCGAGCGTCAGCTGGCGCTGGGCGCCGTCGGCCCGGCGGCGCTCGACGGCGTAGCGGATCGAGCGGGCGAGCAGCTCACCGTCGACGCTGCCCTTGACCAGGTAGTCCTGCGCGCCGGCGGCCAGCGCCTCGGTCCCGCGGCGCTCGTCGGATATGCCCGTGAGCACGAGGATCGCCAGGTCGTCGGCCGCCGCGCGCAGGCGCTGCAGGCCCTCGAGGCCACTGGCGTCGGAGAGGTTGAGGTCCAGCAGCGCACAGTCGAACTCGGCGGCGATCGGCTCCGCGGCGCTCACGGTGAGCATGTGCGTGAGCGCGAACGGCGCCGCCGCCTCCTCGAGCAGGAGCCGGACGATCAGCGCGTCGCCCTCGTCGTCCTCCACGAGCAGCACGCGCAGCGGGCGGGCGGCTGCGACGGCCTCAGGTGCGCCGATACTGGATGGCCCGCCGATGTTGATGGCGCCATCCTAATGCGGCAGGCGGCGCGCGACCTCCGCCCGGCGGTAGTCGAAGATCCGCTCGAGGTCGCGGCGCACCAGGACGGCGTGGGCGAGCGCGCCGAGCGGGCCGAGGGGCAGCGCGTAGCGAACGCTGTCGCGCATCAGCGTGCTGCCGTCGGCCGTCGCCTCGAACTCGTGCGTGTGGTGCCACAGCGCGTAGGGGCCGTGCAGCTGCTGGTCGACGAAGCGCGCGCCCGGCTCCCAGACCTCGATCCGCGTCAGCCAGCTGATCGGCACGCGGTGCACCGAGAGCGCGTACTCGATCAGCGTGCCGACGCCCATCGCGATCGGACGCGGCGTGACGATCGCAAAGCCCAGCCAGGGCGGCGTGATCGCCTCGAGATTGCCGGCCTCCGCGAAGAAGGCGAAGACGTCGTCGGGGGCGCCGGGGAGCCGCTGCTCGCGGCGCAGGGTGTGGTAGCCGAACACCCCTGGGGTACGGCTCAGCGCGCGGGGCGGATGCCCGCGGCCTCGACGCCCTCGCGCAGGCCGTCGAGGCCCCCGAAGGCGAGCACCGGGGAGAGGGCGCCGGTGCCCGCCAGCCCGGCCCCGGCGGCCCGGACCGCCGCCCAGGCCAAAAAGCTCGCCGTGAACTCGTAGCTGTCCACGCCCTCCAGAGTGACCTCGGAAAGCTGCTCGCCGCGCCCGTCGTAGGCGGCGCCGACGATGACTGAGCGCGCGCCGCGCTCCGCGTCGGCGCTGCGGCTCGGGGCCAGCGCGACGAGCCGCTCGCCGACGGTCTGCATGACCGTGCGCGTCCCGGGCACCCGCTGCGCCAGCGACGAGGCGGCCGACGCTGCCTGCACCGCGCGTGTCAGGGACCCGAACCAGCCGAGGTAGGTGTTGACGTCGCGCAGCCGCGGATAGGCGGCCGGGAGCGTGAAGTGCTCGGCGCCGCCCACGGACATCGCCGGGCGCTGCTTGCCCTGCACCGCAAACGAGCGCACGCGTGAGGCGCCGCGCTCGCTCACGAGCCGCCCGTCGCGCCAGGCGTGGCCCGGGTCGAGGGTCGCGCCCACGAGCGACTCCTTGGTGCCGGGGCTGCCGAAGTCGCTGCCCGCGCCCAGCACGTAGTAGCCGACGTCGACGCGCACCGCGCCCTCGCCCGCCTCCTCGAGGACGAGGGCACCGGCGAGCGCGCCCGCCACCCAGTCATAGCCCATCGCGGTCAGCAGCCGGGCGTCGTGGTCTTTGGCCGGGCCGTCGAACTCCTCGAAGATCCGGCGGATGAAGGTGGGCTCGCCCGTGGAGTCCATGTAGGTGGCTCCGGCGGCGATCGCCGCGCGCACGGGCACGGCGCCGTACTTGACGAACGGCCCGACCGTGGAGACCAGCACGTCGCCGCCGCCGACGAGCGAGAAGACGGAGTTCTGGCGGAAGACGTCGGCCTTGGCGACCTCGACGTCACCGCCCAGCCGGTCGGCCAGCGCGACGAGCCGGTCGACGTCGCGGCCGGCGAGGACGGGCCGCGCCCCGGAGACGACGAGGCGCTCGGCGATCAGGCCTCCCGTGTAGCCCGTGGCGCCGAAGAGCACGATGCGTCCGCTCATGGGCCGAGCGTAGCTAGGATGTGTTGGAGCGACTACCGAAGCGTTCAACACGTTGAGGGGCCCGCCGATCAACTGGCGGGCAGAAGAAAGGACCATATGTCAGACGTGACCCGCGTCTCCGTCGATATCGGCGGAACCGAGATCTCGTTCGAGACGGGCAAGCTCGCCAAGCAGGCGTCCGGCTCCGTCGTCGTCCAGTGCGGCGACACCGTCGTGCTCTCCACGGCGACCGCAGGCAACCAGCGCGACGTCGATTTCCTCCCGTTGACCGTCGACGTCGAGGAGCGCATGTACGCCGCGGGCAAGATCCCCGGCTCGTTCTTCAAGCGCGAGGGTCGTGCCGGTGAGAAGGGCACGCTCGTCGCCCGCATGATCGACCGCCCGCTGCGGCCGCTGTTTCCCAAGGGCTGGAACTTCGAGACGCAGCTGGTCACCGTGCCGCTGTCGATCGACCACGTCCATCCCTACGACATCCTCGGGATGAACGGCGCCTCCGCCGCCCTGATGGTGTCCGACATCCCGTTCCCGGAGCCCGTCGGCGCCGTGCGCATCGGCAAGGTCGACGGCAACTTCGTCGTCAACCCGACCGAAGAGGACCTCTACGAGGGCCGGTCGGACCTCGACCTGGTCGTCTCGGGCACCGCCGAGGCCATCCTGATGGTCGAGGCCGGCGCCTCGGAGATCTCCGAGGTGGAGATCCTCGACGCGCTCGACATCGCGCACTCGGAGATCAAGAAGCTCGTCGCCGCGATGAGCGAGCTCGGCCAGAAGGCCGGCAAGACCCCGAAGATCGAGGTCCAGGCCCCGCAGCTCGACGACGGGGTCTACGGGGCGCTCTCCGACCAGTTCGGCGCGAAGCTCGACGAGGCCACGCAGGTGTTCGACAAGCTCGAGCGCCAGAACGCGACCAAGGCCCTCGAGAGCGAGGCGCTCGAGGCACTGGCCGGCGACCCAGGCGACCCGGAGTACTCCGAGCGCCTGGCGAAGGCGCAGCTCGCCTTCGACAAGCTCGAGAAGCAGACCATCCGCGAGCGCATCGCCGTCCACAAGAAGCGCCCGGACGGCCGCAACACGACCGAGATCCGCCCGATCGCCGTCGAGGCCGGCCTGCTCCCGCGCACGCACGGCTCCGCGCTGTTCACGCGCGGCCAGACGCAGGCCCTCTCGGTGGTCGCCCTCGGCACCACGCGCGAGGAGATGCGCCTGGACACGCTCGGCCTGGAGACCACCAAGGCCTACTTCCACCACTACAACTTCCCGCCGTTCTCGGTGGGTGAGGCCGGCTTCATGCGCGGCCCGAAGCGCCGCGACATCGGCCACGGCGCGCTCGCCGAGCGCGCGCTGGTGCCGATGATCCCGTCGCAGGAGGACTTCCCGTACACGATCCGCGTCGTGTCGGACATCCTCGAGTCCAACGGCTCGTCCTCGATGGCCTCGGTGTGCGGCTCGACCGTGTCGCTGATGGACGCGGGCGTGCCGATCAAGGCGCCGGTCGCGGGCATCGCGATGGGGCTGATCAAGGAGGGCGACGACTACGTCGTGCTCACCGACATCGCCGGCGTCGAGGACCACCTCGGCGACATGGACTTCAAGGTCGCCGGCACCTCGGAGGGCATCACCGCCCTGCAGATGGACATCAAGATCACGGGAGTCACGTTCGAGATCCTGCGCGACGCGCTCACGCAGGCCAAGGACGCGCGCCTGTTCATCCTGGGGGAGATGGCCAAGGTCATCGACGCCCCGCGCGAGACGATGTCCGAGTTCGCGCCGCGGATCTCCTCGATCAAGATCGATCCGGACAAGATCGGCCTGCTGATCGGCAAGGGCGGCGAGACCATCCGCTCTCTGCAGGAGGAGTTCGAGGCGCAGATCGACGTCGACGACTCCGGCAAGGTCCGCGTGTACGCCGCGACGGGCGCCCAGGGCGACGGCCTCGTCGACCGCATCCGGTCGATGACCAAGGAGGTCGAGATCGGCGACACGTTCACCGGCAAGGTCGTCAAGACCATGCCGTTCGGCGCGTTCATCGAGCTCGCCAAGGGCACCGACGGCCTGCTGCACATCTCAAACGTCGCTCCGGGGCAGCGCCCCGCGACGGTCGAGGAGGTCCTCGAGAAGGGCCAGGAGCTGCAGGTCCGCGTCGTCGAGGTCGACCGTGAGCGCGGCCGCATCGGCCTGCGCCTCGCCAACGACCCCGAGGTCGAGGGCAAGGCCCCGGCCGAGCTGGCCGGCGTCGGCACCGGCGACCGTGGCGGCCCGCCACGCGGCGGCGGCGACCGTGGCCCGCGCCCTGGCGGGGGGGACCGCGGCCCACGCGGCGGCGGCGACCGCGGTGGCCGCGGCCGAGACCGAGACCGCGGTCCGCGCCGGGATCGCGACCCGGACCGCTCCTGACCAATCACCGCATCACCGAGCTGGACTCTGGGCTGCGCGTCGTCACCGAGCGCATGGACGGGGTCCGCTCGGCGGCGCTCGGCTTCTTCGTCGGCACCGGCTCGCGCGGCGAGACCGTCGCGGAGGCCGGGCTGTCGCACTTTCTCGAGCATCTGCTGTTCAAGGGCTCTGAGCGCTACGCGTCGGTGGAGATCGACCGGCTCTTCGACGGCTGGGGAGCCGAGCTCAACGCCGGCACGGACAAGGAGTCGACGACCGTCTTCGCGCGGATGCTCGACAACCACCTGCCGCGCGCCTTCGACGTCATGGCCGACATGGTCTGGCGCCCAGCGTTCCGCGACGTCGACCCCGAGCGCCAGGTCGTGCTCGAGGAGATCGCGATGTACGAGGACGACCCGCAGGACACGGTCTTCGACGTGCTCGGCGGGGCCGTGTTCGGCGACCACCCGCTCGGGCGGTCGATCATCGGCCGCGCCCCGGTCATCGCCGACACCCCGGTCGACGAGATCCGCGCCTTCCACGCGCGGCGCTACGTCCCCGAGCACATCGTCGTCGCCGCCGCCGGCAACGTCGACCACGACGAGGTCGTCGAGCTCGCGGGCACGACCTACGCGGGCGTGGAGCGCGACGAGCGCGCGGCCACGGCCGAGCCCGCGCCGGCCGACCCGGCGCCCACGGTGCGCTTCCTGCCCAAGGACACCGAGCAGGTCCACGTCTGCCTCGGCGGCGTCGGCCTGGCGCGCGACGACGAGCGCCGCTTCGCCGCGCGCGTGCTCGACGCGATCTTCGGCGGGCTGTCGTCGTCGCGCCTGTTCCAGGCCGTCCGCGAGGAGCGCGGCCTGGCCTACAGCGTCTTCTCGTTCGCCGGTCAGTTCCAGGACACGGGCCAGATCGGCCTCTACGTCGGCACCCGGCCGGACAACCTCGCCGCCGCGCTCGCGGTCGTGGGGACCGAGCTCGACCGCATGCGGCACGAGCCCGCCACCGCGGAGGAGCTCGTGCGGGCCAAGGAGAACGTCAAGGCCCGCATCATCCTCGGCCTGGAGTCCTCGGGCGCGCGCATGAACCGCCTCGGTGGCTCGGTGCTCTACGGCCTGCCGCTGCTCGAGCCGGAGGAGCTGATGACGCGCATCGACGCCGTGCAGATCGCCGACCTCGCCGCGCTCGCCGCCGAGCTGTGGGCGCCCGAGCGGCTGTCCGCCGCCGGGATTGGGCCGGACGAGGACGCGTTCCGCGCCGCCGCGGCGGCCCTGGCGGGCGGAGTCGCGGCGTGATCCGCGTCGCGGTCGCTGGCGCCGACGGCCGCATGGGCCAGGCCGTCTGCGCCGCCGTCGAGGGCGCCGACGACATGACGTTGACTGGCCGCGCCGACCCGTCGCTGGGCAGCGCGATCGCCGACGTGCTCGGCGACGCCGAGGTGCTCGTGGACTTCACCCAGCCCGACCAGGCCGTCGCCGGCGCGCGCGAGGCGACCCACGCCGGCGTGCACGTCGTCATCGGGACGACGGGCTTCGCTGTGGCGGATCTCCGGGCAGCGGTCGCCGGCGCCCCCGGCAACTGCTTCTGGGCGCCGAACTTCGCGATCGGCGCCGTGCTGATGATGCGGTTCGCCGTCGAGGCCTCCAAGCACATGGCCGCGGCTGAGATCGTCGAGTACCACCACGCGGCCAAGCTCGACGCGCCGTCGGGCACCGCCGCGCGCACGGCCGAGCTGATGAAGGGCGACGTCCCGATCCACTCCGTCCGGCTGCCCGGCATCGTCGCCGACCAGGAGGTCATCCTCGGCGACGCCGCCCAGACGCTGCGCATCACCCACGTCACGACGGACCGCACGAGCTTCATGCCCGGCGTGCTGCTCGCCGTGCGCAAGGTCGCTTCGCTCGC
>JBBQBV010000161.1:0-7951 GCA_038318085.1 Solirubrobacterales bacterium
AGCAGCAGGTCGAGGTCGGCGAGCATCGAGGCTCCTCCATGGAGTCGGCGGTGACAGAACGCACCGCCGACTTCGACCTGACTGCTTATGTCCCCTTCGACCCGGCCACAACACCACCGGCCGTGGAACTACTCATCTAGAAGCGGCCGGTCGATCAGCCGCTTGATCGTCCCACGCTGGGTCTGCTGACGCCGCTCTGTGCCAGGGCGCGTGACCGGCCGCGTGCCGTGTCATCACGCACGCTCGGGCCGGTTCTCGTCAACGAACGGGGCTCGATGCGCCCTGGCCGGTGGCTGAGCAACCGGCAGGGACCCCGCGGACCGGCGGTTAGGAGGTGGGCGTGTCTGCGCCTGAGCATCGCCGACCGCACGGCGGGCGGGCGCCATCCGCCGCTCCAGCTCCCCTGCCGGCCTTCGGCTGTTCGGCGATCGCCCCGTTCGGGGCTGGGAGCTGGCGCGTGCGTTGTCGCCGCGGCTCGCCTACCGGCAACGGCCGCCTCGCTCGCGACGTCGAGCTGCGCAGCACCCACGGCAGGGACAGGTCGCGACCGTCCGCGTGGCCAGCGATCGCCGCGACCGCCAAGCGGACCCCGTCCACGTCGACCTGATCCTCTGGCGCGGCCAGGCCGAGGCGGCCGCCGCGCACCTGGTCAAGGGCGAGGCCGTCGCCTTCTCCGGGCGCTTTGAGCCGCGGGAGCGTGGTATTGTTCACTATGTGGTTAACGATCCATTCAAGGCACTCTCACACCCCATACGCCGCGGCATCGTCGAACGGCTCGCCGCAGGTCCGGCGACAGTCGGCGACGCCACGTCCGGCTTCGGGGTGTCCAAGCCCGCGATCTCCAAGCACCTGAAGGTGCTGGAGGAGACCGGTGTCGTGACGCGCGTGATCGAGGGCCGGACCCACCGGCTCTCGCTCGACACGCATGCGATGAGCGAGGCAGCCGACTGGATGGATCGTCAGCGCGCCCTCTGGGGGCGCCTGTTCGCCGTCGTCGACGAGTACCTCAAGGAGGGCAAGCCGCAATGAGCACCCCATCGATCGTGCCGCCCCAGGAATGGGAGACCGCGCGCGAAGCGCTGCTCGTGAAGGAGAAGGAGCTGACCCGCGCCCGCGACGCGCTGGCCGCCGAGCGACGGCGGATGCCGAGGATGGCCGTGGAGAAGCAGTACGCGTTCGAGGGTCCGGATGGCCCGGCGGGCCTGCTCGACCTGTTCGCGGGGCGCCGTCAGCTGATCGTCTACCGCTTCTTCTTCGAGCCCGGCGTGGCCGGCTGGCCTGACCGTGGTTGCGCCGGATGCTCCTTTCTCGCCGACCAGGTCGCCCACCTCGCTCACCTCAACGCCCGCGACACCACGCTCGCCTTCGTTTCGCGCGCCCCGCAGGCGGACATCGAGCGATGGAAGACGCGCATGGGCTGGGAGATCCCCTGGTTCAGCCTCACCGACGACTTCGACGCGGACTTCGGCGTGGATGAGTGGCACGGCACGAACGCATTTCTCCGTGACGGCGACCGGATCTTCCGGACCTACTTCATCAACAACCGCGGTGACGAGGCCGTGGGGAGCACCTGGAGCTACCTCGACCTCACCGCGCTCGGGCGCCAGGAGGAGTGGGAGGACTCGCCGGAGGGCTACCCGCAGACCCCGCCGTATCAGTGGTGGAACCTCCACGACCAGTACGAGCCCGGGGCATGAACGACAACACAACGCTGCGCATCGAGCGCACCTACCAAGCGCCCGCGCAGGCGGTCTTCGACGCGTGGACGAGCGAGGAGGTGATCCGGCGTTGGTGGCACGCCGAGCACGACTGGGAGACGACCGAGGCGGAGGTCGACCTGCGCGTGGGCGGCGCCGTACGCGTGGTGATGCGCAACCCCCACGGGGACGCCGAGTATGGCGGCGGCGGCACCTATACCGAGATCGCCGCCCCGACCCGCCTGGCGTTCACCTGGCTCTGGGACGGCAACACGACGCGGCAGCTGATCGAGCTCGACTTCGAGGAGACCGAGGGTGCCACGACGGTCCGCTTCACCCACAGCGGTCTCTGGGATGAGGCGGCCGTGCGCTCGCACGAGGACGGGTGGGGCAGGTGCTTCGACAACCTGGAGCGCACACTCGTGGCGGCGTAGAGCCGTCAGGCGGCCGGCTCGAACACGACCTCGCCGTGCGGCTCTCCTTCGCGCACCGCGACCACCTGCCAGTGCCCGGTATCGAGTTCCAGAACGGCGCCGGCGCCGGCCACCAGCGTCGTATCGTCCTCGAGGTGCAGCTTGGCGGTGACGCCGTCGCGCTGCTCGCCGCCCACCTGGCCGCGCTTGATGTTGTAGCTGTCGATCTCGGTCTGCTCGGCGGTTGTCGTCGTCCATCGCGTCCATCGGTGGGTGGAGGTGTTCGCGGTGACCGCCGCACCTGAGGCTCTGCCGGCGGATCCTCCTCGGCCGATGAACTGAGCATCGCGCCGAGGATCCGCGGCAGCGCTTTGGCGGTCAACCTGGCTGACATGAACCCAGCTGGGATCGCGCATGCCATGACGCCCGTGATGCGACACAACGTCGCAACGAACGACGAGCAGTTCGTCCGAAACCTCACGGCGCACCTCGAAGCCGCGACCGCGCGGTCGCGATCACGTAGCGCGACGTGACCCGGAACGCGTCCGGGTCCTCGTTGCCCGCCTCGTAGATCGCGAGCATCCGCTGCTGCAGCGCCTCGCCCTCGCCGCGACGCCACGCGACGCCGGTTGGGAGCCGACGTGGAGGCCATCTCAGACGCTGCGCATCACGTCACCGACGAGCGCCCTGACGCCGTCGCGGCGCTCGTCGCACGGATGTCCGTCCAACCTCCAGATCCTCCGCGGTGAGCGGCGCGAGGTCTGCTACAGCGACGGCGCCACCGGCTTCAACGTGCTGCGGGTGGCGAAGCCGGTCTGGCTCCACCCGGATCATCGGGATCCGGCGCGGCAGGGTCCGCTACGTGGCCATCACCGGGTCGCGTACGATCGCCCGACCCCAGCTGCTGCGCCGCTACCTGCGCGACGCCGGCGTGAGTCCCCGCCGCTGACGGCAGCCGGACCGTCCAGAGAAGGAGTCGCACGCATGAGCAGTGACGCCGCCACGATCGAGCCGGGCCGGCCGATCGTCCTGCGCCGGGGCACGGTGCTGACCATGAACGACGCGCACGACGTCCTGCATGACGCCGACGTCCTCGTGATCGGCGACAAGATCGCCGGGGTCGGCCCGGGCCTCGAGGCGCCGGAGGGGGCGTACGAGATCGACGCCTCCGACGGCATCGTGATGCCGGGGATGATCGACACCCACCGGCACATGTGGCAGACGGCGCTGCGCGGCTACGGCGCCGACTGGACGCTGGCGCAGTACTTCGTCTTCTTCTACCTCGAGTGGGGCAAGATCTTCCGCCCGCAGGACATCCACGCGGGCAACCTGCTGTCGGCGATCGAGTCGCTCGACGCCGGCGTGACGACGACCGTCGACTGGTCTCACGGGCTGCAGACCGTCGACCACGCCGACGCGGCCGTCGATGCGCTGCAGGCGGTCCCCGGCCGCTTCGTGCTCGCCTACGGCAACATCCAGCAGGGCCCGTGGGAGTGGGCGACGTCAAAGGACTTCCGCTCCTTCGTCGACCGCCGCTTCACGAACGGCGACGACATGCTCGGCTTCCAGATGGCCTTCGACGTCACGGGCGACCCGGCGTTCCCCGAGCAGGAGGCGTTCAAGGTCGCGCGAGAGCTCGGGGTCCCGGTGACGACGCACGCGGGCGTGTGGGGCGCGACCAACGACGACGGCATCCGGCTGATGCACGAGCACGACTTCATGGCGCCCGGCCAGATCTACGTCCATGCCGCCACGCTCACCGAGGACTCCTACCACCGCATCGCGGCGACGGGCGGCTCGGTGTCGGTCTCGACGGAGAGCGAGCAGAGCGCCGGCCAGGGCTACCCGCCCACCTGGCAGCTGCGCAAGCACGACATCCCGGTCTCGCTGTCGATGGACACGAGCGTGTGGTGGAGCGGCGACCTCTTCTGCGCGATGCGCTCGACGCTCGGCGCCGACCGCTCGCGCGAGCACCTCGAGGCGCACGCGAAGCAGGAGACGGTCACCAACCACCACCTGCGCGCCGAGCAGGTCGTCGACTGGGCGACCCGCGGCGGCAGCAGGGCGCTGGGCAAGGACGGGGAGATCGGCAGCCTCGAGGAGGGCAAGAAGGCCGACGTCGTGCTCGTCAAGAACGAGCACTCGCCGGTCATGTTCCCGATCCTGCACCCCTACGGCCACGTCGCCTTCCAGGCGCAGCGCGGGGACGTGCACACCGTGCTCGTCGACGGGCGGGTGGTCAAGCACGACGGCAGGCTCGTCGGCATCGACCTCGGGCAGGCCCGCCGGGCGGTCGAGGAGACCGTCGAGTTCGCGCAGCGGGAGCTCGGGGACGACGTCTGGCGGAGCGGGATGCACCCCGAGATCCCCGAGGCGAAGATCCTCCAGAACCCGTACCAGTACACCGAGTGGGACGCCGGGGAGGCGCAATGGAAGCGATGAGCACGGTCCGCACCGGTCGCGTGGAGGGCGTCGTGAACGACGCTCTGGCAGCGCTCCACGAGGTGCTCGAGCGACACCGTGTGACTGAGCAGGAGTGGCACGCGGCGCTCGCGTTCCTGACCGAGGTCGGGCGGGCCGACGAGTTCATCCTCCTCTCCGACGTGACGCGGATGTCAGTGCTGATCGACGCGATGGAGCACGGCGGGGACGAGTCGGGCGCGACGGCGACCGACGTGGAAGGGCCGCTCTACGTCGACGACCCGCCGTGGCGGAAGCCGCCGGTGAAGGTCTACGAGGACTACGAGGGGATGGGCGACGCCGACGTCCTCTTCGTGCGCGGGTCCGTGACCTCGACCGACGGCACGCCGCTCCCCGACGCGGTCATCGACATCTGGCAGACGGGCCCGAACGGCGGCTACGACATCTGGGACGAGCGCCAGCCCGAGTTCAACTTCCGCGGGCGCTGGCGCGTGGAGGACGAGGGCGGCGCCTACGAGTTCCAGACGATGCTGCCGAAGCCCTACACGGTGCCGACTGCGGGACCCGTCGGCCGCTACCTGGAGGCGATGGGTCAGCACCCGTGGCGGCCGGCGCACATTCACTTCAAGGTCGCGGCGCCCGGGCACCACCCGCTCGTCACGCAGGTCTTCTTCCCCGACGACCCGTATCTCGAGAACGACACCATCGGCGCGGTGAAGGCGGCGCTCGTGCGGACGGTGGAGCCGGAGGGCGACCACCTGGCCTGCCCGTTCGACATCGTGCTGCGCCCGGACATTTGAGCCGGTTCGCGAGCTGCTCGCTCGGCGAGCGCCGGTTCGCGGCGCTCGTGGAGGGGGACACCGTCCGCCCGCTCAAGGGCGTCGCCGAGCTCGGGCGCGAGACCCCGTCGGAGGTGCTCGCCGACCCGCACCTGACCGACGAGCGCGTGCCGCTCGCCGACGTGACGCTGCTGCCCCTCGTCCCCCACCCCGGCAAGATCGTGTGCGTCGGGCTCAACTACCGGGCGCACGTCGAGGAGGGCGCCTACGACGTGCCGGACTACCCGGCGCTGTTCTCCAAGTTCGCCGAGACGCTCGTCGGCGCCGGGCAGCCGGTGCTGCTCCCGCCCGAGTCCGACGCCGTCGACTACGAGGCCGAGCTCGCGTTCGTGGTTGGTCGCGCAGTGCGCCGGGCGACGGGCGACGACGCCCTCGCGGCGGTCGGCGGCTACACCCTCGCCAACGACGTCAGCATGCGCGACTACCAGTACAAGACGCACCAGTGGCTGCCGGGCAAGAACTGGGCGGGCTCGACGCCGCTCGGCCCGTTCCTGGTCACGCCCGACGAGGTCGGCGACCCGCACTCGCTCGACATCTCGCTCGAGCTCAACGGCGAGTGCATGCAGGCCTCCAACACCTCGAAGTTCATCTTCGACATCCCTACACTGGTGGCGACGATCTCGGAGTTCATCTCGCTCGCGCCGGGCGACGTCGTGCTCACCGGGACGCCCAGCGGCGTCGGCTACCGGCGCGACCCGAAGGTGCTGCTGCGAGACGGCGACCGCATGGTGGTGGAGATCGAGCGGGTGGGGCGGCTCGAGAACCCCGTGGCGGCAGAGGTCTAGCCGCGTACGAGCCGCGCGCCGTCCACGAGCGCGCGCAGCTTCGCGTAGGCGAGGTCGCGCGAGAGGTACTTCATCCCGCAGTCGGGGCCGACCTGCAGGCGCTCCGCCGGGATGACCTCCAGCAGCGCCTCGATCCGCCCCGCGACCTCCTCCGGCGTCTCCGCCTCGGCCCGCGAGAGGTCGAGCACGCCGACGATGACGGTCTTGCCGGCGATCGGCTCGAGCGCCGCCGGGTCGAGCCGGGGCTGCGCGGCCTCGATCGCCAGGACGTCGGCGGCGCACTCGGTGAGCTCGGCCAGGAAGGGGTAGCCGGACGGGCGGTCGTGGACGACATGGGCGTAGCCGAAGCAGGTGTGCAGCGCGGTCGTCCCGGGCGCGCCCGCGAGCGCGCGGTCGATGGCGGCGAGCGCGAACTCGCGTGCCTTCTCCGGCCGAGACTGGAGCCACGGCTCGTCGATCTGCACGATGTCGGCGCCCGCCTCGAACAGGTCATGGACCTCCTCGTTGACGGCGGCGGCGAGGTCCATCGCCAGCTCGGCCTCGTCCTCGTAGGCCTCGTTGGCCGCCTGCTGGCTCATCGTGAACGGCCCCGGCAGCGTGATCTTGATCGTGCGGTCCGTGCGGCTGCGCAAAAAGCGCAGGTCCTCGACCTCGACGGGGCGCGTGCGCCGGACCTTGCCGACGACGCGCGGCACCGCGTTGGTGCCGCCCGCGCGGCCGGAGACCATCGCGGGGTTGTCGATGTCAAAGCCCTCGAGCGCGGTCGCGAAGCGGTTCGAGTAGCTCTCGCGGCGGATCTCGCCGTCGGTGACGATGTCGAGGCCGGCGCGCTCCTGGTCGGCGATGGCGAGCGCGGTCGCGTCGTCCTGCGCCTGGGCGAGGTACGGCTCCTCCACACGCCATAACTCACGCGCGCGCACGCGCGCGGGAAGCGAGCTCCGCAGCTTCCCGCGGTCGATGAGCCAGTCCGGCTGCGGGTAGCTGCCGATGACGGTGGTAGCCAGGACTGAACGCGGCACGGAGCCAAGCCTATGGCTCGGCTGCCGATGGCGGCGCTGTGCAACCGCAGCTTCTGCGCCGGGACGCTGAGATCCCCGTCAGCCTCTTCGACAACGCACAGGGAGGCCGAAGCCGTTGCTCAGCCGACTCGGCTGGAATGTGCCCATGGCCTCCACCGGAATCATCAACCACCGCGATCGCGGCCACGCCAGCCTGCACCGCGCGCTCGAGCTCGGCGAGTATCTCGCCGTGGAGGACGGGACGCCGGGCTCACGCTCGATGATGCGGCGGTCTCCCGCCGGCACGCCCTCATCGTCCACGACGAGCAGGGCACCCACATCCTCGACGACCGCTCGCTCAACGGACTCGTCGTGTGACGCCGTCGGGTGAGCGCTGCGACGCTGCGCGACGGCGACGTCATCGTGCTCGGCCGCGTGCGTCTCCACTACCTGCGCCGTAGCTGATCCTCCTCGACCTCTCGGGGTCAGCGATAGCGGCGGCGCCGTTGGCGTCGTGACCGTCACCGTCCCGAGCTCCACCAACAGCCTCGACGAGCTCTTCAGGAACTCGCTGCGCGTAAGCGAGTCCTGTCCAGCCACCACGTCTTCTCCTCTCAGTCTCGATCGGACGGTCGCTGACGAAGGAAGCAGGCCCGTGGTGTCGGCGCCGGGTGAAAACTGGACCACCTGCGCCGGTTGAAAACTGGACCCTGATCGTCCGGGGGTCCGCGGAGCCTGGGTTCGTTTGCGCAGAGCGAGCTCGGGAGGACCAGGGTGGTCGGAGTGCAGCAGTGGGCG
>JBBQBV010000162.1:0-7866 GCA_038318085.1 Solirubrobacterales bacterium
CGTGGGACGAGCCACTTTGCGCGCTGATCGACGCCCCGATCTCGCAGACGTCGGGTACGCCGCTCGCGATCGAGCTGGCGCTGCACGCCGGCGCGGGCGCGCCGCGGCTGCTGGGGCGTCTGATGCGGCCGGGCGCGCGCGGCGGCTGGGTCAACGGCTCGCTGGCCTGGGGCGGGCTCGACTCGTGGCACGTCCAGAGCGGCGACTACCGCGCCGACCACCTCGCGCTGATGCGGGAGCTGTACGCCTTGCAGCGCGTGCGCGGGGGACGGAGCGGCTACTACTACGGCCAGGGGACGGAGAAGACGCTCGACCTCACAGACTGTGGCGCCCAGCTGTGGCCGATGCTCGACGAAGCGGCGCGGATGGGTCTGGCGCTCGTCCACACGCGTCCCGGCCTCGGCGAGATCGGCCGCTATGCGCACGGCGAGGCGGTGCTGGACGTCACGTCCGGGGATGGCGAGGGCTCGCTCGCCACCCCGGTGGTCCGCGCCGACGGTGCCGATCTCGACCCGGTGCTGTTCCTCGGAACGAGCGGGCACGGGGTCGTCTGCGCCGACGCTCGTGGCGGCGGCGATTCCGCGGGCTGGCCGCTGCGCCTGGCGCGCCTCGCCAGGCCGGTGGCGCCCCGCCTGCAGCAGATGGTCCTGGGCGGCGAGCCGTTGGCGATTCCCGCAGGCGAGCTCGAGCGCTTCGCCGACGAGCTCTGCCCCGCGCTGCGCAACGTCGTCACGGTGGTCTCGTCCGACGGGACGTTCACGCCGCCGCAGGTCTCCGAACCGGCGCTGGTGCTCCGCGCGCGCTACGGCGATCAGCACACCGTCGAGCTCGGATGGGAATGGGCGTACCAGGTGGGCGCGACCGCGCGGCGCACATCCCTGCAGGCCGACGGCGCCGGGTTTCGCGACCGCGACGCGGAACGCGCGATCCTCGCTGGCACGGCGCTCAGCGCGACCGGCCTCGGACGCTTCGGGCTGGTGGACGATTCCGGGCGCCCCGCGGGCGGGCCCGCGGTGCTGACCGGCCTGGACAGCATGCGCCTGACGACCGAGCAGCTGCCGCGGCTGACCGAGCTGGCGGGCCTCGCCGTCGAGGTCGAGGGGCAGCCCGCCGACTACCGGGACGTCGGTGAATCCGTGACGATCGGCGTATCGACCGCCGGCATCGCCGGAGAGCGCGACTGGTTCGGTCTCGACGTCACGGTCAGTGTCCTCGGCCGTGAGCTGCCGTTCACCGAGCTGTTCGTGGCGCTCGCGAGCGGCGAGTCGCACATGCTGCTCGACGACGGCGGTCACTTCTCCCTGCAGGAGCCGCGGCTGCAGTCGCTGCGCACGCTGATCGAGGAGGCTCGCGCGTTGGCGGACTCGCCGTCTGCGCCGATGCGGATCAGCCGCTACCAGGCCGGGTTGTGGTCCGAGCTGGCCGCGCTGGGCGTCGTGACCGAGCAGGCGCAGGCGTGGAAGCGCCAGGTCGACGCGCTGCTCGATCTCGATGCGGTCGCCGAGCACGACCCGCCGCCGGCGATGGCCGCGGCCCTGCGTCCGTATCAGCGTGACGGCTTCGGATGGCTCGCCTCGCTGTGGGACCTCGAGCTCGGCGGCATCCTCGCCGACGACATGGGTCTCGGCAAGACGCTGCAGGCGCTCGCGCTGATCTGCCATGTGCAGAGCCGTGGCGCCGCCGGCCCGTTTTTGGTCGTCGCCCCGACGAGCGTCGTTTCGGGCTGGGTGAGCGAGGCGGCGCGCTTCGCCCCCGGCCTGGCGGTCGAAGCCGTCACCGACACGCTCGCCAAGTCGGGGCGTGCGATCGGCGAGCTCGCCGCCGCCGACGTCGTCGTGACCACGTACACGCTGCTGCGGCTCGACGCCGGCGCCTACCACGCGGTGGACTGGGCGGGCGTGTTCCTCGACGAGGCGCAGTACGTCAAGAATCACCAGGGCAAGACCTACCGCTGCGCGCGTGAGCTGGCGGCCCCGTTCAAGCTGGCGATCACCGGCACGCCGATGGAGAACAACCTGATGGAGCTGTGGTCGCTGCTGTCGATCACCGCGCCGGGCCTGTTCCCGGACCCGAAGCGGTTCGCCGAGCAGTACCAGCGGCCGATCGAGCGCGGCGGCGACGCCGAACGGCTCGCGCGCCTGCGGCGCAGGATCAGGCCGCTCGTCAAGCGCCGGACCAAGGAGCTGGTCGCGGCCGACCTCCCGGCCAAGCAGGAGCAGACGCTCGAGGTCGACCTCCATCCACGCCACCGCAAGCTCTACGACAGGCACCTGCAGCGCGAGCGCCAGAAGATCCTCGGGCTGCTGGACGACTTCGACCGCCATCGCTTCACGATCCTGCGCTCGATCACGCTGCTGCGCCAACTCAGCCTCCATGCGGGCCTCGTCGACGACAGTCACGCCGCCGTGCCGTGCGCCAAGCTCGGGGCGCTCGTCGAGCAACTGGACGACATCGTCGGCGGCGGCCACCGCGCGCTGGTGTTCAGCCAGTTCACCGGCTTCCTCGCGAAGGTCCGCGACACGCTTGACCGCGAGGGCATCGGCTACTGCTACCTGGACGGTCGCACGCGCCGGCGCGAGCGCGTGCTCGACCGCTTCAAGAACGGCGCCGACCCGGTGTTCTTGATCAGCCTGAAGGCCGGCGGGTTCGGCCTGAACCTCACCGAGGCCGACTACTGCTTCCTGCTTGACCCGTGGTGGAACCCCGCCACCGAGGCGCAGGCGATCGACCGTACCCACCGCATCGGCCAGACTCGCCCCGTGATGGCCTACCGGATGATCGCCCGCGACACGATCGAGGAGAAGGTCGTCGCGCTCGCGCGGCGCAAGGCGGCGCTGTTCAGCGGCGTGATGGACGAGGGCGACCTGTTTGCGGGCGGCCTCACAGCCGCCGACATCCGCGGGCTGCTCGAGTAGCGCGAACCGTCCTGCCGTCGGGCGCTGTCGTCGGATCCGGTGGCTGCGGTCGTGTTACGGACCATGGTCACGGATCCGGCGCGAGCGTAGCCTCGCGCCGGCCTGACTCGCGGAGTGGCCCCCGACTGCCCTCCGGGACGGGTTCCGTGGGACGATGCCGCGGTGGGGCACCAACCCGGCGGGAATGGCTCGGTGATCGCGCGCGAACGGCTTGCCGCGCGCAGCGCTGGCGCTGCCGAGACCAGGCGCGTCGGTGTCTGAGCCGGTCGACACCCGCGGAGTGCTGCTCAAGGGTCGCTACGAGCTGCTCGAGACCCTCGGCTCAGGCGGCGAGGCGCGCGTGGTGAAAGCGCTCGATCACCAGCACGAGCGCCTGGTCGCGCTCAAGATCAGACCGGTCGGCACCGATCGGGGCCGCGATGATCTGCTCCGGGAAGCCCGGATCCTCCTCGGGCTGACACCCCATCCCTCGCTGCCGCTCGTGCGAGAGGACTTCTTCGAGGACGACCAGTACGTCGTCGTGATGGATTGGGTCGACGGCACCGACCTCGCGAGGCTGGTCCGGGACAAGGGCACTCCCGGGCTCGCCCTGTCGAGCGTTCTGGCCTACCTCGCCGAGGCCGCCGAGGCGCTGACCTTCCTCCACACCCACGACCCGCCGATCATCCACGGCGACGTCAAGCCGGCCAACCTGATCCTGACGCGCGGCGGCCACGTGATGCTCGTCGACTTCGGGCTCTCCTCGACACCCGGGATGCAGGGCCGGCAGAGCGGGTCGGCCGGGTTCCGGGCCCCGGAGCTTGGAGCCGGAGCGCCGGCCTCGCGAGCGAGCGACGTCTACGCGCTCACCGCGACGGCCTTCGCCCTCCTCACCGGCGCGCCGCCCGCGGGCGAGCTGCCGACGTGGAAGGGCCTCGACGGTGCGCAGGCCGCGCGGCTGCGGGCCGCGATCGGCGCCGGCCTCGCCGCCGATCCCGCACGCCGTCCGCCCACGCCGGGCGAGCTGGTCGAGCGCCTGCGCTCGGGCTGGGCCTCCACGCTCCCGACCGGGGTGATGACCTTCTGCATGTCGGACATCGAAGGCTCCACGCGGCTCTGGGAGAGCCAGCCGGCGGCGATGGCCGCATCGCTGGTCCGCCACGACGAGCTGATCGCCGGCGTGGCGGAAGCCCACGACGGGCGATTTCTGAAGTCGATGGGTGAAGGCGACTCCACGGTCTCGGTCTTCGAGTCGGCGACGCAGGCCGTGAGGGCGGCGATCGACGCAGCGCGCGCCCTGGCGGACGAGCCGTGGCCTGACGGCCTCCCGATCCGGACGCGCTTCGGGCTGCACACCGGTGAGGCCCAGGGGCGCAGTGGCGACTACTTCGGGCCGACCGTGAACCTCGCCGCGCGGATGCGCGGCGAGGCGGCCGGAGGCGAGATCCTGCTCTCCGAGACGACGGCGTCGCTCGCGGGCGCGGGCCTTCCTGCGGGATACATGATCGTCGACCTGGGCTCCCACAGGCTCAAGGGGATCCAGCAGCCGGAGGCGATAAAGGCGCTCACGGGCCCCGGCCTCACCACGGCCGCCGCCGAATGCCCGTACCGCGGCCTGCTCGCCTTCGAGTTGACCGATCGCCGCCTCTTCTTCGGCCGCGAGGACGTGGTCGGCGACATGCTGGCGCGTATCGCGCGGGGGCGGCTGCTCGCCGTGGTCGGCGCGTCGGGGAGCGGGAAGTCCTCGCTGCTGCGCGCGGGCGTGCTCGCCGCGGTTCAGGCGGGTGAGCTCGTGGCCGCACGGACCGCCCGCCTCATCACGCCGGGCGCCGAGCCGCCGCTCGATCTCGCCGACGACCCGAGCGAGCTGCTGGTCGTCGATCAGTTCGAGGAGCTCTTCACGCAGTGCCAGGACGCCGAGCGCAGAGCGCGCTTCATCGGCGCGCTCCTCGCTCGCACCGGGCCCGTGGTGATCGGGGTGCGGGCCGACTTCTACGGCGAGATGAGCGCCGACGCCGAGCTTGCCGACGCCGTCGCCCGCAACCAGGTGCTGCTCGGTCCCATGAGCGACGCCGACCTGCGCCGCGCCATCGCCGAGCCGGCTCGCCTGGCCGGGCTCCGGCTCGAGCCCGGGCTCGTCGACCTCGTGCTGCGCGACGTCGCGGGCGAGTCCGGCGCCCTGCCGCTGATGTCCCACGCCCTGCGCGAGACCTGGGAGCGCCGCGAGGGCAGGACGCTCACCGTCTCCGCGTATCAGGCGAGCGGCGGCGTCAGCTCCGCGGTCGCGCAGACCGCCGACGCGGTGCTGGACGGGACGCCGGAGGCCGACCGGCCGCTGCTGCGCAACGTGTTCCTGCGGCTCACCGAGATCGGCGACGGGATGGAGCACACCCGGCGCCGGGTCCGCGTCTCAGAGCTCGTCCCACAGGGCACCGCTGCGGACACGGTGAGGACGCTGCTCGAGCGGCTGACCGAGGCCCGGCTCGTGACGCTCGACGCCGAGACCGCTGAGGTCGCGCACGAGGTGCTGATCCGTCGCTGGCCGACCCTGCGCCGCTGGCTCGAGGAGGACCGCGAGGGGATCCGCCTGCACCGGCGACTCGGCGATGCCGCGCGGCTGTGGGACGCGGCGGGGCGGGAGCCGGCCGACCTCTACCGCGGCACGCGGCTGGGTGCCGCGGTCGAGTGGGCGCACCTCCACGGCGCGCTGCTCAACGAGACCGAGCGGGACTTCCTGAGCTCGAGCGTCGCCGAATCGGCTCGAACCCAGCGCGACCAGCTGACGGCCAACCGCCGGCTCCGCCGCGCGCTCGCCGCCGGCGCGGCGCTCCTCGTCGCCGCGCTCGCGCTGCTGGTGTTCGCCCTGCTGAGCCGGCACACGGCCGTCGACGCCGAGGCGTCGGCCCGGTCTCGCGCGCTCGCGACGGAGGCCGAGAGCCAGGTGGGCCGGGACCCGCAGCGCGCCCTCCTGCTCGCGCGTGCGGCGCTGAAGAGCGCCCCGACGACCGAGGCGCAGCTGGCCGCCTCGGAGGCGCTCGACGCCAACACGGCCCGGTCGCAGCTGCCGTCGTTCGGCGCCCAGGGCTGCCAGGAGGCCAACTTCCTGTATCTGTTCGATCGCGGGCGGACCGCGGCCGACAACACCTGCGAGGGGTCCGTGGTCTTCGCGGACCTCGCGCGCAAGCGCATCACCAGGCGCATACGGGTCGGCGCCGCCTCGACCGGCATGATCCAGAGCCGGTCGGGACGAGCGCTGATCGTCGCCACCGGACACGACCTGGTCAGCGTCGACGTGCGCTCGGGGCGCGCGCACCGGATCTTCACGGCTCCCTTCCCGATCGAGCAGCTTGCCGGTGCACCCGGTCGCGTTCTCGCGATCGCCGACAAGGAGCAGGTCGGGCTCGTCGACCTGCGCAGCGGGCGTGTGCGCGTGATCGCGCACGGCGACGCCAGCGTCAACGTCATCAACGGCATGATGTGGGCGTCGCCGGATCTCCTGCTCGTCGCCTCCCTCGGGCAGACGCGAGGCCACGGAGACCTGTTCGGCGGCCTGACCGTGCTCGACGTCGCTTCAGGCACGCGGCGGACCGTGTCGCTGGCGAGGCCGCCGCATCTCGCCGCGGTGAACTTCCTGCGGACCTCGGCCGACCTGCGCACCTGGTTCGTCACGGGCGCCGACACCAACGCGAACACCAACGACGAGGTCGCCGCGACCTGGGCGATCGACGCGCGCTCGGGGCGGGTGCGCTGGGTGGCGCGCGGACCACGGGGGGCCGTCGCCAGCCCGGTCCAGACCTCGCCGGACGACCGGCTGGTCGCCGTGGGATACAGCCAGGGGGCGACGGACGTCCTGGACACCGCGACCGGTCACCTCGTGGTGCGGGAGGCCAGCAGCGCCGGCATCGGCGCCGGGGACATGGCCTTCCCCCCAGGGAACGCCTCGCTCGTGACCGTGGCGCTCGACGGCGTGATCCGGACGTGGTCCACGCGGGGCAGCGAGCAGCTGCGCCTGCAGACGCCCGTCGCCTCCGCCGTCGACTTCACGCCGGACGGCAGGAACCTCGTGTTCGTCGGCGACCACGGGGAGATCGTCGACCGGCGCACCGGCCGGCTCGTGCGCCGGTTCGCGGGGGTCCCGGCCTCCAGCGTCTTTGCCACCTGCGCCTCCGCGTGCTTCGCGGCCGCCCCGAACCTCCGCTGGCTCACCTATCTGCGTCCAGGTCCGGCGAACTTCCGCATCCACGAGGTCGAGGGCCGCACGGGCCGCCCCGTCGCCACGGTGACCGTCCCCCGCCTCGACGCGCAGGGCGTGGCCCCTGACGGGCGCATCGTCGTCGCATATGTCGACGGCGATCGGTTCTTCGCCCGGGTCATCGATCCGCGCTCCGGCCGGGCCCGGGACCTGCCCGCAGGCGAGAGCAGCGACGGCTGCGCCGCCACCACGCCGTCCTTCACGCCCGACAGCCGTCTGATGGCGAGCGTCGACGGCTGCACGCACGTCATCGTGTGGGACCTCCGCAGCGGGCGGGTGAAGCGGACGATCGAGTTGCCGGACCGGGCGAGCGGGTCAGGCGCGTTGCTGTCGCCCGACGGCCGCTACGTCCTCGTGACCGTACTCGGCGGAGCCTTCGTGCGGACCGACCTCGCCACGGGAAGGTCCGTGGTGCGTCCCGGCGCCCAGACCGAAGGCAAGGCCCTCGCCGTTTCTCCGAACGGCCGCTTCTACGCGATCGGTCGCCAGGACGGAACCGTCGACGTCTACGACGCCCGCTCGCTCCAGCTCGTGCGTCACCACACGCTCGACAACGCGATCCAGACGCTCGTCTTCTCTCCCGACAGCCGCGAGCTCGCGATGCAGGACACTCGGAACGTCCTGCGCGTCTGGGACACGTGCGCCGTCTGCGAGAACCCGAAGCGCCTCGTCCAGCTCGCCGCCCAGCAGAGCGTGCGAGAGCTGACCCCGGGCGAGCGC
>JBBQBV010000163.1:0-7509 GCA_038318085.1 Solirubrobacterales bacterium
CCCAGCGGCCCCGACGCGGAGCGCCTCGCGGCGCGCTTCGCGGCCAAGGAGGCGACGCTGAAGGCGCTGCGGGCGGGCGGGGGCGGTGTCCCGTGGTCGGCGATCGAGGTCCGGCGCGACCCGTCGGGCTGGACCGGCCTCGCCCTCACCGGAGCGGCCGCCGCGCTCGCGCGCGAGGCCGGCTTCGGCGAGCTCGCAGTCTCGCTGACGCACGAGGCCGGCCTGGCCTCGGCGGTGGTGGTGGGTACCGTCGACGCCGCCGGCGCTCAGGAATCCGCCAGCCCGGCCGATACCCGTTCGACCGCCCCCGATCCGCCGTGAGCCCCATGACCGACCGCATCCACCGCATCCTCGCCGAGCACGCTCGCCTGAGCACCGATCCGACCCTGCTCGCGGACGAGACCGACCTCTACCAGGCCGGCATGACCTCCCACGCGAGCGTGCAGGTCATGCTCGCCCTCGAGGACGAGTTCGACGTCGAGTTCCCCGACGCCATGCTCAAGCGCAGCGTGTTCGAGTCTGTGGCCAGCATCGCCGCGGCGCTCGACCAGCTCGTCGCGGAAGCGGCGGCGGCGTGACCCTGCAAGCCGTGGACCGCGACCAGGCCTTCGTCGCCGCCGTGCGGCGAATCGCCGACGAGGTCGCCTCCGAGCACGCGCTCGACGTCGACGCCGGTGCCCGCTTCCCCTTCGAGGCGATCGACGCCCTGCGCGAGGAGCGCGCCCTGTCGGCGTTCGTATCTCCCGGGCTGGGCGGCGGCGGCGTGTCGCTGCAGGCGCTCGCCGACGCATGTTTCGAGCTCGGCCGCCGCTGCGGCGCCAGCGCGATGGTGTTCGCCATGCACCAGATCCAGGTCGTGACGATGGCGCGCCACGCCGAGGACGCCGGCTTTTTCGAGGAGCACCTGAGCCGCCTCGCGGCCGAGCAGCGCCTCGTGGCGTCGGTGACCTCCGAGGTGGGCACGGGCGGCGACATGGGCAAGTCCGTCGCGGCCCTGACGCCGGGCGAGCACGGCACCGTGTCCTTCACCAAGCAGGCCCCCACCGTCTCCTACGGAGCCTACGCCGACGACCTGCTCACGACGCTGCGCCGCGCCCCGGAGGCCGAGCCCGGCGACCAGGTGCTGGCCCTCACGCGGCGCGACCAGCACGAGCTCGAGCCCCAGGGCACCTGGGATCCGTTCGGCATGCGCGGCACGTGCTCGCCGGGCTACGTGGTGTCCGCCACCCTCGATCGCGAGCAGGTGCTGCCGGCCCCGTTCTCGCAGATCGGCCCGGAGTCGATGGTGCCGGTCTCGCACATCCTGTGGTCGCACCTGTGGCTCGGGATCTCCACGGACGCCTTCGACCGTGCCCGCGCCTTCGTGCGCGTCGCGGCCAAGCGCACGCCGGGGGCTACCCCGCCGGCCGCGCACAAGCTCTCGCAGGTCATGAGCGAGCTGTCGCTGCTGCGCGCCGAGGTCGCCCAGGGCCTGCGCGACTACGCCGACCACATGGACGACCCCGGCCGCGAGTGGCTGACGACGATGGCGGCGGCGCTGCGCTTCAACAACCTCAAGATCGCCGCCTCCGAGCAGGCGCCCCGCGTCTGCCAGGGCGCCATGGGCGTCACCGGCATCGTCGGCTTCAAGAACGACACGCCGTTCAGCGTGGGCCGGCACCTGCGCGACACCATGTCGGCCTGCCTGATGGTCGCCAACGAGCGCATCCACGCGACCAACGCCGGCCTGCTGCTCATCGCCAAGGACGTCTGACGCCATGGCCCAGCTGCGCCCCGGCACGCTCGATGAGGAGGGCTTCCTGGCCGACCTCGTCCATGCGGGCCTGCTGATCGAGAGCGACGTGCCCGGCGTCTATGGCCGGGCAGCGACCTTCGAGGCGGTCCGAACGGGCGTCGACGACCTGATCACCCGCCATGCCGAGCTCGACGGCGCCGAGCAGCTGCGCTTCCCGCCCGTCCTGCCGCGACGCCAGCTCGAGCTCTCGGGCTACCTGCGCTCCTTCCCGCACCTGGCCGGCAGCGTCTTCGGGTTCAGCGGCTCCGAGCCGCAGGCCGCGGAGCTCGCGCAGCGCGCGGAGGGCCAGCAGGACTGGAGCCACCTGCAGGCGCAGTCCGATCTCGTGCTCACCCCGGCCGCCTGCTACCCGGTGTACCCGGCGATCGCCAGGCGCGGCGCTCTGCCGCCCGGCGGCATCCTCGTCGACGCCGGCGGCGCCTACGTCTTCCGGGCCGAGCCGTCCGGCGACCCCGCCCGCCTGCAGATGTTCCACCAGCGCGAGATCGTGCGCATCGGTGAGCCCGAGGCCGTCGCCGAGTGGCGCGACGCGTGGCGCGACCGCGCGCTCGGCCTGCTGCACAGGATCGGCCTGGAGGCGGAGCTCGACGTCGCGACCGACCCGTTCTTCGGCCGGCGCGGGCGGATGCTCGCCACCAGCCAGCGCGAGCAGGCGCTGAAGTTCGAGATCCTGGTGCCGATCGCGAGCCCCGGCCCGACCGCGGTCGCCTCCTTCAACTACCACCAGGATCATTTCGGCGCCACGCACGGGATCGAGCTCGCCGACGGCGGCGTCGCCCACACGGCCTGCCTGGGCTTCGGCCTCGAGCGCGTGTCGCTCGCGCTCCTGCGCGCCCACGGCCTGGACCCGTCCGCCTGGCCCGCGGAGGTCCGGCGGGAGCTCTGGGCCGCGTGAGCGTGGCCGCCACCGGCCTCGTCAGCCTCCACGGGCACGACCCGGCGACCTACGAGCCGCACAGCATCCACCGGGAGGGGCGCAGCTACCCGGAGACGAACTGCTACACCGATGTCCTCGTGGAGCTCGTGCACGCTCACGGCGGCGAGCCGCTCGCAGCCATGGGGCACCTCGTGCGGATGGACTTCGAGGGCGACCAGTGGACGTTTTTCAAGCCGCCGCCGGGCGACCTCGAGCGGCTCTTCGGCATCGACGTGCACGAGATGCAGCCCGTGGGCGCGCTCCCCGACCAGATCGCCGAGCAGCTCGCGCTCGGCCGGACCGTGCTCGTGGAGCTCGACGCGTGGTTTCTGCCCGACACCGCGGCGACCGACTACCGGCGAGCCCACGTCAAGACGACCGTGGCCGTGGAGGCGATCGACCGCGAGGCGCAGGCCCTGCGCTACCTGCACAACACGGGCCTGCACGAGCTCTCGGGCGACGACTACCGCGGCGTCTTCCGGCTCGACGGCGCCGCACCCGAGACCCTGCCGCCCTACCTCGAGCTCGCCCGCTTCGACGCGGGCGCTGGGCTTGACGGCGACGCGCTGCGCTCGGCGGCGCTGGAGCTGCTGAGCGGACACCTCGCGCGCCGCCCGGCGACGAACCCGTTCGAGCGCTTCGGCACGCGCCTGGCCAGCGATCTCCCCGGGCTGCTCGAGGGCGACGCCGAGCGCTACCACGCCTACGCGTTCGCGACCGTCCGCATGGCCGGCGCGGGCTTCGAGCTCCTCGCTGCCCACCTCACCTGGCTCCTGGGCTGCGGCGGCGAGCCCGCGGCCGCGGCACTCGGGCACATCGTGCACGGCTGCAAGGTCCTGTCCTTCCGGCTCGCGCGCCGGCGCACCTTCGACCCGGCGCCGATCCTCGCGGACATGAGCGAGGCGTGGCTGGAGGCGATGGGCGCGCTCGACGGCCTGGTCGCCTGACGTGCGCCGCCGAGTCGATGGCTGGGAGGCCGCCGCGTGCTCCCCGGGCGGCGCGCCGATCCAGTGGCGTCCGGGGGAGACCGGGCTCGGGGACGACCGCGACTGGTGGTTCCGGGCCACGGTCGAGCTGCCGGCCGACGGCCGGCTGACCTTCGAGGGCCTCGCCACGCTGGCCGAGGTCCGCGTCGATGGACGGCTCCTCGCCTCGACCGAGTCGATGTGGCTGCCGGTGCGCGTGCCCGTGAGCGCCGGCGCGCACGAGATCGCGGTGGTCTGCCGCGCGCTCGCCCCCCGCTTGGCGCAGCGGCGCACGCCGCGCGCCCGCTGGCGACAGCAGGTCGCGGGCGACGGCAACCTGCGGTTCTTTCGCACCACCCTGATCGGCCGGATGCCGGGCTACGCCCCGGGGCCCCCCGTCGTCGGCCTCTGGCGGCCGGCCTGGCTGGAGTGCGGCGAGCCGGTCCTCGGCCTCGCCCTGCGCCCGCGGCTGACGCAGGACGGCGACGGGGTGCTCGGCGTCCGCGCGGACGTCGACGGGGCGCCTGGATCCGTGGTCGCGCGCAGCGGGGAGCACAGCTGCGCGCTTTCCGGCGCGAGCGGCCGGTGGACCGGTGCGCTGCCGATGCCCGGCGCCGAGCGCTGGTGGCCGCACACCCACGGCCGGCCCCGGCTGCACGAGGTCACGATCGAGGTCGACGGCGGGCAGGCCGCGATCCGACAGGTCGGCTTCCGCGACCTCGTCTCCCCCGGGTCGCTCGAGCGCGACGGGCTGGCCCTCCACGTCAACGGCGTGGCGGTCTTCGCGCGCGGGGCCCTGTGGACGCCCGTCGCGGAGCCCGAGCTGCGCGCGACGCTCGAGCAGGCGCGCGACGCGGGCCTGAACTGCATCCGCATCCCGGGGACCGGCGCCTACGAGTCGCGCGCCTTCCACGACCTCTGCGACGAGCTCGGGCTGCTCGTCTGGCAGGATCTCATGTTCGCCAACCTCGACTACCCGTTCGCCGACGAGGCCTTCGCTGCGCAGGTCATCGCCGAGGTGGATGCGCTGGTGGACGTCGTCGGCGGACGCGCGAGCCTGGCCGTGGTGTGCGGCAACAGCGAGATCGAGCAGCAGGTCGCCATGCTCGGCCTGGACCCGGCGCTGGGGCGCGGAGCGTTCTTCGGCGCGCGGCTGCCGGACCTCCTGCGCGCCGCCGGGATCGACGCGGTCTACGTGCCCTCGGCTCCGTGCAGCGGCGCCCGCCCGCTGCGGGCCGACCGCGGCGTCGCCAACTACTTCGGCGTCGGCGGGTACCGGCGCCCGCTCGCAGACGCGCGCGCGGCCGGCGTGCGCTTCGCGTCGGAGTGCCTTGGGTTTGCCAACGTCCCCGACGACGACGCGCTGCCCGCACGCAGCCCGGCTGATCCGGCCTGGAAGGCGGGGGTGCAGCGCGACCTCGGGGCCGACTGGGACTTCGACGCGGTCCGGGACCACTACCTGCGCGAGCTCTACGGCGTTGGGTCCGCGGAGCTGCTCGCCTGCGACCCCGAGCGCTGGCTGGCGCTCTCGCGCGCCGTGTCCGGCGAGGTGATGGCCGCCGTCTTCGGGGAGTGGCGACGGGCGGGGTCGCCGTGCGCGGGCGCGCTCGTCCTCTGGCTGCGCGACCTCGTCCCGGGCGCCGGATGGGGACTGCTGGACCACCGCGGCCGGCCCAAGGCCGTGCTCGGCGCCCTGCGACGCGTCCTGGCGCCCGTCGCGGTGTGGATGACCGACGAGGGCACGAGCGGGATGGCCGTGCACGTCGCCAACGACCGGCCGCGAGCGCTGGCCGCCACCGTGCGCGTGGCGCTCTACCGCGACCACGAGCACCTGGTCGGGGAGGGATCGCGCGGCCTGGAGGTCGCGGGGCGCGGGAGCTGGACGGGCGACGTCGAGGAGCTGCTCGGGCGCTGGGTGGACGCCTCGTACGCCTACCGCTTCGGCCCCCCGGCCCACGACCTGGTGGTGGCGGAGCTGCACGCCGCGGACGGCGGACGGCTCGGGCAGGCCGAGGCCTTCCCGGCCGGACGCTCGGCTCAGGGCGCGCCCGCGACGGCGCTCGGCCTGGACGCCGAGCTGCGCGACGGCAGCCTGCGCGTGCGCAGCCGCCGTGCCCTGGTCGGCGCCCGCGTGCACGCGGAGGGCTTCGACGCCGCCGAGGACGGCTTTCTCGTCGAGCCCGGCCGCGAGCACGTCGTCGCCCTGCGCCCGCGGGAGCCGGGGGCCGAGGTCAAGCGCGCAACGCTGACCGCCCGCAACCTCGACGGAGGGATCGACCTGTGGGCGTGACCGCCGTCTATCTCGACGGCCGGGAGCCGGTGCTGGGGTTCTTCCACGCGCCACAGGCGCCGGCCAGCGGCCTCGGCCTGCTGCTCGTGCCCCCCTTCGGCTGGGACGAGCAGAGCTCGTACCGCCCCCGGCGCGATTGGGCCGCCGCGCTCGCGCGCGAGGGTCACGCGGCCTTGCGCATCGACCTGCCGGGTACGGGCGACTCCGGCGGCTCGCCACGCGACGCCGACCTGCTCGGTGCGTGGTCGGCGGCCGTGGCGGAGGCGTCGCGCTGGCTGCGCGGCTCGGGCGGCGCCGAGCGGCTGGCGGTTGCCGGCATCGGCCTGGGCGGCCTCGTGGCCCTGAGCGCGCTGGCGGCGGGGGCGGTCGTGGACGACCTCGTGCTCTGGGGCGTCCCGGCGCGCGGGCGCGCGGTGCTGCGCGAGCTCAAGGCCTTCGGGCGCCTGGAGCTCTTCCAGACGGGCGAGGCGCAAGGCGAGGCGCCGGAGGGCGAGCTGCGGGCGGGCGGGCACGTCCTCGCCGCCGAGACCGCACGCGCCATCGGAGCGCTGGACGCCGCCGCGCTGCTCCGCGGTCGCGCGCCCGCCCCCGCGCGCGCGCTCGTGCTCGGGCGCGACGGCGTCGGGCCGGACGACGCGCTCGTCGCGGCGCTCGCGGACGCCGGCGTCGCGGTGCAGACCGATCCCGGGAGGGGCTGGGGCGCGGCGCTCGCCGGCCCGCAGTCCTCCGTGACGCCCGCGGACGCCATCTCCCGTGTGAGCGCCTGGCTCCGCGCTGCGCCCGCCACGGCCGCCGGGGCGCCCCCATCCCACGCCGCACCTGGTCATGCCGAGCTCGACATCGCGGGCGTGCGCGTGCGGGAGCGGATCCTCGACCTCCGCGACCCCCGGCTCTTCGGGATCCTCACGGAACCCGCCGGCGGTCCGAGCGCGCCGGGCACCGCCGTCCTGCTCAACGCGGGGGCCGTGCGCCACATCGGCCCGAACCGCCTGTGGACCGAGACCGCACGGCGCTGGGCGGCGCGGGGCGTCCCGACGCTGCGGCTGGACGTCGAGGGCATCGGGGAAGCGGACGGCGACACGGCGTCCTACGCCGAGGACGAGGGCCTGTACGTCCCCGCGCTCACCCGCCAGGTGCTGGGCGTCCTTGACCGCCTCGAGGCCGACGGCTTCGCGCCGAACTTCCTGCTGGCCGGCCTGTGCTCGGGCGCCTACTGGGCCTTTCAGAGCGCGCTGCAGGACGAGCGCGTGCGCTGCGCCGTCCTGCTCAACCCGCGCCTGCTCTTCTGGGACGGCGACGCCGCCTCGCGCCGCGAGCTGCGGCGCGCCCTGAGCGTGCTCACGCCTTCCGGCATGAGGCTGCTGCTCGGCGCGGAGCGCCCGCTCGCCCGGTTGCGGGACGTCCTGCGCTGGATCCTCGCGGCACAGCTGCGCCGCCGCCGACCCCGCGACCCGGGCGATCCGCTCGGAGATGCCCTCGAGCGCCTCGCCCAGCACCCGCAGCGCGTGGAGCTGGCGTTCTCAGACCGCGAGCCGCTGCGCGA
>JBBQBV010000164.1:0-7488 GCA_038318085.1 Solirubrobacterales bacterium
GCCCCTGAAGGGCATAGACGACGAGGTTCCTCAGCCGGTCGGACACCGTCGTCGCGTAAGGATTGGCGATCACGAGCATCCGCTTGCGCTCGGCGTCGACGGTCAGCGGAAAGGCTTCCCCGAGGCGCTCGAAGGAGGCGATCGGCGTGGCGGCGGGCATCGCGGCGAGACTACACCGGGGCCCAGCGGCGGTTGCAGGGCGTACGGCGGAGCTACGACGAGGCCTGGCGCTGCCTCGGCGCGCCCAGGCGCCGCGCGCGCGAAGCCGCCAGGACCAGCACGAGTCCGAAGGCCACGGTGACGGCCTTCTCCAGCGCGCCCGTCGCTCCGGAGGCGATCGCGACGACGACCTCTACGAGCAGCACCGTGATGACAGCGAGGATCACGAGGCGCAACAGCTTGAGCATGAGCGCAGCCTAACGCCGCGGTGCGCGTCGCGCCAGCGTTTACGGAGCGATGTCGGGTTGCGCCGCGCGGCGGTCCAGTGGGGGCCTCAGGCTCAAAGCCAGCCGCGCCGGCGGAACACCGCGAGCATGCCGCCGAGCACGATCACCATCACGCCGATGATCAGCCAGAACGCTTCGATCGAGCCGCGGCCGGGGACGTCCACGTTCATGCCCCAGATCGACGCGATCAGCGTCAGCGGCAGCAGGATCACACTGAACGCGGTGAGCACGCGCAGGACGTCGTTGAGGCCGTGGGAGATCACCGACTCGTTGGTCGACTCCAGGCCCTCGACGACCTCCTTGAAGTTCTCGAGCATGTCCCAGACGCGCTCGTTGGCGTCGTTGATGTCGTCGAAGTAGACCTCGAGATCGTCCGGGATGTAGCGCTTGGTGCGCTCGAGGTCGCCGAGGGCGGCACGCTGGGGCCGGATGATCTTGCGGAAGTTGATGATCTCCTGCTTGACGTTGGAGATGTCGCGCACGGTCTCGGTGTTGCGTCCCTCGAAGATGTCCTCCTCGAGGCGCTCGAGCTTGTGGCCCATCTTGCCGAGCATCGGGAAGGAGGCGTCGACGCAGTCGTCGACCACCTTGTAGAGCAGGTAACCGGGCCCTTTCGCGAAGATCGAGTCACGGACGTCCTCGCGCGTGCGGCAGCGCTCGAACAGGTACTCGACGGGCGCCATCGCCTCGTTGGGCAGCGTGACGACGAAGTCCGGGCCGATGAAGATGTCGAGCTCGGCGGCATTGAGACGGCCGACGGTCTTGTCGAACGCCGGGAAGTGCAGCACCACGAACAGGTAGTCGTCGTACTCGTCGACCTTCGGGCGCTGGTTGCGCGAGAAGACGTCCTCGTAGTCGAGGGGATGGAAGTCGAAGCGCTCCTCGAGCCACGCCTGGTCGACCGGGCGCGGACGCTCGATGTTGATCCAGCGCAGGCCGTCGGACTCGACGACCTCGACGCGCGGTTGCTCCGGCCGCTGGCCGGTGAGCTCAGGCGCTGCGGACGACCGCAGTCGCCGGCCGATGCGAGGCTTCGGGAGGCTCGGCATGGCGACTCAGGGGGTCGTCGAGGGTGGGCAGCGGCACGACGGGAAGTCTACCTGGTAGCGTGTCGTTCGATTCGCATCAAGAGGGGTGGAGGGATTGGCCCGACGAAACCCCGCCAACCACCTGGCAGTGCACCGTGCACTGCGAGGAAAGGTGGCAACTCCAACAGGCACCCACATAGTGCCCGGGAGATGCGGTCGGGGCTTCTCTCCTCACGGCACGGGCTCCTACCGCACACCGGGCGGAAGGACGAGACACCACCCATGCCGGCCGATGCCCTGAAGTGCAAGGAATGTGACACCGCGTACGCCCTCGAAGCCCGCTACGTGTGCGAGCGCTGCTTCGGCCCGCTTGAGGTCGCCTACAGCGCCCCCGGCGCCGACGCCGCCGAGCTCAGGCGCCGGATCCAGGCGGGCCCGCTGAGCCTCTGGCGCTACGCCGACTTCCTCCCGCTCGAGCACGGGCCGGGGGCGAGCTCGCTGCACACCGGCTTCACGCCGCTGCAGCGTGCCGACCGCCTCGCCGCGCACCTCGGCCTCAACGAGGTCTGGGTGAAGAACGAGACGGCCAACCCGACGCACTCCTTCAAGGATCGCGTCGTCGCCGTCGCCATCGCCCGCGCCCTCGAGCTCGGCTTCGAGACCCTGGCCTGCGCCTCCACGGGCAACCTGGCCAACGCCGTCGCCGCCCACGCGGCCGCCGCCGGGCTGCCGTCCTACGTCTTCATCCCCGCCGACCTTGAGCAGGAGAAGATCCTCGCGACGGGCGCCTACGGGACCAACGTGATCGCCGTCGACGGCAACTACGACGACGTCAACCGCCTGTGCACCGAGCTCTCCGGCGACCGCGACGGCTGGGCGTTCGTGAACATCAACATGCGCCCGTACTACGCCGAGGGCTCGAAGACCCTCGGCTACGAGATCATCGAGCAGCTCGGCTGGGAGTCCCCCGACCGCATCGTCGGCCCGATCGCCTCCGGCTCGCTGTTCACCAAGGTCGGCCGCGCCTTCGAGGAGTTCACCACCGCAGGTCTCGTGAGCGGCGCCGCGCCGGTCTTCAACGGCGCCCAGGCGACGGGCTGCTCGCCGGTGGCGCAGGCCTACGCCGCCGGCCAGGACTTCTGCACCCCTGTGCGGCCGGACACGATCGCGAAGTCGCTCGCCATCGGCAACCCGGCCGACGGGCCGTACGCGATCGACCTCGCCCGGCGCTCCGGCGGCAGCATCGACGCCGTCAGCGACGACGAGATCCGTGCCGGCGTGCGCCTGCTGGCCGAGACGACCGGCATCTTCACCGAGACCGCCGGCGGCGTGACGACCGCGACGCTCGCAAAGCTCGCCGCGCGCGGGGACATCGGACCGCAGGAGCGCGTCGTGCTGCTGATCACCGGCGACGGCCTCAAGACGCTCGACGTCGTGCGCGGGACCTTCGAGGTCTCGCAGATCGCGCCCACCAGCGATGCCTTCGACGCGGCCGTCGCGGGCGCTACCATCGCCGCCTAGATGGCCGTCACCGTCAAGATCCCGACCCAGCTGCGCGCCGTCACCGGCGGCGCGTCGGAGGCGACCGCCGAGGGCGGGACGGTCGCCGAGGTGCTGGACTCGCTGTACGCCGAGCACGCAGACCTGCGCGCGCGCATCTCCGGCGAGGACGGCGGCCTGCGGCGCTTCGTGAACATCTACCTCTCCGGCGAGGACATCCGCTTCCTCGACGGCCTCGACACGCCGGTGCCCGACGGCGCCGAGCTCACGATCCTGCCAGCCGTCGCCGGCGGGTAGCCCGGTCGCGGCCCGGCCCGGCGTGCGGCCGCCGGTCTCCGTCATCTGCCCCTTCGTCGGGCCGGCGCCCTCGTTCGCGGGGTTACACCTGCGCGACGGCGACGAGCTGCTGCTGGCCGACAACAATCCCGGGCCCCCGTCCTCCTACCACGCCCGCGACGGAGCGGCTCGCCGGGCGCGCGGCGAGTGGCTCGTGTTCGTCGACGCCGACACGGTCCCCGTCCCGGACCTGCTCGACGCCTACTTCGACCCGGTGCCGGGCGACGACGTCGGCGTGCTGGCCGGCGGCATCGAGGACGCGGTGGTGGAGGACACGCTCGTCGCGCGCTACGTCGCCGACCGGCGCAAGCTCGACCAGGCCACGACGCTCGCCCATCCGTGCCCCTACGCCCAGACGGCCAACTGCGCCGTGCGGCGGTCGGCCTTCGAGGCGGTCGGCGGCTGGCCGGAGCCGATCCGCTCCGGCGGCGACGCCGACCTGTGCTGGCGACTGGCCGCGGCGGGGTGGAGGCTCGAGGAGCGCCCGGCGGCGCTCGTGCGCCACCGCAACCGCGCGCGTCTCGGCGAGCTGCTGCGCCAGCTGCACCGCCACGGGGCCGGCATGCGCTGGCTCGAGGAGCGCTGGCCCGGCAGCTTCCCGGCGCCGGGGCCGCGCGAGCTCGTGGCGGGCCGCCTCGCCATGCTCGCCCGCGACCCCTCGGCCTACGGCCTGCTCGACGTGCTCGGCCTGTGGGCGCGGGACTCGGGCAGACTGCGCCGCAACCGATGATCACCACCGCCAACGCGCTCCGCCACCGCCTCGCCTTCGCCGTCTGGGTGGCGCTGCTGCGCGTGCAGCTGCGCCGCCGCGGCGCCCGGCTGATCGTCGACGCGCCGCACGGCGCGCGGCTGGACGGCTTCCCGCACCTCTGCGTGGAGGCGCTCGGCGACGGCGACGCGACGACCACCCTGCGGCTGGGGGCCGGCGTCTCGCTGGGCCGCTGCACGCAGATCGACGTCTGGGCGGGCGGCACCAACCGGCTCGAGCTCGCCGACGGCGCCTACCTCCAGCGCGGCGTCCGCCTGCAGCTGCGTTCCGGGACGGTCGCGCTCGGCCCCCACACCCATGTGCGCGACGGCGCGGTGCTGAAGTCGGCCGGGGTCCTGCGGTTGGGCCAGGAGGTCACCGTCTCCTTCGGCGACGTCCTCGCCTGCACCGAGCGCATCGAGATCGGGGACTTCGTCGGTCTCGGCGAGCGCGTGACGATCACCGACTCCGACCACACCCACGACGGCTCGGACACCCACTACCTGCGCCAGCCGCTGCGCGTGGAGCCGGTCCGGCTCGGCCGCAACGTGCTCGTCAGCGCCAACGCCGTGATCCTCCGCGGCGCCGCCGTGGGCGACAACGCCGTGATCGCCTCCGGCGCCGTGGTCGGCGCGGGCGAGCATCCGGCCGGCTGGCTGCTGGCCGGCGCGCCCGCCCGGCCCGTCAAGGCCCTGTCCGCATCGCTTGAGGTCTAGGCGGCGCGCGGCCTGCGGAAGTCGTCCGGCCCGACGAGGTCGCGGGCGAACGCCTCGCGCAGGTTGTCCGCCGCCGCCTCCATGCTCTCGGCGACGCAGCGCTCGTACGCGGCGACGATCAGCTCGCGCGACGCCGACTGCTGGCGGTCGAGCTCCTGCATCTCCTTCGCGTTGTGACAGGCCTGCATGACCACGAAGCACTCCGGGCAGCGCAGCTCGACGAGCAGCTCGCCGCTTTTGCGGTGCTGCCGGCGCAGCGGCTGCACAAGGTCCGAGCCGCACCCCGGGCACGTGGGCAGGGAGGTCACGCCGCGACCGTACGGCTCGGGGCGGACGGATCCGCGCGTCCTACGGTGTGGCGGTGCACGGGGAACGGCTGGTGATGGCGCTGGGCAGCCAGGTGGGCTGCCCGGTCTGCGGGCGCTCCTTCCGCCGCCTGCGCCCCGGGCCCCGCGACACGCCGAACCGCGTGTGCTGGACCTGCGGAAGCCTGGAGCGCCACCGCGCACTCGCCCTCGCGCTGCGGCAGCGGCCGGGGCTGCTGCGGCCGGGCATGCGCGTCCTGCACGTCGCGCCCGAGCCGTCGGTGACGCGGCTGCTCCCGGCGGACGCCGTCGTCGTCCGGGGGGACCTGCACCCGCAGCCCGGTGACGTCGCGCTCGACGTCACCGACCTCACGGGCTTCGCCGACGCGAGCTTTGACGCCGTGATCTGCATGCACGTGCTCGAGCACGTGCCCGACGACCGGGCCGCGCTGCGCGAGCTGCGCCGTGTGCTCGCGCCGAACGGCTGGGCGGTCCTCAACGCGCCGATCACCTCCGACCGCACGGACGAGGACCCCGCCGTCTCAGACCCCGACCAGCGCCGCCGGCGCTTCGGCCAGGCCGACCACGTGCGCCGCTACGGGCCCGACTACCTCGGCCGCCTGCGCCAGGCCGGCTTCGACGTCGAGACCGTACGCCTCGAGGACGACCTGTCGCTCGAGCGGATCGAGTTCTTCCGCCTGCGGGCACCTGACGGCTTTGAACCCACCATCCTCGCGAGGCCTGCATGACCGACCGCTATGAAGAAGTCGACCGCTACATCAACGACCGGCTGGTCGGCGAGGACGACGCGCTCGCGTCCACCGCGGGCGGGATCGCGGTCTCCCCGGCGCAGGGCAAGTTCCTGCACCTGCTCGCCCGCTCGATCGGCGCCCGCCGCGTGCTCGAGCTCGGGACCCTCGTCGGCTACAGCGCGATCTGGTTCGCCCGGGCGCTGCCGGCGGACGGCGAGCTGGTCACGCTCGAGATCGATCCCGACAACGCCGCGGCCGCCCGCGAGAACCTCGCGCGCGCCGGCGTGGCCGACCGCGTTGAGATCCTCGTCGGCCCGGCGCTCGAGTCGCTCCCGCAGGTCCGCGGCCCGTTCGACCTGATCTTCATCGACGCCGACAAGGCGCGGATGCCGGAGTACTTCCAGGCGGCGCTGGAGCGCTCACGCCCCGGCACGATCATCATCGGCGACAACACCGTGCGCGCCGGAGCGGTGCTCGACGCCGAAACCGACGATCCGAGCGTGCGCGGCGTGCGCCGCTTCTACGACCTCGTCGCCGCCGACCCGCGGGTCGACGCGACCGGCCTGCAGACCGTCGGCCTCAAGGGCCACGACGGCTTCGTGTTCTGCCTCGTGTCGTAGCTGGGGCTCTGGTAGATGTCAAATGCACTTATTGACCGGCCGGGCGGCGAGGAGTAGAGGTTCTCCCCCATGTCCTCAGACGACGCGAGCGGGCTTTGAGGCGTTCTCGCAGTGTGATCCTCGCGAGTTCGGCGTTGGTGGCGGGGATGCTCGGTACCCCCGCGGCGCGGTCGGCAACGGCGGCCACGGTGAGCTGTGGTCAGGTGATCACCCACTCGACCACGCTCACCGCTGATGTCGGTCCGTGTCCCGAAGATGGGCTCATCGTCCGGGCGAGCGACATCACGCTCGATCTGGGCGGGCATACGGTGCGCGGGGCGCGCACCCAGACGGCCGCGGGCAACGCCAGCGGTATCCGTCTCGCCGCGCGGTCCGGGGTCACGGTGAGAAACGGCACGGTGACCGGGTTCGATGCCGGTGTCGTCATCAACAAGGGATCGGCCAACACCCTGACCGGGCTCGTCGTGCGCGAGAACGTCTCCTCGGCAAACCCCGACCTCGTCCATCCCCCCGAGTTCACGGCCGAGCTTGGCGACGGGATCGTCGTCTTTGACTCGGCGGGCAATCACATCGAGCGCAACGTGGTGCGTGCCAACGGGATCTACGACAACATCGGGGTGCTCGGAGCGGGCTCGGACGAGAACACCATCGCCGGCAACGAGGTCGGTGCCGCCAGGGGCTCCAGCATGCCCGCGGCCCAGCCGGGGACCGGTGTGGGCATCATCCTCAACCCCGTGATCGACGTTCCATCCGCCCCTGATGCGGCGCTGTATCGCAACCGGGTGCTGGGAAACGTGGTTCGCGGGAGCGCCGACGCCGGTATCTCGGTCGTCGGCAATGTCGACGCCGTCATCCGCGACAACGTGGTCGAGAACAACGGGTTCGCGGTGCCGTTTGACGGTGACGGGATCCGGTTGCCCGACACCAACGCGCTGGTCTCTCACAACACGTTCAAGAACAACGCCGACTACGGGGTCGCCAGCTTCGACGCGCGCGCCAACCGCATCGTCGAGAACGCTGTCGTGCACAACGGTCAC
>JBBQBV010000165.1:0-7473 GCA_038318085.1 Solirubrobacterales bacterium
GGGTGGCGGGGCCCGAGGCCCGGTTTTGGTTACGTCGCTGAACCGCCACCCCCCCCCCGGCCCCCCCGTTGGCCCGGGGTAACACGCTGCCCCCCCCCCCCCCCCCGCGGCGACCGCGATGGCGAGGTACGGACCCAGGACGATCGCCCAGGCAACGACCGCGGCCGCCTTGTGCGGGGTCGGATCGAAGCCGACACGTCCAGGGCAGCGGGAGCCCGCTCGGCACTGACGATGCGCCGCAGGTCGGCGAGCGCGTCACCCGCCAGTGCGAGGACGCGACGCAGGCATTTGTCCGCGCCGCTGACTTCACCCCGGCCGACGGCGTCGCGGGCTTGCCGACCGGTGACCACCAGCTCGTGGCAGTCGGAGGTCGATGAGGCCGTTGCGGTTCTGCGCCACGGCACCCTTGGCCTCACCCCAGACGGCAGGAGCGAACACGCGGTGCTCACGTCGATCGTGGACAGCATCCGACAGGAAGTGGCTGCCGCCCTCCCGCAGGACGACTACACCACCCTGTGCGTCTCCTCGAGCGCCTCGTAACCGCGTTCGACTGAAGAGGCGGAGCGGCAGTGGCCATACACGTTGCGCACGAAACTGACGGTGCAGCGCTGCCACGGACCGTCGAGCACCCGGGCGATCGCGTCTTCAGGTCCTTCGTGGTCACTGATCCCAACCGCAGGCCGCGCAGCCCGCGGGCTCGGCGGCCACGCAGGAACTGCTCCAGAAGTCGGACTCGTTCGCTCATCGCGACAGATCACCGAACCGGACTTACGGGACGCCAATTGTCCCGTAGTCGCTGGACTTCGCCCTCGGCCGGCCGAGGTGTTGCGTGTGCCGGTGGGGTTCCTCTACCGCGACAGCCCTGGCTTGCGCTCCGGCATCATTCGTGTGCGCACAAGGCGGAGATGCAATCATCGCGATGGTGCCGCTGAACCATGTCGCCCTCACTGTCAGCGACCGATCTCGCTCGGCTGCCTTCTACGCCGAGCACTTTGGTCTGACCAACCGGGTTCACGACGACGAGCACCTGCTGATCCTCGCGTCCGACGATGGCTCTGAGCTGGCGCTGTCGCAGGGCGAGCCGGTCGCCGCACAGCTTCCGCGCACCAACCATTTCGGCTTCCGGCTAACGGACGAGAAGGCCGTGCGGGCGGCGCGCGAGCGTTTCAGCGCCGCCGGTGTGCCTGAGACGGAATGGCAGGACGACGGCATGTTCGTACGCGTCCAGGTCGCCGACCCCGACGGATATCGCGTCGAGCTCTACGCCTACTGACGCCTCACCGGTTCGCGGGTGCCCCGCAAGCGGATCGGCTCGCGGAACGTGATGTCAGACGAGCGGTAGTCGAGATGAAGACGTGGTTTTGCCCTTCCGGCACGTGTCGTCGGGGCTCGAGCGTGGCATTAGAAGCGGCGGTCGCCGCGCTCAGGCTCGTGGGACGGCGGTCGGCGACCGTTTCGAGTTTCCGTTCGTCGACGCCGTAGAGGTGCACAGCGAACCCGTCCCGCTGGTATAGTGCACCGATCGGTGCATTGTCAGTCACTCTCGACGGTGCGTTCTTCGCGTTGTCCGATCCGACGCGTCGCGGCATCCTCGAGCGCCTCAGCGGCGGCCCGGCGACGATCAGCGACCTGGCGCGGTCGTATGACCTGACGCTCAACGGCGTCAAGAAGCACGTCGGGATCCTCGAGCGCGCCGACCTCGTCGTCACCGAGAAGGTCGGCCGGTCGCGCCACTGCCGGCTGGGCTCGGCGGGCCTCGGCCAGGCGGCAGAGTGGATCGAGGCATACCGGCAGGCGTGGGACGAGCGCCTCGACCGCTTCGAGCGCTACGTCGAGCGGACGCAGCGATGAGCCTCGATCTGCGCTTCGAGCGGGTGATCGCGGTACCGCCCGAGCGGGTCTTCGCCACCTTCACCGATCCCGAGGGTCAGCGCGAATTCTACGGCAAGGACACGCCTGGCTGGATCGTCGCGTCCGAGTGCGACCTGCGGGTTGGCGGTGTCTGGTCGATCGCGTTCGGGCCCTCGCGCGCCGAGCTCTACCGCCACCGCCACGAATTCCAGGCCATCGAGCCCCCGCGCCGGATCCTCATGACCACCAAGGAAACCAGGCTGGACGGCTCGAGCTTCGAGACGACCTTGGAGTTCACGTTCGAGTCCCACGCTCAGGGCACGCTCATGACCATGAGCCAGACCGGCTTCCAGACCGCGGAGCTGCGCGACGAGCACACCATCGGCGTCCCGCACGCCTTCGACCGGCTCGAGGACGTCCTTGAGCGTGACCCCTGAGCGAGAGGAGCTCGATGTCCACCTCGGTTCTCTACATGTCGATGTCGGTTGACGGGTTCATAGCCGGGCCGGGCGACGACGCCGAGCACGGTCTCGGGATCGGCGGGGAAAGGCTGCACGACTGGCTCGGCGAGTGGCACGGCGAGGGTCCGTCCGGGTTCCGGCCGGCCGGCGCGAGCGCGCAGGTCTTCGACGAGCTCATGGCGACGGGGGCGGTGGTGGTCGGACGCCGCACCTTCGACCACGCCGGCCACTGGGACGGCGACCACCACGGCGTCCCGATCTTCGTCCCGACGCGCGGCGAGCCGCCCGCGCCCGCTTGCGAGCTCGTCCACTACGTGACGGACGGCGTCGAGAGCTCGATGCGCCAGGCGAAGGCAGCCGCCGGCGATGCGAACGTCCTGGTCCACGGCGCCGACCTCGCGCAATCCTGCCTGCGCGCGCGGGTGCTCGACGAGCTGGAGATCCACCTCGTCCCGGTGCTGCTCGGCGAGGGGCGCCGGCTCTTCGAGCGCCTCGGTGCGGATCCCGTCGATCTCGAGCTGACCCGCGTTGTGGACGCCCCCGGCGTGACCCACCTCCGCTACCGGGTGACCGCATGAGCGCCGAACCGCAGCGGCGACTGATCCTGCACATGTCGGTCTCGCTCGACGGGTTCGTGGCCCGTGACGACGGGGTCATCGACTGGCTGACGCCCCGCGACGAGCACGCCGTCGACCACGGCGACACCCGTCACCACGCGAACCTCGAGATGCTCGGGCAGATCGGTCTGATCGTCATCGGGCGCGGAGCCTACGAGGACATGGTGCGAGCGTGGCCTGGCACCACGAGCCCGATGGGTAGGCTCATGGACGGCCTGCCGAAGGTCGTCTTCTCTGAAAGCCTGGACGCGGTCGACTGGGACAACGCGCGGCTCAACGAGAGCCCGCTCGAGGAGGAGATCCCCCGCCTCAAAGGTGAGCCCGGCCGGGACATCGTGGTGTTCGGCGGCGGGCACATCGCCCACAGCCTCATCCGGGCGCGCCTGGTCGACGAGTACCGGCTGACCGTTCATCCCGTGGCACTCGGCAGCGGCATCTCACTCATGCACGGCCTGCCCGAGCCGCAGCGATTCGAGCTCGTCAGCGCCACCGTCTACGCCGACGGGAGCGTCGGGCAGGTCCTCAGGCCTCCCGATTAGGCGGCGGGTCGACGCCGTCCGGTCGGTCGACCACAGCGCCGCGGATCCGCTAAGCGCCTGGGGGGTTCGCGAATGACCCATCGCTCGGTGTCGCTCGTGTACGAGCGCCGGCGCTGCAGCCTCCGCGACGGCGAGGCCGTCGCCGCGACTGCCCGGAGACGGGGCACTTCCTCCGGCTTGATGCGCTACAGCAGGCCGCGCCTGGGTACTGCATCCTCTCGTGAGGTTCCTCGCGTTCGCCCTGTCTGCGCTGCTGCTCGCCGCCGCGATCGTCGCCGCCGTCCTCAGTGGGTCGGTGGGCTGGGTGATCGTGGCCGTGCTGCTCGGCGCGCTGGTGGCGATCGGGGTCTACGACCTCGTCCAGCGCAAGCACAGCATCCTGCGCAACTATCCGATCCTGGGCCACATGCGCTTCGCACTGGAGGCATTGCGACCGGAGCTTCAGCAGTACTTCATCGAGCGCAACTTCGATGGGCGGCCCTACGACCGCGACACCCGCACGTCGATCTATCAGCGCGCCAAGGGGATGAAGGACGAGCAGGCGTTCGGCACCGAGCGCGACGTCACCGTTGCGGGGTACGAGTGGCTCTTGCACAGCACCGCACCGCTCGAGGCGCCTGAAACGCCGCCGTTGGTGCGCGTGGGCGGGCCGGACTGCACGCAGCCGTACGACATGGCGCTGCTCAACGTGTCGGCCATGAGCTTCGGCGCGCTGTCGGGTGCGGCGCTGCGTGCGCTCAATCAGGGCGCCGCGGCGGGTGGCTTCGCGCACGACACCGGCGAGGGCGGGCTGACCGACTACCACCTCGAGGGCGGCGGCGATCTCGTATGGGAGCTCGGCAGCGGCTACTTCGGCGCCCGCACCGACGACGGCGGTTTCGACGCCGAGATGTTTCGCGACAAGGCGGCGCACCGACACGTCAAGTGCGTGTCGCTGAAGCTCAGCCAGGGCGCCAAGCCCGGCATCGGCGGGCAGTTGCCCGGCAGCAAGGTCACCGCGGAGATCGCCGCGGCGCGCGGCGTGGAGGCGGGCGAGTCCTGCGTGAGCCCGCCGGCCCATCGCGTGTTCTCGACGCCGCGGGAGCTGGTCCGCTTCATTGCCCGGATGCGCGAGCTGGCGGGCGGCAAGCCCGCGGGCTTCAAGCTGTGCGTCGGCACCCGGCACGAGGTGCTCGCGATCTGCAAGGCGATGGTCGATGAGGGCACCACGCCCGATTTCATCATCGTCGACGGCGCCGAGGGCGGCACCGGCGCCGCCCCGATGGAATATGCCGACAACGTCGGCACGCCGCTCACCGAGGGACTGATGATCGTGCACAATGCGCTGGTCGGATCGGGGTTGCGCGACCGCATCCGTGTCGGGGCGAGCGGCAAGGTGGCGACGGGCAGCGACATCGTCAAGCGGCTCGCGCAGGGCGCCGACTACACCAACGCCGCTCGCGCGATGATGATGGCCGTCGGCTGCATCCAGTCCCAAGAGTGCCACCTGAACACCTGCCCGGTCGGGGTCGCAACGCAGGATCCCAAGCGGGCACGCGCGCTCGACGTACCCTCCAAGACCGAGCGCGTGCAGCGCTACCAGGCGGCGGCGGTGGCCGAGGCGACGCGCATCATGGCGTCGATGGGCATCGACGATCCCGCCAAGCTCGAGCCGCGCCATGTCGTGCGCCGGGTCGACCAGCACACCACGATGAACTACGCCGACCTCTACGAATGGCTCGAACCGGGCCAGCTGCTCGACGAGGCGCCCGAGGCCTGGGCGGCCGACTGGGCCCGCGCCGACCCCGATTCCTTCGCGGCCGCGCGATGAGCACGGTCGCCGAAGTCATCGTCCACGCGCTCGTCGAGCAGAGCGTCCGCCACGTCTGGGGTGTGGTCGGCGATGCCTTGAATCCCGTCACCGACGCCATCCGGCGCACGGAGGGCATCGAGTGGATCGGCGTCCGCCACGAGGAGGCGGGAGCGTTCGCGGCCTCCGCCCAGGCCCAGCTGACCGGCACGCTCGCCGTCTGCATGGGCACCGTCGGCCCCGGCTCGATCCACCTGCTCAACGGGCTCTACGACGCCAAGAAGTCCCACGCTCCCGTGCTCGCCCTGTGCGGCCAGGTCCCGCTGGCGCACATGGGCACCGACTTCTTCCAAGAGGTCGACAACGACGCCCTGTTCGCGGACGTCGCCGCCTTCCGCCACACGATCACGAGCCCGGAGCAGATGCCCGGCCTGCTCGAGCGCGCCGTGCAGACATCGCTCGTGCAGCGCGCCGTCTCCGTGCTCAGCCTCCCGGGCGACGTCGGGTCGATGGAGATGCCCAAGCACGCCGCGGCTGCGCGGTTCGTGAGCGGTCCCGGCCGCGTCGTTCCCGATCCGGCCGTCGTCGCCGAAGCCGCCGGGCGCATCGACGCCGCGGGGACGGTGGCGATGCTCGTCGGCATTGGCGCTCGCGATGCCCGCGACGACGTGCTGGCACTGGCGGACCGGCTGTCGGCTCCGATGGTCCTCACGCTCAAGGCCAAGGAGGGCCTCGAGCGCGACAACCCGTTCCAGGTCGGCCAGAGCGGTCTGATCGGCAACCCCGCGTCGCGGCGGGCGATGGAGGGCGCGGAGCTGCTGCTGATGCTGGGCACCGACTTCCCGTATCCCGGCTGGTACCCGACCGGCAAGGTCGTGATCCAGGTCGACGACCGCGGTGCGCACATCGGCCGCCGCACCGCCGTCGACCTCGGTGTCGTCGGCGACGCCGGCCTCACCGTCGCCGCGCTGCTGGAGCACGTGGCGGCCAAGCCCGACCGCAGCCATCTGGAGGACTCCACCGAGCACTTCCGGGACTGGCGTGACCGTCAGCTCGCGCTGACCGACCCCGACTACGACCACAAGGGCATCGTTGGCCGGGTGCGCGCGAAGCTCGACAACCCCGAGGCGCGGATCCGCCCCGAGGCCGTGGCCGCCGCCATCCACGCGCACGCAGCGCAGGACGCGATCTTCACCACCGACACCGGCATGTCGACCGTCTGGCTGTCACGCTTCGTGGAGCTGACCGGCACCCGCCGTCTCGTGGGCTCCTACAACCTCGGCTCGATGGCCAACGCGATGCCGCAGGCGCTTGGTGCGCAGGCCCTGGACCGCGACCGCCAGGTGATCGCCTTCTGCGGCGACGGTGGCCTGACCATGCTGCTCGGCGACCTGATCACCGCGGTCAGTCACCAGCTCGCGGTGGTCGTCGTCGTCTTCGACAACGGCCGGCTCGGCATGGTCAAGCTCGAGCAGGAGCAGGGTGGTCTGCCGGAGTTCGGCACGCAACTCGAGAACCCCGACCTCGCCGCCGTCGCGACAGCGATCGGCCTGCACGGCGTGCGCATCGAGGATCCCCAGGCCCTCGATGCCGCCGTCCGGGACGCCCTCACGCATCCCGGCCCGGTCCTGCTCGACGTCATCACCAACCCGGACGAGATCTCGCTGCCACCGAAGACGACGGCATCCGATGCCTGGGGCTTCGCCATCGCCAAGGTCACCGAGGAGCTCGACAGCCGCGGCACCTGAGCGCCGCGGCTATCGCCTCGTCGTCTGCGCTCGTCGCGACGCTCCAACCGGGCCAGCACGGCGAAGATCATGCCAACGAGCACGGCGCCAGCACGGCTAGCGACGCGATCAGCTCACGAGTTGCCGAAGGATCGCGGCAGGCGTGATTACGCGGAGGTCGTCGAGGTCGGCTTCGAGCAGATCACGGTCGACGGAGACCACTATGTCGGCTTGTGTGACACGGGCAAGCGCGACCAAGTAGTCGTCGTCCGGGTCACGCGTCGCCGCTCAGGCTCAGGATCGTCATGCAGTTCCGAGCCGATGGCAGATCGCCGCCGCGTAAGCGGCGCCGCGGCCGTCGCCGGACCAGCGAGCGAACTTCGGCCTTGCAAGCACATCCTCGACCTCGTCGATCAACTGCGGCGACACAATGAACACGACGCGGCCGTCGCGCCACGTATCGACGAGTCGTGCCGGCGCCGCCTCGGG
>JBBQBV010000166.1:0-7441 GCA_038318085.1 Solirubrobacterales bacterium
ATCGTCGGAGCCGGGGTGTAGAGCTCAGAGCCGGCGGTCACCTCGGGGGCGTAGGGGGGGCCGTTGGGGTACGGGCTCTCACCTCCGGCCACCAGCACCTTGCCGCAGTTGTCACCGCAGACGCCGCGGTCGGCGGCGAACGTCTCCGGATCGCTGGAGAGCAGCGTCGCGGTGTGGTTCGGCGTCCGGCCCGCTCCGCGGCCGAACAGCGTCGGCAGCGCGGTCCTCCACGCGCCGCTGCCGTCGTTGGCGGTCGGGTCGAAGAGCTCGGAAAGGTTCTCGGTGAACGGCGCGTCGGACGGGACGATGGGGTAGCCATCGGACCTCCCCGCGCCGCTGGCCACGAGCACCTCCCCGTTCGGCAGCAGCACGCCCGGTGAGGAGCTGTGGGCGAACTTCTCCAGGCCCCCGGCTGTGGTCCAGGCGTCGGAGGCCGGATCGTAGAGCTCGGCGGACTTCTTGAAGGTCGGATAGGTGCTCGCGTCGCTGCCGCCGGCGACCAGTACCTTGCCGCTCGCAAGGAGGGCCGCGGAGTGATCGGCCCGCGTGTCGCCCTCCTGGCCCCGCGTGACCGTCCAGCTCCTATCCGCGGGGTCATACAGCTCCGCCGGAGCGACCGTAGCCAGGATCTGGTACGGCTGGACCGTGAATATCTGCTCGACCTTCGCCGTGCCGCCGGCCAGGAGCACCTTGCCGTTGGGAAGCAGCGTGGCGCTGTGGCCGACCCGGCCGAAGCCAGGGGTTCCGGCCGACGTGAAGGTGTCCGTCCGGGGATCGAAGATGTCAGCCGACGCAGTCAGCGTGACCGTCTCTGACTGCCAGCAGGTCACGGACTCCGTGCAGCCGTCAGCGAGCAGCACGGTGCCATCGGGAAGCAGGGTGGCGGTGTGCTGGCTTCGCGGCGTGGACATGAGGCCCCCACCGGGGGGTCCGCCGGAGGGTGGATCGGGGATGGCGGTGAAGACGCCCTTGCGGCCCGCGGAGTCGGTCGCCTCGGGGTCGTAGAGCTCCGCCGAGGCCACCAGGGGAGGCTGGTAGTCGTTCACGCCCATCGCGGTCTCGCCACCGGTGATGAGGACCTTCCCGCACCAGGCGGGGGGGTTTGGCGTCTCGCAGGCTGAGCCGGTCAGCAACGTGGCGGTGTGCTGGGCCCGGGGAACGGTGAGATCGCCAGTGGCAGTCCAGGTCTCCGTCTTGGGGTCATACAGCTCCGCCGACTTCACGGGGTCCGAGTTGTACCCACCGTCGGGTACGCCGCCCGCGACGAGCACCTTGCCGTCGGGCAGCAGGGTCGCGGTGTGCCCGAAGCGGGGCGTCTGCATCGCCCCGACGGCGCGCCAGCGGCCGAGCCCGAACAGGAACTTCGTCTTGCGATACGGCTGCGAGTCGCCTCCCGGTCCCGTCACCGTGACGTCGACGATCGTCCCCGCGTGGGCGGGGGTCACGGCCGTGATCGTCCGGCCGGAGGGATCGACGCTGAACGAGGCTGCCGGCTCGGTCCCGAACGTGACCGCGGTCGCTCCGCTGAAGTTGACGCCGGTGATCGTCACGGTCGTCCCGCCCACCGCCGGGCCCGTATGCGGGCTGATCGCCCGGATGGCTGGGGCTGCGGGAGCGGGCGCCGGATCGAGCGCCGTCACGAAGGGATCTCCACGACCCTGCAGGGCGCCCTGGAACGGGTCCTTGGTCGGGAAGTCCTCTGAGTCGGTGTTCCCGGTGACGTAGGCACGGCACGGTGGGGCGCACGAGGGCGCTACCGCGATGTCGGCTCCGTCCTCGGACTTGTCGCCACCGAGGTAGGTCGAGTAGTCAAGCGTCGAACCCGCCGCGTTGAGCTTCGTCACGAAGGCCTCGTCGCCCTGGCCGGCGGCGCGGAAGGCGCCAACCGTGGGGAAGGCGTCCGTGGTGGTCAGGCCGGTCACGTACGCGCTCCCGGACGAGTCCACCGCAATCGCGTTTGCGTTTGTCGAGTCGTCGGGTGCGTCGTGTTCGGCGCCCAGATAGGTCGAGTACAGCAGCGAGCCGGCACCGCCCGTGCCGGTGTCGAGCTTGGCGATGTAGGCGTCCTCTGACTCTCGCTTGACGGTCTGATAGGCGCCGGCTGACGTGGGGAAGTCGCCCGAACCTGTGCTGCCGGTCACGTACGCCGTATTGGTCCCGTCGACCGCGATCCCTCCGGGGCGCTCGGTGGCGGCGCCGCCGAGGTAGGTCGAGTAGTCAAGCGCGGAGCCCGCCGCGTTGAGCTTGGCGACAAAGGCGTCGGTGGACCCCCCGTTGTAGCTCGCCTGGAACGCGCCGGCTGCGCCGGCCGGAAAGTCGCTCGAAGACGTGCTGCCCGTCACGTAGGCGTTGCCGGAGGCGTCGACCGCGACGCCCGCGGAGCCGTCTGGCGCTCCGCCGCCGAGGTAGGTGGAGTACACCAGCGACGCCGCCCCGGTCCGGGTGGTGTCGAACTTGGCGACGTAGGCGTCCGCGCCTCCGCACCCGGGGCTCGCAGGCGAGACCGTCCCGCATCGACGGTCAAACGCACCGGGGGTGGTCGGGAAGTCGAGCGCGTCGGTCGCTCCGGACAGATAGGCGGCGCCCGAGGGGTCGACGGCGACCGACGCGGGCTGGAATTCCGCGAACCCCTGCGAGCCGCCGAAGTAGGTCGAGTACTGCAGCGTCGTGCCGTCGCCGCTGAGCTTCGCCAGAAACGCGTCGGCGCTACCGTTGCGGGTGTTCTGGCGGCCGCCGACGATCGGGAAGTCCGCGGACCCGGTCGTACCCGCGACGTAGGCGCTGCAGGACGAGGCGCACGTCGGGTCGATGGCCACGCCGCCTGCGTCATCGTGGCCGCTGCCTCCGAGGAAGGTGGAGTAGACCAGTGCCCCGGTCGGGCTGAGCTTGGTGATGTAGGTGTCGTTCTGGTAGTCCACACAAGCGCCGCAGGTGCGGTCGTAGGCGCCAGGAGTCGTCGGGAAGTTCGCGTTGGCGGTGAGGCCTGTGACGTAGGCGCTGCCCGAGGCGTCGACCGCGATCCCGGCCGCCCCCTGCTGGCCGTTGCCGGCCTCGCCGAGGTAGGTCGAGTAGCTCAGGACGGGATCGATGACCAGCGGCCTGGCGCGATCGTAGGCTCCCACGCGAAAGCCGACCCCGTGCCGGCCGCGCAGGACGTAGCGCCCGGCCACCGGCCGCCGCTGTCCGTGCACGCGCTGATAGACGACCGGGCGGTGCTGGCGAAGCCGGCCCGCCGCCGTGGCGAGGATCAGGTCGCCATGGCGATCCAGGCTCAGCCTGTCCGCGCCCTGGAAGCCGAGCGCGATCGCCTTCGGGTCCGCGCCGGGGGCGACGACGAAGTAGTACTCGAGCCGGCCCTGGCGCCCATAGTAGACGACGTCGGTGCCGGGGTAGACCGAGCGGTAGCGGACCTTCCCGTATCCCGGGACGCCGGTCCGCCACTTGCGCTTGTCCTGGCCGACCAGGTAGTTGGTGTCGCCCGCGAGGCGCTCATGGGTCGCCGGCACAGGGCTCGGGCTCCCGCCGAGAAGCCGCATGCGGATCACGGCTCCGTCCGCCGATGCGGGCCCCTGGTTCCGCGCGAGCGAGAGCACCGCCTCCGGACCGGTCAAAAAGACGCTGTAGCCGGGTCCGCGAGCGAGGAAGTCAACCCGCGAATCGGTCTGCCCGCGATTTGCCTCGAAGCGCAAAGGAAGGTTGGCATAGCCGGCCAGGGCACTCCGCTTCGCCGCGGCCGTGCGCGAACCCGCCGCAGACGCCGACCCTGACCCGCCGGTCCCGTCGAAACCCTGCAAGGCGCCGAGCGCGAGCAGCCCCAGCATGCCCGCGGCGACGGCCGCGCCCAGCGGGATGCTGCGCCCGACCCTTCCGCCCGCGTCAGCTACAAAGGCCGACATCGCCCCTCCCCCCGTCCGTCGATCCATACGCCGTTCTCAGGCCCTGCGCCACGCTATTGGCAACGAACGCCGAACACCATAGGCCGATCGGACATGCTTCGGGCGTAACCAGCCGAGAGCCCTGAAGCACCTGCGCCACCTGACCCACCTCTGCGCGGCGACCCAGAAAGCTGGTCGGGCCCGAGGGCAGATTGCCTGTCGACACGATCCTCCCCGAGGCGATGCCAGTCGTCGCGGCCGGCGCCATCGTTGCAGGCTACGTCAGCACGACCCGTCGCATAAGTGCGGGAGGCACATAGCCCGGCAGAGGCGCCACAGGGGACCACCTCGGCCCTTGCCGCGCAGGTGATCAGCCGGCGCTCAGTGCTTGCGCGGGCGTTTGTTCAGCCTTAGGTTCGCGCGCTTGGGCCTGGAGCGGTTGCCGGCGGCGTCGGTGGCGGTCGCCGTGAGCCGGTAGCGGCCGGGGCGCAGCCTACGTCTGCGTGACAGGCGTCCCTGGAAGCGCACGCGGTTGGCGCCCGCCCGAGCGTGCGCGATCCGCACGCTCGGCGACACGGTGACATAGCGCGCGCAACGCCGCCGGTGACGCAGTCGCTTCGACGCAACGCGACAGCGGCGCCCTACCCGGCGGCCCTTGCGCCGCACCGCGAACGACAGCTTCACGCTCGCGGCCTCAGACAGCGAGAAGCGGATGCTGGTGCCGACCCGTGCCGCGCCCGCGGGACGCGGCAGCCGCGACCCGACCCTGAAGCGCCCCGGAAGCACTCTCAGCCTGCTGATCACCGGGCGCACCGTGTCACGGCCTGGCCCGGGACCCGGCCCCGGACCAGCCGCGCCGGTGAACGCGAACGTGCCCGCGGACTCGGCCTTTCCGCCATCGTTCAGGACGCTGACCGGCAAGTTCGCCCCGGCCGCCGCGGGCGGGCTGACCGCCGTGATCTCCGAGTATGACACGACCTTGAAGCTGGCCGCCGGCGTGTCGCCGAAGCGCACCTCCTTCACATCGTGCGTGAAGCCGGTGCCGGTGAGCGTGACCGTCGTGCCGCCCGCGGTCGGACCGGAGGCTGGAGCGACGGCCGTGATCGTCGGAGCCGGGGTGTAGAGCTCAGAGCCGGCGGTCATCTCGGGGGCGACTTCGAACTGCGTGCCCGAACGACCGCTCTCGCCTCCGGTCACGAGCACCTTTCCGCAGTTATCACCGCAGACCGCTGGATCTGCGGCGAACTGCTCGGGATCGCTCGAGAGCAGAGTCACGGTGTGATGCGGCGTCCTGCCCGGCCCCCGTCCGAACAGCGTCGGCAGCGCGGGCCTCCATGTGCCACTGCCGTCGTTGGCGGTCGGGTCGAAGAGCTCCGACAGGTCGCTGGTGAACGGTGGGTCACCGTCGATGCCGGCCACCGTGCTCGCGCCGCTGGCCACGAGGACCTGGCCGTTGGGCAGCAGCACGCCCGGCGAGGAGCTGTGGGCGAGCCTCTGCAGGCTCCCGGCGTTGCTCCAAGCGTCCGTCGCCGGATCATAGAGTTCGGCAGACTTCCTGAAGCTGGGATAGGTGCTCGCGTCGCTGCCGCCCGCGACCAGCACCTTGCCGCTCGCGAGCAGAGCCGCCGAGTGATCGGCACGCAACTCACCCTCCCGGCCCTGCGTCACCGTCCAGCTCTTGTCCGCGGGGTCATACAGCTCCGCGGGAGCGATCGTGGCCAGGATCTGGTACGGCTGGTCCGGGAAGAACACCTGCTCGACCTTCGCCGTCCCGCCGACCAGCAGCACCTTGCCGCTGGGAAGGAGGGTGGCGCTGTGGCCGATCCGGCCGAACCCCGGGGTCCCGGCCGGCGTGAAGCTGTTCGTCTGGGGATCGAAGATGTCAGCTGACGGAATGGCCGCGGAGGTTTCGGACGCCGAGCAGTTGCTGGCGGCCGCTGGGAAGTCAGGGCTGAGAACGCCCGCTGAGCACCCATCGGCCAGAAGCACCGTGCCATCCGGGAGCCTCGTAGCGGTGTGCTGGCTACGGATGGTGGACATGGCGGCGGCGATGGCGGTGAAGGCGCCCCTGCGCCCGGTCTTTGGATCGATGGCGTTCGGGTCGTAGAGCTCCGCCGAGGCCAGGACGAGCGGGAACCCAGAGTCCGGATCCCTCCCGGTCGTCACGCCCCCCGTCAGGAGCACCTTCCCGCACCATCCCGGAGGGCTCGATCCCTTGCAGGGCGGGCCGGTGAGCAGGGTGGCCGTGTGCTGCGCCCGCGGGATCGTGAGCCTGCCCGTGGGGCTCCAGACCCCGGTCTTGGGGTCATAGACCTCGGCCGACGACAGCGGCTTGCCCAGGCCCTCCCGCTCGCCGTACAGGCCGCCGCCGGCGACGAGCACCCTGCCGTCCGCGAGCAGCGTTGCCGTGTGTCCCGAGCGGGGCGCCGAGAGCTCACCGGTGGCGCGCCAGCGGCCGAGGCCGAACAGGAACTTGGTGTTCGGGCCGGCCGGCGAGCTGCCGCCTGGCCCTGTGACGGTGACGTCGACGATGTCCGCTCCGTGCGCGGGCGTCACGGCCACGATCCGCATGCCTGAGGAATCGACGCTGAACGAGGCCGCCGGCACGTCTCCGAACTTGACCTCGGTCACCCCGCCGAGGTTGACACCGGTGATCGCCACGGCGGTCCCGCCCAGCACGGGGCCCGTATGCGCGCCGAGCTTCCGGATGGCCGGGATCGCAGCCGCGGTCCCCGGATCGAGCGCGGTGATGAACGCGTCGTCGCGGCCGTGCAAGCTGGCCTGGGCCGGGTCCTTGGTCGGGAACTCGGTCGATGAGGTGTTCCCCGTCACGTACGCGCGGCACGGGCCGGCACACGAGGTCGCTACGGCGATGCCGGACCCCGAGTCCGCGGCGGCGCCGCCCAGGTAGGTCGCGTAGCCGAGCGCCGAGCCCGCCGGGTTGAGCTGTGCCACGAAGGCGTCGTCGTCACCCTGGTTGACCGTCTGGACGGCGTCCAGGGCCGGGAAGTCGGTGGAGTCCGTCGAGCCGGTCACGTAGGCGCTTCCGGACCCGTCCACCGCGATGGCGGATGCGTCCGTGAAGTCGTCCGGTGCGTCGTCCTGCGGGCCCAGGTAGGTCGCATAGACCAGCGAGGAGGCGCCGGCCGCGGTGGTGTCGAGCTTCGCGACGAAGGCATCCGTCGAGCCGCGCTTGTCGGGGTGATAGGCGCCTGCCGTCGCGGGGAAGTCGTCGGAGCTCGTGCGGCCGGTCACGTAAGCGTGGCCGGTCGAGTCGACCGCGAGGCCTTCGCCCGCCTGGCTGCCGGTGCTGCCCCCGAGGTAGGTCGAGTAACCCAGCGCGGAGCCCGCCGGGTTGAGCTTCGCCACGAAGGCGTCGGCGGCGGCGAAGCTGTAGCCGGGCTGGAAGCCGGGGATCGTGCCCCGCGGGAAGTCGTCGGAGGACGTCGACCCGGTGACGTACGCGCTGCCGGAGGCGTCGACGGCGACGTCGCCGAAGCCCTCCCTGGCGCCGCCGCCGAGGTAGGTGGAGTACACGAGCGAGGCCGCGCCGGTCCGGGCCGGGT
>JBBQBV010000167.1:0-7427 GCA_038318085.1 Solirubrobacterales bacterium
GAGATCGAACGCGCCGACGAAGACCGACACGCGCCGGAGCACGGCCCGCTCGCCGGCAGAGAGCAGATCGTGGCTCCATTCGAGCGCCGCCCGCAGCGTCTGATGGCGGGGCAGTACGCCGGGACCGTCGTCTCGCAACAGGCCGAAGCGGTCTTCGAGTCGGCGCGCGATCTCGGCCGGAGTGAGCATCTCGATGCGCGCGGCGGCCAGCTCGATCGCCAGCGGTATCCCGTCCAGGCGCCGCGTGATCTCTGCGACGGCCGGCGCGACGTAGGCGTTGAGGGAGAAGCCGGGCTGCGCAGCCCTCGCGCGCGCGATGAACAAGCGCACCGCGTCGAAGTCCTCCAGCCTCTCGGGGGTGAGCTCCGCGGTGCCCGGCACCGAGAGCGGCGCCAGCGGCCAGACCCGCTCCCCCGGCACGCCGAGCGCCTCTCGACTGGTCGCCACGACGCCCAGCTTGGCGCAGCGTCCCATCAACGTCTGGACCAGCTCGGCGCAGGCGCCCAACAGGTGCTCGCAGTTGTCAAGCACGAGCAGCAGCCGCCGGTCGCGCAGATGCGCGACGAGCACGTCGCTGAGGGGCACGCCGCCCACCTCGCGCACAGACAGCGCGGAGGCGACGGCGCGCGGCACGAGCGCGGGATCGCCGGCCGCGGCGAGCTCGACCAGCCGCGTCCCGTCGGGAAACGCGGGCGCGAGGCCGCCGGCGAGCTCGAGCGCCAAGCGCGTCTTGCCGATCCCCGGCGCGCCCGTGATCGTGACAAGGCGCGATCGCTCCAGCAGCCCCGGGAGCGCTGAGAGCTCCTCGCGTCGACCGAGGAAGCCGCAGCTCAGCACAGCCGCCCCGGCGTTCCCTCCCACCTGCAGCGTGCGAAGGCGCGGCCACTGCCTTTCCGGTGCCGGAGGTCTGTCGGGCGAAGGCGGCCGGATGAACGATGATGAGCTCAAAGCTGGCAAGCTAGACCACCAAGGTCCCGCCGACTAAGTGCGGCAGACATGGTCCGGGAGGGTGTCCCGCCCATGACGCGACCGCTCCGAACGTCCGAGGTCCCGACGAAATGCGCTTCGCTCGGCCACCCGACCCGGCGGTCAACGTCCGTCGAGCGGCCGGCCGATCAGATGCAGACGGCCCTCCGGCGCGCCGACGAGGCGAGCATGGGCCGGGCCACGATCAAGAGCGTGCGAGCGACCTTCGACGCCGGTGAGCGGCCGTACGAGCACGTCGATCTCGACGCCGCCACGCGGCTCGGCGGGGCGATGGTGCTCGTGGGCTTCGCCTTCGCCCTGGCCTCGCTCCCGCTGTCCCCACCGTCCGGGCCGCTCGGCATCGCGGGCGCCGCCGGCTGCCTGGCCTTCGCGCTCGGCCTCGGGATCTCCCTGCTGCGGACGCAGCGGGCCCGGCCCGACGCGCTGCTGGCCGGCGTCTACCTGAGCCTCCTCGCGGCCGCGCTGTACCGCGCCGCGGCCGGCGCCGGTGCGCCGTTCGAGCAACTGCTCTTCATCATCGCCGTCTACGCGTGTGCCATCCATCCGCCGCGCCGCACGCTGCTGGTGCTCTTCTGCGCGTCGGTGGTCGCGTGCACGCCCGTCTTCTACGAGGCCGTCGGGAGCACCTTCGCCGCCCGCACGGTCAGCCAGCTGCTGCTGGTCTGGTCGATCGGGCTGATCGTCATGGGCTGGATGATCCGCGTGCGACGCCAGCGCGGGGACGCCGAAGTCGCTTTCGCGCTCGCCCGGGTCGACGACCTCACAGGGCTGAAGAACCGGCGCGCACTCGAGGAGGCGCTGCCCGCCGCCATCGCCCACACCCGCCGCCACGATCACTCGCTGTCGCTGCTCGTGGCCGACATGGACGACTTCAAGGGCATCAACGACGCCTTCGGCCATCCGGCCGGCGACCAGATGCTGCGCAAGGCGGCAGAGAGCATCACGCGGGCGCTGCGACTCCCCGACGGGTGCTTCCGCTGGGGCGGCGACGAGTTTGTGGCCATCCTGTCGGAAGCCGATCTCGACGGCGCGCGCGAGATCGCCTCCCGCGTCCAGAGCACGGTCGCCCTCTCCTGCCGCACGCCGGAGGGCCGGCCGCTGCGAGTCACGGTGGGCGCAGCGCAGCTCGAGCCTGGCGAGACGGGCGCGGACCTGCTCAACCGGGCGGACGCCCTGCTGCTGACGACCAAGGCGCGCCGGCGCGCCGCGTGCTCGGTTGCCTAAACCGGCGGGTCCTCGCGCGCGGCCATCGAGGCGTCGAAGCCACCACGGGTGAGCACCGCACTCGCCGCGCTCGCCGGATCGAGCTGACGGGCGACGACCTTGTCGAGCAGCTCGGCGATCTCGTCGTCGTCCTTGACCGAGGCCTCGAGGGCCTGGCGCAGCCGGTGCGTCGCGATGCCGACGACCTCGTTGAGCAGGTTGCGGCGGCGGCGCTCGGCGAGCTGGCCCTCCCCCTCGACGTAGGCGCGGTGCTCCGCGATCTTTTCGGCGAGCTTGTCCACGCCCTCGCCCTTCTGGGCCTGGGTGCGCACGATCGGCACGCGCCAGCCGCTCTGGTCGCCGAGCGAGAGCACGCCGCGGATCTCGCGCACCATCGTGTCGGTCATCGGATGCTCGGACTTGTTGACGACGATCACGTCCGGGATCTCCATCACCCCGGCCTTGAGCGCCTGGATCGAGTCGCCCGAGCCCGGCATGAGCACGAGCACGACCGTGTCGGCGTGGTCGATGACGTCGACCTCCGCCTGCCCGACCCCGACCGTCTCCAAAAAGACGTCGTCGTTGCCGTTGGCGTCCATCAGCAGCGCGGACTGCAGCGCGGCCTCGGCGAGGCCGCCGAGCGCGCCCCGCGTCGCCATCGAGCGGATGAAGACCCCCGGGTCCAGGAAGTGGTCGGTCAGGCGGATCCGGTCACCGAGCAGCGCGCCGCCCCGGAACGGCGACGAGGGGTCGATCGACAGCACCGCGACCGTGCGGTCCGCGGCGCGTCTGTGCGTGACCAGGGCGCCGATCAGAGTCGACTTGCCGGCGCCGGGCGGCCCGGTGAATCCGACGATCTGCGCCTTTCCGGTGTGGGGATAGGCGGCGCGCACGAGCTCCCAGCCGGCGGGGTCGTCGTCCTCGACCAGTGAGATGGCGCGGGCGAGCGCGCGCTTGTCGCCCTCGAGCAGGCGCTCGATGAGGGGCTTGGAGCGGTCAGTCGCCATGGGCGCGGCATACTACGATCCCGCCGGGATGACCCTGCTCGAGGCACCGCCCCGGGCGCCGCTGCGGCCCGAACCACCGCCGCTGCACGGCGGGCCGCTCGCCTTCCTGCGCTTCGCGCGCCGTCACGGGATGCTCAACCACCGCTACGCGCGGCTCGCGCTGCGCTGGCTGTGGCTGAAGCTGCGCTGGCGCGGCCGGCTGGAGACCGACGGCCTGTGCTTCGTCGCCCCGGACGTGATCTTCGAGATCGGCAAGGATGCCAGGGTGCGCCTCGGGCGCTGGTGCTGGATCGGCCACGGCACGAAGATCCGCGCCCACGAGGGCGTCATCGAGATCGGCGCCAAGACGGTCATGGGCCAGGAGTGCACGATCTCGGCCTTCCAGCGCGTGTCGATCGGCCGCGAGTGCATCGTCGCCGATCGCGTGATGCTGATCGACTTCGACCACGGCGTCGTGGAGGTCGAGCGCCCGATCCGGATGCAGGGCATCTACAAGCGCGACGTCGAGGTCGGTCACAACGTCTGGGTCGGCTACGGCGCGTGCTTTCTGCGCGGCGCGCGCGTCGGCGACAACGCCGTCATCGGCTCGCTCGCCGTGGTGAGCAGGGACGTCCCCGCCAACGCCGTCGCGGCCGGCGCGCCCGTCCGCGTGCTGCGGATGCGCGACCGGCCGCGAACGTTGCGCTGGCGCTAGCCGCAGACCGGCCAGGGCGCGGAGCCCTGGCTGGCGAACAGAACGGCGGCGCGCCGGTCCTGCTCGGCCTCCGGCGCCGCGGCGGGATCGCCATGGCCCCCGAGGGCGCGCCACGTGGAGCGGCTGAACTGGTACTTGCCGCGGTACTGGCCGCTCGCCGAGACCACGGTCGGGTCGCCGCCGGACTCGCAGGCCGCGATCTGCTTCAGTGTGCCGCTTGGCGCGGAGGTCGAGGCGGACGCGGTCCGGGACGACCGCGCGGTCACGCCGAGGGCCGCGAGCGTGGCCGGACCGGCGACGCCGTCGACGGCGAGCCCGTGGGTGCTTTGGAAGCGCTTGATCGCCCGCCGGGTCTGCGGGCCGACGAGGCCGTCGACGGTGATCCCCAACGCTCCCTGCACGGCCTGCACCCCCGAGCTCGTCACCGCCTGCTGGGGTGCGGCGCCCTGCTGCGCGACGGCGGCGCCGCCGCTCAGCGCCATCACGGCGATCAGCGTGGTGCCGCCACGCCGGCCGAGGCGGCGGCGCGTGGCCACCCGGGCGGCCGCGAAGCGCCGCCGTCTAGAGCGGCGCTGGGACTCAAGCCAACGTTCAGGCGATGCAAGATCGGGGGCCGGGAGGGCCTCGTGAGACGGCACTGGTGCTCCTGTCGGTTCGTCGCCTACGAGGTGAGCTGACGGGCTCGCGCTGAACCTGCGCTACGCCGCTGAACTGCCGGCGATTCGCCCCAGGGACCGGTTGCCCGGCCCCATTGGGTCCCCCGCTCCCCGATGGCGTGGCCACCGGGGACTCGGCTGGTTTCCATAACTGCAGCGCGGGAGGGTACTGGACTCGCTCGGACGGAGCGTTTCTTGCCGCCACGGGGTCGGCGACGGGCGGGCCGGGCTGCTCCCGCGCGCCGCGCGGGAGCGCGCCATGGCCGCGAGCGACATGTCATCAACGACACGGGCCGGCGGTGCTCAGACGGCATCGTATGTATTCAGCTGAAGGCGATCAGGCCGACGAGGGCGGCGGCGGCGACCAGCGCGGGTTCGGGGACCTTGCGCCAGGGCTGCAGCAGGATGGCCAGCCCGGCGAGAGCGATGATGACTGACCATCTGCTGTCGATGACCTGTTCGGCGATGACGACCGCGGCACCGGCGATCGCGCCGGCAGCGGCGGCGGTGGCCCCCTTGACGAAGCCTTGGAGCCGGGGGTGCTTTTCGTGGCGGCGGATGAAGCTGCCGGGGACCACCACGAACAGGTAGACGGGCAGGAAGACGGCGGCGGTGGCGATGATCGCGCCGGTGAGGCCGTAGACGAGGTAGCCTGCGAAGGTGGCCATGATGACGACCGGGCCGGGGCTGATCAGTCCCATCGCCACGGCATCGACGAACTGTTGCTCGGTGAGCCAGTGATGGTCGTCGACGAGCCCTTGGTGCAGGAAGGGCACGATCGCCAGGCCCGACCCGAACGTGAAGGCGCCGGCTTTGATGAAGAACAGGCCCATCGAGCCCAGCGAGGCGCCCGAGCCGGTCCAGGCGAAGCCCTGGACGGTGGCGAGGAGCGCGGTCGGGGACAGGCTCGGGGCGCTGCTTCTCAGGCTGGGTAGGCCGCCGCCGTAATAGATCGCGCCGAAGGCGCCGGCCAGCAGGAACAGCCAGACGATCTCGGCGCCGGCGATCGCGGTGACGGCGCACAGAACTGCGGCGATCACCCAGAGGACGGGGTCGCGCTTGTTGGTGGAGCGCGCGAGCTTGGTGGCGGCGATCGCGATGATCGCCAACACGGCGGGTCCGACGCCGAGAAAGACGGCGTGGACCCAGCTCAGACCCTGATAATGCGCGTAGGGAATTGCGACGGCCGTGACGATCACGAACGGCGGCAGGACGAACGGCAAGGCAACCGCGACCGCGCCGAGCGCGCCGGCCTGCAGGTAGCCCAGCCACATCGCCACCTGTGCGGCCAGCGGACCGGGCATCGTCTGCCCGACCGCCAGGCCCTGCTGGAACTCGGCCTCGGTGAACCAGCGGCGGTCCTCGACGAGGTCACGTTGCATGTAGCCGACCAGCGCGATCGGGCCGCCGAAGCCGCTGCCGCCGAGCTTTAGAAAGTAGCGAACGAGACCACTGAGCGACCTTGCCGCGGGTTCGGTGGCGGGCGCCGGTGTGGCTGTCGAGGCCGCGCTCATCTCTGCGCAGTCTCCCAACGCGGCCCTGCTCGCGCGGGCGGCGTCTGCGCACACGGCCCGGCCGCCCATATGTTCGTGTTCCGCACCGGACCGAACCGGCCCCCAGCATCGCCACCGGTGCGGGCGCACGGTGAGCGACTACCACGTCCCGGATGGGCGCGGAGTTAGCGCGAGCTCAGCTGATGCTGGCCTCCGCGATGCGCCTGCGGATCCGCTTCGCCGAGACCTGGCCGCGGACGCCGAGGGCCTGCGCGAAGTAGGAGACGCGCAACTCCTCGAGCAGCCAGGCCAGCTCGGAGTCGGGGGGAAGGCGGGCCGGCAGCAGCGCCTCGAGCTCGTGCACCGTGGCCATGCGGTCGCGGTCCACCGCGACGTTGTCGGGCAGGCGCGCGAGCCGCACGGCAGCCGCGCGCAGGTAGCGGGCGACGTCGGGCAGCCGCGCCGCGCCGGTCGCCGCCACGAAGCCCGGGTGCAGCAGCCGCCCCAGCTGCGCCGAGACGTCCAGGCGCGCCGGGCGCAGCGGCTCGGCCGGCGCCTGGGCGTCGAGCCGGGCGCGGACGGCCTGGGCGGCGTGCAGGACCTCGATCGTCGCCGCCAGCGTCCGGGCCACCGCCATGGCGAGACGGCCGACGACGTCGCCGCGCAGGCGCGCCCAGCCCGGCGCGTCCCAGGCCGGGCCGCCCGCGGCGTCGAGCAGCTCGCCGAGCGCCGCCGCCGTCACGTCCTCGAGGATCGCCGACGGATCGCCGCCGGCCGCGCCGGCGAGCGCGAGCTTGTCCGCGTTGGGCAGCTGGTCCAGGCTCGCCCGACCGGCTGCGGGCAGGGTGAGCCGCAGCAGCCGCAGCGTGCCGGCGCGCATCGCGGCCGCCTGCCGCTCCCGGGTCTCGAGCACCCGCACCCCGGCCGTCTGCCCCTCGTCGACGAGCGCCGGGTAGCCGCGCACCGCGTCGCCGGCGCCGGGCAGGGTGACCACCTGCTCGAGCGTCCCACCGGGCCAGTCGCGCAGCCCGGAGCGCTCGAGCCCCGACGCGGCCGCCGTCAGCTCCGCCTGCAGGCGCATCCGCAGGCGCGCGCACAGGTCGTCGAGGTCGTCGCCGCGCGCCAGCGCCGACCCGTCGGCGCCCTCGACGCTGAAGCTCATGCGCAGGTGCGGCGGCAGCCGGGCGCTGTCGAAGTCCCCGGCCGAGACCTGGACGCCGCGCAGGCGCCGCAACTCGGCCGCCACCTGCTCGACGATCGGCCCGCGCCGCGGCCGGAGCGCCTCGACCACGTCGCGGGCCACGTCGGGCACGGGCACCAGCGGGCGGCGGATGTGCTTGGGCAGGGAGCGGATGAGCGCGATCACGAGCTCCTCGCGCAGGGCGGG
>JBBQBV010000168.1:0-7400 GCA_038318085.1 Solirubrobacterales bacterium
GACGCTGGCGCAGCTCGCGCTCGTCAGCCGCCGGGACGCGTCGCGCCCGCAGGTGACGGCATGGCCGTTCCTTGTCCTGGCCGGCGTCACCGCGCTGCTCGCGCTCGCCGGCCTCGGACCTGGGGTCGTCTTCGTGACGGCCGTGCCCGCGGTCGCCGCCTGCCTGTTCTGGGTCGCGGGCGAGGAGCTGCCGCGCGTCCGGCTGGCGTGGCTGACGGCCGCCGCCGCCGCGCTCACGCTCATTGCCATGCTCGGCGGCAGCGCGTGACGGCCTGGCATCTCGCGGCGTGCCTGGCGCCCGTCGCGCTGCTGCTCGCTGGCTGCGGCGGAGGCGACAGTCCAGCAGCGCGGGGGCCCTCGCGGGCGCAGCTGCTGCGCGTCTACGACACCAAGGCCGACGCGCTTACGCGTCTGCGTCTGCGCGTTCCGATCCCAGAGGGGTGGTCCGGTGCCACCCCGAAGGACACAAAGACGCCGATCGGCGGCACGAGCCGCAAGATCGACGCGTCCTGCTCGCTGCTGATCCAGTTCCTGACGGGCAACGTCGAGGGGCCGCTTGGCCTGCGCGGCGTGCGGGAGGTCGAGCACGGCACGCGCTCCCTCAAGCTCGACGGCCGAAGGCTCGAGGCCGGTTTCCGCCTCTACCGCGCCGAGAACGGGCTCGTGTTCAGCGGCGGGGCCACGGGCGCGGGCGGCGCGCTGCTGCTCGTGATGCGCGACGCCGGGACGGGGAAGGTCGTGGCCCGCCTGGTCGCCCTCGGGGGCATGGACGGCCTGAAGTGCCCGTTCGGCGCCGAGGAGGCGATCCGGCGTACGAGCGCGGTGCTTCGCGACGTCGCGAAGCGCACCGTCGTCGAGCGCGTGCCGTCCTAGGCGCCGACGAAGACCGTGGTGCCGAGCTGCACCCGCTCGAAGAGATCCGTGACGTCCTTCGGATCCATGCGCACGCAACCGTGCGAGGCGGCGTGGCCCAGGGACGCGAGCTCGGTGGTGCCGTGGAAGCCGACCGAGCCGTCGAAGCCGATCCAGCGCGCCTTGAGCGGGTTGCGCGGATCGCCGCCGGGGATCGTCTCGCCGGCGAGGTCGCCCGCCCACGAGGAGTTCGGGACGTTCCAGATCGGATTCTTCTGCATCGTCTGGACGGTGAACTGGCCCTGGGGCGTGGGGTACTGCGGATCGCCCACGGCGACGTGGTAGGTCTTCACGAGGTTGCCGCCCGAGAAGACGCGGGCGAGGCGTTTGTCATGCGAGACGGTCACCACGGTGGGATTGGAGGCCCAGATCGAGTCGGCGGTGACGGCCGGCGCGACCGTCTCGGTCCTGGTATGCAGGCGCCGCGACGAGGCCACGCTGCGCATGGAGCGGATCACCCGCTGGGCGAGCCTGCCCGGGTCGGCGAGGCGCCGCCCGGGCTGCGAGTCCGAGACGCCGATGCTTGAGACCGAGACGGCGATGGCGGCGTCCTTGGCGGGCACCGCGACCTCGGTGGCGATGTCGTCGACGAACCTGCGCACCGCCCGCCGGTCGACGGAGACGGTGAGGGGCAACTGGGCCAGCAGCTTGGCGTCGGTGATCTCCCGCCAGCCGCGCGTGAGGAAGCTGCCGCCGCGGCCACGCTCGACCGCGCGCTGGACGGCGGCCTCGATGTCGAGCCGGACGCCCGCACGTCTGGCGGTCAGCGTCGAGGTCTTCCCGTCGACGCTGACGCGGACGGCGCGCCCGGCGGGTCTTCCGATGCGCCGGCTCAGACGTTCGACCGCCGTCGCCGACCTCAGCCCACCGACGTCCACGCCGCCGATGACGACGCCCGCCGGGATCTGGTCGACGGCAGAGCGGTCCGCCCAGGCCAGCCCGCCGAGCGGCAATCCGGCGGCGGCGAGCAGCACGAGGCCGGCCGCGAGCCGGCGGCTGGCGCGGCGGCGCTTGGGGGGCGCCGGGCGCCGGCGGCTCTTGCGAGCGGCCGCGCGGCGACGGCGGTCAGCGGGGGTCGAGCGGGAGGAGGGCACGGCGGGCACACGCTAGGAAACCGGGGCCCCAGGGCCTGCAAGCGATCTGTCACGGCCGAGGAGGAGTCCGTCCTCGGACCGCGACGCGCCGGCCCGCCAGCTCTCAGTTCAGCCGGGCGCGCAGGCTGCGCAGCGCGACCTCCTGGGCCGCGCGGTGCTGGTCGGCCGGCAGCGCGAGCCGCATCTCGGCCGCCCGCAGGGTCGCGCCCAGATCGCCGCGGCGCTGGTAGGTCGCGATCAGGTTGTTGAGCATCCGCATGGCGATGGCGGGCGCGGGCCACGGGTCCAGCCAGCCCGGCGCGACGTCCTCGACGAGGCGCTTGCCGTCGGCGAAGGGGTCGATCACAAGCGGCGTCGCGCCGCCGAGGTGGCCGACCACGAAATGGCCCGGCAGGCCGAGCCCCGCGAGCGGCACCCCGGCGCGCCGCCCGACCTCGAGGTAGACGACCGACAGCAGGATCGGCAGGCCGCGCCGGCGCTGCAGCACCACGTCGAGCATCGAGTTGTCCGGGCTGTCGTAGGTCTCGTCGTCGCCGGTGAAGCCGTGCGCGCCCGCGAGCACCTCGACGCATGCGCGGACCTGCACCTCCGCGCTGCCCTCCGCCGCGTCAAGGCGCGCGGCCACCTCGGCGCCCAGGCCGTCGAGCTCCTCAAGCGCCGCCTCGGCGTCGACCTCGCGGAAGGCGCCCGCGAGGGCGAGGGCCAGCTCGTCCAGGGGCGGGTCCGGCAGCGCGGCGAGCTCTGAGAAGGGGGGCAACATCCGACGCGGACCCTACGCGTGCGAGGCTGTGCGCACATGACGGTCACGAGCCTGCGGATCGCCACGGCGCTGGTCGCCGCGCTCGCGGTCGCCGGCTGCGGCGGGCAGCGGCGCCAGCGGCCCGAACCGCCCCGGCGCGTCGCGACGGTCGTGCAGGACGACGCCGAGCTGCTCAATCGCCCGCCCGCGCAGATCGCCGCCACGCTCGACGACCTGCGCGACCTCGGCGTGACCTGGGTCCGCGTGACGGCCGGGTGGTCGGTCATCGCGCCCGCTCCGCGCGCGCGCCGCCGGCCGGCCTTCGACGCGACGGACCCGGGCGCCTATCCGGCCGGGCGCTGGGCCGCCCTGGACCGGGTGGTGCGGATGGCCGCGAGGCGCGGCCTGCGCAGCGCGATCGACATCGCCTTCTGGGCGCCCCGCTGGGCGGTCGCCCGGCCCGGGCCCGACGCCGGCCGGCAGCGCGACTCGATCGCGATCGCCGACTACGCCGACTTCGCGGAGGCGGTCGCGCGGCGCTATCCGGGCGCGGTCGCGTTCACGGTCTGGAACGAGCCGAACCTGGGGACGTTCCTGCTCCCGCAGTTCAGGCGCGCCGGCGGCGGGTGGGTGCCGGCCTCCCCGCACGAGTACCGCGCCATGGTCCAGGCGGCGGTGCCCCGGATCAAGGCCGCGGCGCCGCACGCGCTGGCGCTCATCGGCGCGACCTCCTCGCTGGGCGCCGACCGCGGCGCCGGCCCCGACGACCGCATGTCCCCGCTGACCTTCGCGCGCGAGATGGCCTGCGTCGACGAGCGGCTGCAGACGCTGACCCGGCCCGAGTGCCGCTCGTTCGCGCCCCTGCCCGGCGACGGCTGGTCGCACCACCCGTACTCGAGCGAGCTGCGGCCCTGGGAGCACGACCCCAGCCCCGGCACCGCGCGCATCGGGGACCTCGGCCGGCTCAGCGCGCTGCTCGCCCGCCTGCACGCCGCCGGCCGCACACGCAACGCCCTGCCGCTGTACCTCACGGAGTACGGCTACCAGACCAACCCGCCCGATCCGACCTGGAACGTGACCCTGGCCGACCAGGCCCGCCGGCTGTCGGAGGCCGAGCGCCTCGCGCGCGCCGACCCGGCCGTGCGCAGCGTCTCCCAGTTTCTGATGCGCGACCTGCCGGAGCGCGCGGGCCCGGACATCCGCGCCCGCTGGCGCGACTACCAGTCCGGCCTGCGCTTCGCCGACGGCCGGCCCAAGCCCGCCCACGCGGCCTACGCGCTCCCGCTCGTCGCGCGCCGCGCCGGCGGCGACCGGGTCGCGTTCTGGGGGCTCGTGCGGGCAGGCGCGGGCGCCCGGCCGGCACGCGTCGAGGTGCGCGCGCCCGACGGGCGCTGGCGCGCGCTCGCGCAGCGGCGGACCCGTGCCGACGGGACCTTCGACATCATCGCCACGACCGACCCGGCGGGCACCTTCCGCCTCGCCAGCGGCGGCCGGGCGGGCGCGCCGCTGAACGGCGCGCGCTGAATCACGCGACGAGCTGCCCGCAGAGGGCGTCGATCGCCGCCGCGTTGTCGCGCACCAATCGGTCACCCTCGGCGCGCAGGTCGCGCAGGTTCTCCTCGCTCGCGTCGTCGAGGTCATCCGACGCCGTCTCGAGCCGCTCCTGCAGGCGCACGTAGCGGTCCCCGAGCAGGTGGGCGAGCTGGAAGTCGACGGTCTCCGACGCGCCGGAGAACAGGATGTCGATCACCGGCCGCACCCAGCCCAGCTGCCCCCAGCCGCGGGCGTCGGCGTAGCGGACCGGACGGGTCGCGGATCCGGTGCCGAGGGAGGCGAGCACGTCGACGTCCGGTTCCCGGCCGTCCTTGACGAGGTCCACGTAGGCGCACATCGAGGGGTTGGCGGCGTACACGCCCCCGTCGATGAGCGGGTAGCGGCGCGAGCCGGCGGCGTCGGACACGAGGGCGGGCTCGAAGTACGTCGGCGCGGCGGACGTGGCGTGGGCGACGTTGGCGAGCGCGAAGTCGTAGGCCGGGTCGGCCTTGGCGTGCTCGGAGCGAAAGAAGAACGCGAAGCGGCCCTCGATGTCGTAGGCGGTGACAAGCACCGGCACGAGCGCTTCGGAGAGCTTCGCGTCGCCGAGGTAGTGACGCAGCGCCGTGATCAGGCCGCGGGAGTCATAGCGCTCGTCAAGCACGCCGTCGACGGAGGTCACCGTCTTGAGCAGGGAGCGGTGGAAGATCTTCGGCCCCTCGCTCACGTAGAGCTGAGTCAGCTCCTCGGCGCTGTAGAGGGGACGGCCGTCGGCGCCGGGACGCGCGAGCGTGCAGGCGAGGATGCCGCCGGTCGAGGTGCCGGCGATCAGGTCGAAGAGGTCGGCGGTGCGGCGCTGTGTGCGCCGCTCGACCTCCGCGAGCACGATCGCCGGGATCAGCCCGCGGATGCCGCCGCCGTCGATGGAGAGGACGCGCATGATGCGACGCTACCGGGCCGGGGCCCCGAGGGCCAGTGGCGAGCTTCGCCGGGGCGGAGGCGACGCCCTCTATGGTGAGGGTATGGACGCGCGGGGTGACGGAGTGGACTGCGGTGCGGACGAGGAGTTCGGCCACTGCATCACCTGCTCGGACGAGGGCGTGCCCATGTGCATCGTCGCGCTCGACGAGGAGCGCGGCCTGGCGCTGTGTGAAACCGAGGCAGGGGCTCGCTCGTCCGTGGAGATCCTGCTCGTCGCGCCCGTGCTCGTGGGAGACTCGGTGCTCGTGCACGCTGGCACGGCGCTCCGCAAGATCGAAGAGGTGGTCAAATGAAGTACGTCGACGAATACCGCGACGCCGAGCTCGGGAGCGTGCTCGCTGCGGAGATCGCCACCACGGTCGACCCGGACCGGCACTACAAGATCATGGAGGTCTGCGGCGGGCACACGCACTCCATCTACAAGTACGGCGTCGACGACCTGCTGCCCGACAACGTCGAGCTCGTGCACGGCCCGGGCTGCCCGGTGTGCGTGATCCCGATGGGCCGCGTGGACGACGGCATCGCCCTCGCGCACCAGGAGAACGTCATCTTCACGTGCTTCGGGGACATGATGCGGGTGCCCGGATCGGAGGGCTCGCTGCTCGACGCCAAGGCCGAGGGCGCCGACATCCGCATGGTCTACTCGCCGCTGGACGCGCTGCGGATCGCGCGCTCGAACCCGGACCGCGACGTGATCTTCTTCGCGATCGGCTTCGAGACGACGGCGCCGTCGACCGCGCTGACGTTGATGCGCGCCCGCTCGGAGGGCATCACGAACTTCTACGCGATGTGCAACCACGTGACGATCCTGCCGCCGCTGCGGGCGCTGCTGGAGTCGCCGGACCTGCGCCTGGACGGCTTCATCGGCCCGGGCCACGTCTGCACCGTGGTCGGCGCCAAGCCGTTTGAGTTCATCCCGCGCGACTATGGCACGCCGCTCGTCGTGTCCGGCTTCGAGCCGCTCGACCTGCTGCAGTCCGTGCTGCAGATCGTGCGGCAGCTCGGCGAGGGCCGCTGCGAGGTCGAGAACCAGTACAGCCGCCTCGTGCCCTACGACGGCAACCCCGCGGCGATGAAGGTGATGGCCGAGGTCTTCGAGCTGCGCCCGCACTTCGAGTGGCGCGGCCTCGGCTTCATCTCGCAGAGCGGGCTGAAGCTGTCGGAGGGCTACGCCGACCTCGACGCCGAGCGGCGCTTCAGCGTCCCGGGCATCCGTGTGGCCGACCCCAAGGCGTGCCAGTGCGGCGAGGTCCTCAAGGGCGTCATCAAGCCGTGGGAGTGCAAGGTCTTCGGGACGGCGTGCACGCCGGAGCGGCCGATCGGCACGTGCATGGTCTCCAGCGAGGGCGCCTGCGCCGCCTACTACAACTTCGGCCGGTTCGCGCGCGAGCGGGAGGTCGTGTGATGGCCTCGCTGCCCACCGACGTCAGCGACCGCGAGGAGCGGATCCTCGGGATCATCGAGAGGACGCGCGCGAAGCGGGCCAAGTTCCGCGACGCGCACATCACGATGGCTCACGGCGCCGGCGGCAAGGCGACCAACAGCATGATCGAGGGGCTGTTCGTGCCGGCCTTCGCGTCGGCGACCGGCGCGGCGATGGGAGACGCGGGGGCCGTGCTGGCCGGCGGCGCCGAGCTTGCGATGACGACCGACGCGTTCGTGGTCAAGCCGATCCGCTTCCCGGGCGGGTCGATCGGCGAGCTCGCGGTCAACGGCACGGTCAACGACCTGGCCGTCTCGGGCGCACGGCCGCTCGCGCTGACGCTGAGCATGATCCTCGAGGAGGGACTGAGCGCCGAGGACCTCGCGCACGAGGTCGAGGCGATCGCCGGCGCAGCGCGCGAGGCCGGGGTCGAGGTCGTCGCCGGCGACACCAAGGTGGTCGAGCGCGGCTTCTGCGACTCGATGTACCTGTGCACGACCGGCGTCGGCGTCCGCGACCCGCGCGCCCGGATGGGCACCGGCGCGCTGCGCCCCGGCGACCGCATCCTTCTCTCGGGCACGATCGGCGAGCACGGCACCGCGATCATGCTGGCGCGGGGCGAGTTCGAGCTCGATGCCGCGATCGAATCCGACACCCGTTCGCTGTGGCCCGTGGCCGACGCGCTGCTCGAGGCCGCCGGCCCGTCGCTGCGTTGCAT
>JBBQBV010000169.1:0-7375 GCA_038318085.1 Solirubrobacterales bacterium
CGTTCTTCGTTCGCATCGGCTTTTACGACAGCAGCGGGAACCGGGTGTCGGAGGGTGTCGATACCGTCGGCAGCGTCAATGCCAGCGGCGGGACGGGTCCCTGGAACACGACTGGGGTTTCCGACGCCAAGGGCCCGTTGACGTGCAAGGTGGTGACTCTGCGCCGCACGGCGGCCCCAGGCGGCTGAGGGTCAGAAAGATGACTACCTGTGCATTCGATGATGAGAATCCGCTCGTCGGTGGCTTCCGGAATGCACAGGTAGTCATCTTCTGGACCCTGAGGGTCAGATCACCGTTGTGGTAGCCCGAGGGCCATGATCCTCGTCGATCTCACCGATGTCGGCGCGCGCCGCCCTGATCGCCCGCTGTTCGAGGACTTGTCCCTCACCGTGGCATCGGGTGATCGCCTCGGCGTGGTGGGACGCAATGGTGGTGGAAAGTCGACCCTGCTCCGGGTCCTGGCGGGCGAGGCCGAGCCCGAAGAAGGCACGGTGCGCCGGGGTCGTGGTGTGCGGGTGGGCTTCCTCAGCCAGCGGCCAGTGCTGCCGGCCGGCACGGTGGGGGCGGCCGTCGGCACGCACTGGGAGGCCGCAGCCATCCTCGACCGGCTGGGCATGGCCCCTCTCGTTACCGCCGACGTGGCCACCCTGTCGGGAGGGCAGGCGAAGCGGGTTGCCCTGGCCCGGGTGCTGGTGGCCGAGGTCGATCTCCTCGTGCTCGACGAGCCCACCAACCATCTCGACCTCGACAGCCGCGAGGCGCTGGAGAGCGCCCTGCAGGACTTCCCGGGCGCCGTCCTGCTGGTCTCCCACGACCGCGCGCTGCTCGACGCCGTCGGGTCGCGCACCGTCGCCGTCGAGGACGGCACGTTGCACTCCTACGTCGGCGGCTGGCCGGAGTACGTGCGCATCCGCGAGGAGGCCGCGGCCGCGAAGCTCGCCGCCCGCAACGCCAAGCCGAAGAAGACGGCCGTCGCCCGGAGGGGCACGCCCGCCGCCACCGGCGGCAACGGCAGCGGGGCGCGGGCCAGGACGCTCGAGGCCGAGATCGAGCGGGCCGAAGCGGTGCTGGCGGCCCTCGAGGCCGAGCTCGCCGACCCCGCCGCGTGGAACGACCCCCGCTCCGCCGAGCAGTCGAGCAAGCGCCACGGGCAGGCCCGGCGCGCGCTCGACGAGCTCTACGCGCAGTGGGAAGCCGTCGCCACATAGCCTTCACACCCTGATAACCGCGGTGCGCCGCAGGCCCGCGAGGGTGGTGGCATGTCGGATGTCGTCTACCGCGCCGCAGATCTCGAGATCAGGCCCGAGGAGCACCTCGCGCTCGCGCGCGGCCGTGCGCTGACGCTCTCGGTCCGCGAGCTGCAGCTGCTCGCGGCGCTCGCCCGGCGGGAGAACCGGGTCCTGAGCCGCGCCGAGCTCTACGAGACCGTCTGGGGCGGCGGCCTGCGCGGCGACGACCGCTCCGTCGACGTCTACGTGCACAAGCTGCGCGCCAAGCTCGCGGAGGCGCTCCCCGAGTGGCGCTTCATCCACACGCACTTCGGCTTCGGGTACCGCTTCGCGGCCGAGGCGGCGTTCACACCCTTTTCACACGGCGACCACAGTCCGGTAACAGGCTCAGCCCCCGGCCCCTGAGACCGTGATCCAGACATGAACGAACAGATCAGGAAAGGCCCGATGAACCTCACCCGCTTCCTGCCCGCCGTCGCCTCGTGCGCCGTGCTGGCTTCAGGCGTGGCGGCCTGTGGCTCCAGCTCCTCCAGCTCGGACACCGCCAGCAACGCCTCCACCAGCAACTCGAGCCCTTCAGCAGACACCGCCGGCGGAACGGTCAACGGCGCGGGCTCGACGTTCGCGGCTCCGGTCTACCAACAGTGGGGCTCAGACCTCAAGAGCAAGAACATCACGGTCAACTACCAGCCCGTGGGCTCGGGCGCCGGGATCGCGGCCCTGGCGCAGGGCACGGCGCAGTTCGCCGGCTCAGACCCCGCCCTGGCCCCCGAGGACAAGCAGACCCTCACCAAGGGCGACCCGGTCCAGATCCCGATGTTCTTCGGCGCCATCACGGCGTCGTACAACGTCTCGGGCCTCAAGAGCGGCGTCAAGCTCGACGGCCAGACGCTGGCCGACATCTTCCAGGCCAAGATCACGAAGTGGGACGACCCGGCGATCGCCAAGCTGAACTCGGGCACGAAGCTGCCGTCCGGGAAGATCACGGTCGTGCACCGCTCCGACGAGTCCGGCACGACGAAGGGCTTCACGACCTTCCTCTCCGACGAGAGCGCGGCCTGGAAGTCCAAGGTCGGGGCCGACAAGACGGTCAAGTGGCCGACGGGCACGGGCGCCAAGGGCAACGACGGCGTCGCCGCCGCGATCAAGCAGACGGACGGCTCGATCGGCTACGTCGAGCAGGCCTACGCGCTGCAGAACAGCTTCTCGGTCGCCTCGATCAAGAACAAGGCCGGGAGCTTCATCGCCCCCGAGCTCGCGTCGACCTCCGCCGCCGGCGACGGCCTGAAGATCCCGGCGGACCTCGGCATCTCGACGATCAACGCACCCGGCAAGACCGCCTACCCGATCACCTCGCAGACCTTCGTGGACACCTACAAGGATCCCTGCAAGGCGCTCGGCATGAGCAAGGGCGACGCGACCGCGATGGCCTCATTCGTCAACTACGGCCTGACCGACGGCCAGGCGCAGCTCGAGCAGCTCAAGTACGCCAAGCTGCCGGCCGCGCTGCTGTCGAAGTCCCAGGCGGCGCTGAAGTCGCTCACCTGCAACGGGAGCCCGCTCGGCGGAGCCTGATGGCCGTCGAGGCGCCTCCGTCTCCCGTCGTGCCCAACGGCCGCTCCGTCCTGGAGCGGCCGCTGGCGGCTCGGCTGCCGGATCGCCTCCTGAAGTGGACGCTCACCGCCCTGGCGGCCGGGATCCTGGTCCTGATCGCCTTCTTCTTCATCCGGCTGATCCTCGAGGCCGATCCCGCGCTGTCGCGCTTCGGCGTCTTCGGCTTCGCGTTCGACGGCAACTGGGACGTCTCGCGCTCGATCTACGGCGCGATGCCGCTGGTGGCCGGGACGCTGATCACGTCGGCGATCGCCCTGCTGATCGGCGTGCCGGTGGCCATCGCCACGGCCGTGTTCGTCACCGAGCTGTGCCCGCGGCGCCTGCGCGGGCCGCTGACGATCACCGTCGAGCTGCTCGCCGCGGTGCCGTCAGTCGTCTACGGCCTCTGGGGCGTCTTCGTGCTCGTCCCGCACCTCAAGGGCGCCGAGCAGTGGTTCGGGCGCACCTTCGACTTCCTGCCCTTCGTCGGCCCGGACGTCCCGGGGCCGAACTACTTCATCGCGGGCCTGATCCTCGCGATCATGATCGTCCCGATCGTCTCGGCGATCAGTCGCGAGGTCATCTCCACGGTGCCCGTCGAGCAGAAGGAGGCCGCGCTCGCGCTGGGCGCGACGCGCTGGGAGATGATCCGCACGGCGGTCCTGCCCTACTCGCGCTCCGGCATCACCGGTGCCGCCATGCTCGGCCTCGGCCGCGCGATCGGGGAGACGATCGCCGTCACGCTGGTGATCGGCAACGCCCCGGTGATCGGCCACACGATCTTCTCGCAGGGGTACACGCTGGCCGCGGTGATCGCCAACGAGTTCGGCGAGGCCGCCAACAACGAACTGCACCGCGCGTCGCTGATCGCGGCCGGCCTGGTCCTGTTCGTGCTCACGCTCCTGGTCAACGTCGCCGCCCGCGCCTTCGTGGTGCGCGGCGAGCGCGGCCGCCGGGGCGGCGCTTCCGCTCCGCTCACCGCCACCGCCGGAGCGGGCGTCTGATGGGCGCCGCCGCGATCATCCCGCCGCTCTCCAGTCGCCGCCGCCGCACCGACAAGGCGGCCCGCGGCCTGCTGGCCGCCGGCACGCTGCTGGCCGTCATCCCGCTCGTCCTGGTCCTGTACTACCTGATCGAGAAGGGAGCCGGGGCGATCAGCTGGCACTTCTTCTCAACCGACCCGACCGGCTCGTTCCTCGGCGACCCGGGCGGCATCAAGTCCGCCCTGCTCGGCACGATCGAGATGGTCGCCCTGGCGACGGCGGTCGCGGTGCCGATCGGCATCGGCGTCGCCCTGTACCTCGTCGAGTTCGGCCGCGGCGGCCGCTTCGCCGGCGTGGTGCGCTACTTCGTCGACGTGATGACCGGCGTCCCGTCGATCGTCTTCGGCCTGTTCGTCTACATCACGCTGGTGATCGGCTTCGGCGGGTCGGGCTACGCGGGCTGGAAGGGCTCGGTCGCCCTCGGCCTGCTGATGCTCCCGGTCGTCATCCGCTCCAGCGAGGTCGTGCTGCTGCTCGTGCCCGACGCGCTGCGAGAGGCCGCCCTGGCTCTCGGCGCGCCGCGGTGGCGGATCGTCGCCCGCATCGTGCTGCCGAGCGCGCTGCCCGGCCTGATCACCGGCTCGCTGCTCGCCGTCGCCCGCGCTGCGGGCGAGACGGCGCCGCTGCTGTTCACCTCGGCGGTCGTGTTCGGCACGACCTTCAGCCTCAACGGCCGCATGAACTCTCTCCCGATCCAGATCTTCAACGACGTCGGCCAGGCCCAGGATCGTCTGGTCGAGCGCGCCTGGGGCTCGGCCCTGACGCTCGTCGCGCTGGTGCTCGTGCTCACCCTCATCGCCCGCCTGTTCGCTCGAAGGAGCCGCTTCTCATGAACCCGGACATCGACACCAGGACGGCGGCCACCGCGCCGGCGTCCGGCCGCTTCCAGCGGCTCGAGGAGAAGCGCGAGGCGACCACCCCGTCGGCCGCCGGGGCCAAGCGTGTCCGGCTCAAGGGCCTGCACGCCTACTACGGCGCCGAGCACGCCGTCAAGGGGGTCGATCTGGACTTCGAGCCGGGCAAGGTCACGGCGATGATCGGGCCGTCGGGCTGCGGCAAGTCGACGCTCGTGCGCTGCATCAACCGCATGCACGAGGAGATCGTCGGCGCCCGCGCCGAAGGCGAGGTGCTCCTCGACGACCTCGACGTCTACGCCCCCGAGGTCGACGTCGTCGCCGTGCGGCGGGTCGTCGGGATGGTGTTTCAAAAGCCCAACCCGTTCCCGACGATGTCGATCTTCGACAACGTCGCCGCCGGCCTGCGCCTCACCGGCGCGCGCGGCTCCTCGCTGACCGAGCGCGTGGAGCGGTCCCTGCGCGCCGCCGGCCTGTGGGAGGAGGTCAAGGACCGCCTGCGCTCGCCGGGCATCGGCCTCTCCGGCGGTCAGCAGCAGCGCCTGTGCATCGCGCGCACGATCGCGGTGGAGCCCGAGGTGATCCTGATGGACGAGCCCTGCTCGGCGCTGGATCCCGTCGCGACGCTGAAGATCGAGGAGCTCATCTCAGAGCTCAAGCTGCGCTACACCATCGTGATCGTCACCCACAACATGCAGCAGGCCGCGCGGGTGGCCGACAAGACGGCGTTCATGCTCAGCGGCGAGATGGTGGAGTTCGGGCCGACGAACACGATCTTCACCAAGCCCGACGATCCGCGCACGGAGCAGTACGTCACCGGGAAGTTCGGCTAGCTTGCCGCCATGGCCTCGCAGCTGCGCGCCCACTTCCGCGAGGAGCTCTCAGAGCTCGAGTCCCGCGCGCTGGGCGGGATCGACATGGTCGTGCAGTCGCTCGACCAGGCGCTCGAGGCCGTCAGCCATCAGGACGTCGAGCTGGCGGCGATGGTGATCGCCGACGACGACCGCGTCGACGGCCGCTTCCTGGAGGTCCACCAGTCGATCCTGTCGCTGCTGGCCCTGCAGGCGCCCGTGGCCGGCGACCTGCGCGTGGTCGCGGCGCTGCTGCATGTCATCAAGCACGTCGAGCGCATGGGCGACCAGTGCGTGAACATCGCCAAGCTCGTCCCTCTGGCGGGCCACGATCCGCCGACGGACGCCGAGATGCTCGCCATGCTGGGACGGATGGGCGCGCTGGCGCGCTCGCAGGCCCTGCAGTGCAAGCAGGCGTTCGCGCTGCGCGACGTCGCGCTGGCCGAGGATCTCGTGCGCCAGGACGCCGAGATCAACCGGCTCAACCGGCAGGTCTTCGCCCGGGCGGTGGTCGTCGGGACCGACGAGGACCGGCGCGAGTGGGCGATGACCATGATGCTGATGGCCCGCGCCCTCGAAAGGGTGGGTGACAACGCCGTCGACGTCGGCGAGCAGGTGGCCTTCGTCGAAACCGGCCTGTTTCGGGAGTTCTCCGACGCCTCCCGTCCGCCGCCCGCCTGAACCCCCTGCACTTTGCGGTCGACTCGTGAACGAGGTGTGACCGGGCGGTTGCCGAGAGTAACCGGGGCCGTCCGGGGGCTTATCCTTCGTTGAGCATGCTCTCCGCACACGACAATCCGCTGCAGATCGCCGTCATCGACACCGACACCGGCTTCTTGCAGGTCCTGGCCAAGCGCCTCGAGGGCATGGGGTGGCGCTACCGGATCACCGGTGGGCCGCTGCCGGCTGACGCATTGGTCTCGATGCGGCTCGACGCCCTGGTCGTGGACCTGGCCGTGCTCGGCCACCAGGCCTGGACGTACCTCGAGACGATCACCCAGCGCCTCCCGGGCCTCGGCGTGGTCGTCGTCACCGGTCGCTCGTCGGTCTCCCAGCGCGTCCGCGGGCTGCGCCTCGGCGCCGACGACTGGATGACCAAGCCGTGTCACCCCGAGGAGCTGATCGCCCGCGTCGAGGCGGTCGTGCGCCGGCGCCAGTCCGACGAGACGGGCGAGGACGCGTCGCCCGTCGAGGCGGGCGAGCTCGAGGTCCGGCCCGACCAGTTCCAGGCCTTCGTGTCGGGCGCGAGCGTGGAGCTCACCCGCCGCGAGTTCGAGCTCATCCACCTGCTCGCCCTCGCCGAGGGCCAGGTGCTCCAGCGCGAGGACATCTACCAGCGCGTGTGGGGCTATGCCATGGCCCACGGCGACCGGTCGGTGGACGTCTTCGTCCGCAAGCTGCGCCAGAAGCTCGAGCGCGCGTCGCCGCAGTGGCGCTACATCCACACGCACTTCGGCGTGGGGTACCGCTTCGCGGCCGAGCCGGCGGGCGAGGCCGAGCCTGGGGCGGTCGCGGAGACGGATCCGGTGGAGGTGTCCGCCGGCGAGATGGCGGTCCCCGTCGTTTCCGCCCCGCCGCCCGCCGCGGCGGTCCACGCCTGAGCCGGCCACTAGATTCTGAGCCGTGAAGACGGCCCGCAACATCGCGATCATCCTGGTGCTGGCCGCGATCGTCGCCTTGGCGCCGGGCGGCCTGACCGCCCGCGACACCGTCTCGAACCTCCTGACGGTGATCTTCGTCGGCGGCCTCGCCTTCTTCGCCTACCGGATGTACATGGAGAACCGCGCACGGCTGTTCGATCTGCC
>JBBQBV010000170.1:0-7299 GCA_038318085.1 Solirubrobacterales bacterium
TCGTTGGAATCCGTGGGCCGCGCCATCAGCTGCGTCAGTGGTGCGCGATCACGCGGTCGATGATGCCGTAGGCCTTGGCCTCTTCAGAGGTCATGAAGTAGTCGCGCTCGGTGTCCTTGCGAACGTCCTCGGGCTCCTTGCCCGCGTGCCCGGCGATGATCTCGTCGAGCTTGCGGCGCAGCTCGATGACCTCCCGCGCGTGGATCTCGATGTCGGTCGCCTGGCCCTGGAAGCCCGAGGAGACCTGGTGGATCAGGATCTTCGCGTTGGGCAGCGCCATGCGCTTGTCCGCGGCGCCGCCGGACAGCAGCAGGGCGCCCATGCTCATGGCGATGCCGACGCAGATTGTCTGCACGTCGGGCTTGATGAACTGCATGGTGTCGTAGATCGCGAGACCCGCGTACACCGACCCGCCCGGCGAGTTGATGTAGATCGAGATGTCCTTATCAGGATCCTCGCTTTCCAGATGCAGCAGCTGCGCCACGATCAGGTTGGCGATCTGGTCGTCGATCGGCGTGCCCAGGAAGATGATCCGCTCGTTGAGCAGGCGAGAGTAGATGTCGAACGCGCGCTCCCCACGGGAGGTCTGTTCGACGACCATCGGTACGAGTGGGCTCACGGTGTCGCTTCTTTCGCGTCGTTCGCTCGTTTCCTTCAGCGCGCCGGCGCCTGCAGCCGGCTCACCCGATGCGGGGCGAGTCTAGCAATGGTCATCGGGCCGCCGAGGGCGGGCTTGAGGTCTTTACGGTCGTCACGCGACGGGGCTCACCGGGGTGGCCAGCTCGACGATCCGGTCGATCGCCGCGCCGTGCGCGACGTCCTCCTTGAGAGTGTCCAGACGGCCCTTGGACTTGACCGTCTCCAGCAGCTTCTGGGCCGAGGTCTCCGCCCGCTCGGCGTCCGGGGCGAGGGCTTTGAGCAGCTCCTCGTCGGACGGATCGATCGCCTCGGCCTCGACGACGGCGGCGAGCACGGCCTCGCGGCGCAGCTGGCGCTCGGCGTCGGGCTTGGTCTCCTCGATGAGCTCCTCCTCGGTCTTGCCCGCGAACTCGAGGTACATCGCGCGATGGATGCCCTGGGTGGAGAGCGAGTCGACCATGCGTCCCCACAGCTCCTTGGCGCGCGCCTCGACGAGCGCGTCGGGCAGCTCGACGGTCGCGGAGTCGACGGCGGCGTCGAGCGCAGCCTCCCGGAAGCGCGACTCGATGCGCGTGGCCTCGGCGGTGGTGAGGCGCTCACGGACGTCCTCGCGCAGCTCGTCGAGGGTGTCGAAGCCCTGCTCGAGGGCGAAGTCCTCGTCGAGGTCGGGGAGCAGCTTGGCCTTGACCTCCTTGACGGTCACCGCGAACGTCGCGTCGGCGCCGGCCAGCTCCTCGGCGGCGTAGTCCTCCGGGAAGGTGATCGCGACCGTGAGCTCGTCGCCCGCCGCGGCTCCCTCGAGCTGCTCCTCGAAGGTGCCGACCAGGCGGCCCGAGCCGAGCTCGATCATCTGGTCGCGGCCCTCGCCGCCCTCGAACGGCTCGCCGTCGATGGTGCCGACGAAGTCCATGACGACGAAGTCGCCGGTGCCGGCGGGACGCTCCACGGTGTCCAGGCGGCCGCCGCGGTCGCGCAGCGTCTCGACCTCGGTCGCGATGGCCTCGTCTGAGACCTCGGGCTCCTCGCGCGGGACCTGGAGGTGCTTGTAGTCGCCGAGCTCCGCCTTCGGGCGCACGCCGATCTCGATCGAGAACGTCAGCGGCTCGCCCGCGCCGGGTAGGCCGCCGACGTCGAGCTGCGGATCGCCGACCGGCGCGATGCGCGCGTCGTCGATGGCGGCCGAGTACCAGGTCGTGAGGTTGTCGCGCACGGCCTCGTCGAGGACCGCCTCGCGGCCGACGCGCTGGATGACGACCGGCGGCGGCACCTTGCCCTTGCGGAAGCCGGGCACGCGCAGCTCGCGCCCGAGCGTCCGCGCGGACTGCGCGAGGCGCCTCTCGATCTCGTCGGGAGCGACCTCGGCCTGCACGCGTACGCGGGACTCGGGAAGCTCGGTGACGCTGGTGCTGACGCCGCTGTTAGCCATGCGGCGGTGACTGTAGGGGCTCGGGGGCCCGTGGCGAGCAGGGTGTCCTAGGTTCTGACCGATGCCGCTGTTGGAGCGTTTCGCCGGCTGGCTCGTGTGCGGGCCCCTCGGGCACCTGGTGGCCGGTCTGACCGACGTCGCCGTCGTGCTCGCGCGCCACTGGAGCGGCCGCCTGCGCGGCCGCTCCGGGGACGCCTCCCTCTAGCGCTGCTCCACGATCTGCCGCGGCGCGATGCCGACGCGGATCGCGATGATCGAGGTGTTGCTGGCGCTCCAGTCGGCGTTCGTGACGTCGCAGGTGAGGCTCGCCTCGCCCGTCTGCGCGTAGGTGCGCGTGACCTGCATGTACACGACGCCGGGCGAGTTCGCGCCCGGCCCGCCGAGCAGGGCACGCGACTGGTCGCCGTCGCCGCCGGCGTCGAGCGTGCAGTGCCCGCCGATCGACCTGCCCGGGAGCAGCAGGCCCTGGGACTTCGAGTCGCCCGCGAGCACGGACTTCGCGAACAGCGCGTAGGAGCCGGGCGGGATGTTGGACAGCGTCGCGACCTTCGCGGCGGTGTTGGCCTTGACCAGCTGCGGGCCGTCGAGGCGGAAGGCCTCGAGGGCCTGCGTCCCGGCGTTCTGGATCGACCCCTTGGAGGCCGAGTCCAGGTCGTCGAGGCTCAGCGAGCCGTTGGCGACCTTGGTGGAGTCGACCGCGCTCTTATGGATGTCAGAGCGATGGACGACGCCGGCCTTGAGCTGCTTGCTCGAGGTGATCATCACCTTGGCGGCGACGGCGGTCCCCCCCAGGGCGACGAAGAGGGCGATCAGCGCGATCACCATCGCCGGGCTCGGGCGGCGCTTTGCGAAGCGATTGGTCATGTGCTGCTTCCCCCTCGATGATGTGGACACGCGAACCGCGGGACGGCGGGCGCATCCTAGATAACCCCTCAATGCCCAGTTAGGTTCGCTGCCGGGTCCTTGGGATCCTGCCGGCCGAAAGACGCGATCACCGCGAGGACGAGCAAAGCGACGGCGCACAGCGCGATCGCCGCGCCCGCAGCGACGTCGAGGTCGTAGGAGACGACGAGGCCGGCCACCGCCGCGAGCACGGCGAGGGCCGCGGCCAGGACGAGCGCCGTCCACAGCCGCCGCGCGAGCAGCAGCGCGGCGGCTCCCGGTGCGAGCACCAGCGCGACGAGCAGCAGGTTGCCCAGCGCCGGCGCGGCGGCGACGGTCACGGTCGCCAGCACGGCGAGCAGGCCCAGCTCCGCGCGGGCCGGCCGGGCGCCGAGCGCCGCGGACGACGGGCGGTCGAACGCGGCGAGCGCGAGCCTCCGATGCAGCGCGGCGAGCGCGGCGAGCGCGGCGGCCGCCAGCGCGGCGCCCACGGCCAGGTCGGCGCCGGTGACGCCGAGCGGGTCGCCGAAGAGCAGCTCCTGCAGGCGCGGGGGCGCCGCGGGTTGCAGCGCGAGCAGCGTGCCGGCCCCGAACAGGGCGCCGACGGCGACGGCCACGCCGACGTCTGAGCCCAGTCGCGGATCGCGCCCGGCCAGGGCGATCGCCAGCGCCGCGGCGGCGACGCCGCCCGCCGCGCCGAGCACGAGCGGCGCGCCGGCCAGCGTGGCGAGCACGAGCCCGGGCAGCAGGCCGTGGCTGAGCGATTCCGCCGCGAACGCCTGGCGGTGCAGCAGCACCCAGACCCCAAGCGGCCCGCAGGCCGCGCCCAGCAGCGCACCCTCGGCGAGCGCCCGCTGCACGATCGCCTGCGCGAGCGGGTCCGTCAGCCAGTGCATCTAGTGGTGGTGGTCGAGCCGGATGGCGGCGCGGTCGCCGAGCAGGACGAGCTCGGCCCCGTAGGTGCGCTGCAGGACGTCCCGCGTGAGCACCTCGGCGGGGGGCCCGTAGGCGCACTGCTCGCGGTGCAGGCAGAGCACCAGGTCGCAGCGGCGCGCGAGCTCTGAGTCATGGGTGGCCACCAGCAGCGCCCGGCCCTCCGCGCGCAGCTCGGCGAAGACGGCTTCGATGCGCGCGGCGCTGAGCGCGTCGACGCCCGAGAGCGGCTCGTCGAGCAGCAGCACCTGCCTGTCCTGCACGAGCGCACGCGCCAGCAGGACCCTCTGGCGCTGGCCGCCCGAGAGGATCCCGAAGCTGCTCCCCACGCGGTCGGCGAGGCCGACGCGCTCGAGCGCCGACCGCGCCCGGTCGTGCTCGGAGCGGCCGAGCCGGCGCCACCACGGCGTGCGGGCGTAGGCCCCCATCAGCGCCACGTCGAGCACGGAGGCCGGGAAGTCCAGGCGCGCGCGCTCGGTCTGCGGCACGTAGGCCGCAGGCCCTTGGAGTCGGACCTCACCGCGGCGGTGGGAGAGCTCGCCGAGCAGCGCGCGGAAGAGCGTCGTCTTGCCCCCGCCGTTGGGGCCGAGCACGGCCACGAGGCGCCCCGGCTCGACGGCGAAGGACAGCTCCCGCACAGCGTCGGCGCCCGGCGCGTAGCCGCCGCTGAGGCCCCGCACCTCGACGAGCGCGGTCATGCGTGGACCCCTGGCCGGATGCGGGCGGCGACGGTCGCCACGACCGCGAACACGACGCCGCCGAGCAGCGCGAGGGCCGGGCCCGGCGCCACGTCGAGGCGGGTGGACAGATGCAGCGCCGCGCCGCCCTCGGCGGCGGCGAGGACGGCGGCCCCGGCGCGCAGGGCGACCAGGTCGTCGGTCATCAGTCGCACCGTGGCGGCCGGCACGACGAGCACGACACCGGCCAGCAGCGCGCCGACGGCGTCGACGGCGACGACCGCCGCCGCCGCGATGGCCACCGGCAGCGCGAGCTCCGCCGCGCGCGAGCCGACGCCGAGGGCGCGCGCGCCGTCAGGGTCGAACGTCGCCACGGTCCAGGCACGCCGGTAGCGGCGATCCACCACGAGCGCGGCGACGAGGACGGCGCCGGTGAGCACGAGATCCTGCGCGGACACCGCGACGAGCGACCCGACGAGCAGCGAGTCCACGCCCGCACCCGAGCGGTAGACGTCGGAGGCGAGGATCGCGCCGCCGGCGAGCGCGGCGACGAGCAGGACCCCGGTCGCCGCCCCCGCGTCCAGGCGCGGACGCCGCACGAGCACGGCGAGGCCGGCCGCGAACGCGAGCGCCGCGCCCAGCGCTCCGGCCTGCGGCGCGATCCCCCACGGCCCGGCGACAACGAGGCCGGGAAACGTGGCCGATCCCGCCGCGTGGGTGAAGAACGACAGCCGCCGCAGGACGATCCAGGTCCCGAGCAGCCCGGCGAGGCCGGCCAGCAGGCCGAGCTCCGCAAGGGCGCGCCATTGGAGCGGGCTCATGCGGCAGGCGGGAACGCGCAGCGGCCGGTGCCGGCCGTCAGGCCGTCGACGAGTGCGCGCGTGTCGGAGACGAGGGCCTGGAGGTAGGTCTGCCCGCGGCCGAGCGCGTCGCCCTGCAGCGGGCGCCCCACCCGGGCGCCGGACTCACGGGCGACCGCGCGCGCGACTGCGGAGTTGAGCGTGCGCTCGACGAAGATCGCGCGGACGCGCTCGCGCCGGATGGTCGCGACGAGGCGCGTCAGTCCGCGCGCGGAGGGCTGGCCGCGTGAGGACAGCGACGGTATGACGGCGCCGATAACCACGAGCCCGTAGCGGCGCGCGTAGTAGCCGTAGGCGTCGTGGCTGGTCACCAGCCGCCGCTGCACCGGCGCGACCGCGGCCCAGCAGCGGCCGATCGCGTGATCGACGGCGGCGATGCGGGCGGTGTAGGCGCGTGCGCGATGGGCGTAGACCGCGGCGCCCGCCGGATCGGCGCGGGTGAGGGCGGTGCGGATCGCCTCGACGGCGAGCGTCCCGTTGCGCGGATCCTGCCACCAGTGCGGATCCTCCCCGTAACGGTGCACAGCGCCGATGAGCGTCGTCAGCCGCGCGCGGCGGCCCGGCGAGTGAAGCGCGTCGCCGAGCCAGGCGTCGACGTCCCCGCCCGAGCGCACCAGCACCCGGGCGCGGCCGATGGCCGCGACGTCCCCAGGGCGCAGCTCGTGCTCGTGCGGGTCGGCGTTGGGCGCCAGCAACCGGGTGACGTGGACCCGCTCCCCGCCGACCTGCGCGACGAAGTCGGCGACCTGCGTCGTCGTAGCGACGACCGGCAGGCGCCCTGACGTGTCCCGCGCCGGCGCGCCCACGACGGCGCCGACCGCGAGCGCCACCCCCCAGGACAGGGCGCAGGCGGCGAGCAGCGGAGGCAGCAACCGGCGCATCGCGCGTAATGATACTCAGTCTCATAAACCATCGAGCGCGTTCAGCCGGGCCGGACGGGGTAGGTCCGTGGTGTGCTCGAGGATCCTGACACCGTGGACCTCGTCGTCGCCCGGCGCGACGGCACGGTGATCCTGTCGATGTTGGAGGACCGTCCCTGGGACGGGTCCGAGCAGCGCCTGATGGAGCTCGAGGCGAAGGTCAGCTCGTATCTCTCCTTCGTCCTGGACGGCCACATGCAGCGCGACCATCCCGACATCGTCGCCGACCACGTGCAGATCCGCCTGGACTACTCGAGCCGGATGGACGTGCGCACGCGCGAGGCCATCCCCGCGATCGAGCTCGCCGTCGCCGAGCACGGCATGGAGTTCGTGATCTCCCACATGCAGGAGATCCAGGCGGGCTGACGCATGCTCGAGTCCGCCTGCGGGCAGACCATCAGCATGGACTTCGGAAGACTGGCCCTGCGGGGCACCATCGGCGGGCTGTTCATCGGGCACGGCACGCAGAAGCTCTTCGGCTGGTTCGGCGGCCATGGCCTCGACGGAACCGGAGGATTCTTCGAGTCGGCGCTCGGCTTGCGCCCGGGCAAGCGCCATGCGACGGCCGCCGGCGTGTCCGAGGCCACCGGCGGCGCCCTGCTCGCGCTCGGCGCACTCACCCCCCTCGCGGCGGCCATGGTCACCGGCCCGATGGTCACCGCCATCCGCAAGGTGCACGCACCCAACGGCCCCTGGGTCACCGAGAGCGGCTGGGAGTACAACGCCGTCCTCATCGCGGCGGTCGCCTCGCTCGCCGAGACCGGTCCCGGCGCGCCGTCGGTCGACGGCGCGCTGTTGCCCGGCTTCAAGGGCAAGGCCCTCGCGCTCGCCGCGGTCGCCGCGGGTGTCGCCGGCTCCTACCTGTTCACCGAGGTCCTCAACGAGGGCCCGCCCGACGAGCAGGCCGACGCCGCAGAGGCGACCCCGGGGGATCCCGCCGCCTCGGCGACCCCCGACGGCCA
>JBBQBV010000171.1:0-7258 GCA_038318085.1 Solirubrobacterales bacterium
CAGCGTGTCGCGCTCGCCGTGCGCGTCCTGGGCTGACGACTGTCACGACAGCGCGTATGCGCGGATGTCGGCGTCCAGCGACCCCTGCGAGGTGTAGCCGCCCTGGCGCACGAGGCGCCGCTTGCCCTTGGCGTCGTAGAAGATCGTCGTCGGCCATCCCAGTCCCGCTCCGACCGACCGGGCCTGGTCGGCTCCGGGGTCGTTGATCGATGGGTAGGGGATCGGAAACTGCTTGAGGAACGACTCCGCGTCACCGCGGTTGTCGTTGGAGTCCAGGCCCAGGAAGGCGACCTTACCGTCGTAGGCCTTGCCCAGGCTCTGGAAGTAGCCGAACTCCGCCCGGCAGTTCGGACACCACGACGCCCACATGTTCACGACGACCGGCACGCCCTTGAGCTTCGCCAGCCGCGCCGTGACGTTCTCGTCGATCAGCTGGTTGGCCTGAGCTCGCAGACCGGCAAACGCGCCGTGTGCCGCAGGTGAGCGCGGGCGGCGAGCGCCGGCGGCGGACACCGATGCCGCGGCGGGTCGCGGCGGGACCGCGGTCAGCATGCTCGCGTCACGGCTCGACGACTTCGAGCTCGTTCCCACGATCAGCAACGCCGCGGCCGCGGCGAGCGCCATCACGCCGGCGGCGAATCGGATCGTGCTGCGACGGTGCGCAGCCGCGGCGGCCTGCGCCTCCGCCTCCTGACGCGCCTGGCGGCGTTGCTCCTTCTCCTGCCGATTGGACATGCGAGACCTCCTGGTCGGGGGGCGTGTCGGGTTCAGGTCAGTTGGTGTGCACGTCCACGCCCCCCCAGAACGCGATCCGTCCTTTCACGCGCCGCGCCAACGGCCACGGGCGCCGGTACCCCCACGCCGCGTTCTCCGCGCACACGCCGTCGACCTCGACGGTCCAGTAGTTGGCGACGCCCTTCCACGGGCACAGCGTTCGGCTCGACGTTGCGTGAAGCAGCTCGTCGCGTACGTCGTCGACGGGGAAGTAGTGATTGCCCTCCACGACGATCGTATGGTCACTCTCGGCGATTGTCTGGCCGTTGAAGATGGCGTGAGCGGTCATGGAGCGTTGGACCTGCCGTTCCGCGATTCGGTTCCGAGTGCTCCGGACTCCCGCGCCCGGTACTCGTTCTTTGGTTGTCGGCATCAGACATGACGTCCCAGTCGCCGGCGCGCCGCCAGGATCGGGCGCGCCAATGCCCGGTAGCGCGGGGTGGCGTACTTCTTACGCAGGTGTTCGTCTGCGGCGCGTGACGGGCCCTCGGCCAGGGTCGGGTAGGCGTGGACCGTCGTCGAGAGCGCGTCGATCTTGTCACCCGCCACCACCCGGGCGGTCAGCTCGGCGATCGCCTCCCCGGCGCCGGGCGCGGCGACGGTCGCGCCGACCAGCCGTCCGCGGGGGTCGGCGACGAGTAGCGCGAAGCCTTCCGGCTCGCCCTCGGTGATCGCGCGGTCCAAGACCGCGTAGTCGCTGCGGGCGAGGATCGTGCGATCGCCCCAGCGCTCGCGGGCCTGGGCCTCCGTGAGCCCCACGTGCGCGACCTCAGGGTCGGTGAACGTGACCCACGGGATGGTCTCAGCGACGGTGCGCCGCACGCCGAAGAGGGCGTTGGCCGATGCTACGCGTGCGTGGTGCGCCGCCACGTGGGTGAAGGGCAGCCGCGCCGTCACGTCGCCGGCGGCGTAGATACGCGGCGCGCTGGTGCGCAGGCGGTCGTCGACGACGATCGCGCCGCGCTGGTCGATCTCGACGTGAGCGGCCTCGAGTCCGATTCCGGCGGTCCGTGGCCGGCGACCGGCGGCGACGAGGATCCGATCGAAGATGACCGTGTCGCGCTCGCCATCGACCCCGAGGACCAGTTGGCCGGGGGCGCCCTGTGGTCGCAGCACCTCATGCGCCCGCGCCCCGATGCGAACGTCGACGCCGTCTGCGGCCAGACGCCTGGCGATCAGCGCGCCCGCATCGGGCTCCTCCTTGAGCAGCAGACGATCGGCGACCTCGACAAGCGTCACGCTGGCCCCGAGGCGCGCGAATGCCTGCGCGAGCTCGCACCCGATCGGGCCGCCGCCGAGCACCACCAGGCGACTGGGGAGCTCCCGCAGCGCCCACACGCTCTCGGTCGTGAGGACGTCGGCGCCGTTCAGTCCCCTTATCGGCGGGATGTCAGGTTCTGAGCCGGTCGCCACGATCGCCGAGACGAACCGCAGACGACGGTCGCCCACCCGGAGGATCGAGCCGTCGACGAAATGCCCTGCGCCGACGATGACCTCCACGCCGGCGTCGCGCAGACGAGCCGGGGAGTCGTGCGGCTCTATCTCGGCGATCGCCGCGTGCACCCGGTCCATGACCCGGGCGAAGTCGATGACCGGCTCGACCGGAGCAAGCCCGACAACGTCGGCATGACGCATGCGGCGCGCCATGTGCGCGGCCGCGATCAGGCTCTTGCTGGGAACACAGCCCGTCCACAGACAGTCACCACCCGTCCGGTCGCGTTCGACGAGGGCCACGCGTGCGCCGACACCGGCGGCGACGAATGCCGAGACGAGCCCTGCGGTGCCACCCCCCAGGATCACCAGGTCGTAGCGATCGATCACGTCCGGGGATTCCCACGAGTCCGAATGAGCACGTGATTTGTGACCCTCGTGCGCCCTGCTCGGTTCGCGGCCCCGAATCGGGCCGTTCACCGAGCCCTGACCGCGATGACGCGTGCGCACCCCGCGCGCCGGCAGCCGCGGGCCAGGCGATCCGGAAAGAGTCCGTGGGCGGGAACCAGCACGAGATCACAGCCGAGCGCCTCCAAGGTCCGGTGCACGGCACGGGCGCCGTCGCCCTCGACCGCGGCGAAGTGCGCGGACCGGCCGCAGGAGCCGAGAAGCGCCCGCGCCTCGATCAGTTGCTCATCGACGATGGCGTCGAGCTCGCGATTCCACGTGGCCGCCGGCACACAGCAGCCGACCGCCTGGCGCTCGTGCACGACCAGCGTGACCACCGTCAGCGCGGCATCGTGCTTCGCGGTCAAGGCCGCTGCCTCCGCGAGGGTGCGACGGGCGGCCGCTGACCCGTCGTAGATCATTAGGGACGTGGCATACGTCAGGCGGGTTCACGGCCGCGGGCACGTGACGTCTGACCCGCCACGGCCCCAAACGGTGCGCTGCACGTCGAGCTCCCCAGGTCGATGTTGGTGAATCGACTCGGCTTGGTGTGGGTCCGAGGCGATGAGGACGCTACGGAGCGGATCGACCGCTCCGGGTGCTGTCACCTGACCAATCCCTGAAGGAGAAACCATGCTCAAGATCGCCATCATCCTGCTCGCCGCTCCCGACACCCCGGAAGGGACGGGCCGCATGGCCAACGCGCTGACGACCACACAGGAGTTCCAGGAGGCCGGCGACGATGTCCGGCTCATGTTCGACGGCGCCGGGGTCACCTGGGTGCCGAGACTGACGGACGCCGACGAGAAGTATTTCCGCCTGTTCGAGGCTGTGCGCCCCGTGGTTAGCGGCGCGTGCCTGTACTGCTCGCGGGCCTACGGCGTCAAGGATGCGATCGAGCAGTCCGGGGTGCCGTTCGTCTCAGACTTCAAGGATCACCCGAGCCTGCGCGCGCTCGTCGCCGATGGCTTCCAGGTCATCACGTTCTGACGTGGAGCCCTCTCGCCAGACCGTGCCGATCACCGTCTACGTGCTCAGCGGCTGTCCACACTGCACGCGGGCGACGTCACTGCTCGGTCGTCGCGGCATGGCGCACGAGACCGTGTCGGGCGACGGCATCCAGGGGTTCCGGCGCCAGTTGCAGGAGCTGACCGGTGGGTCGACCGTCCCGCAGATCGTCGTCGACGGCCGTCCGATCGGTGGCGCCGACCGTCTAGCACGCCTCGACCGGCGCGGAGTGCTCGCCGCGTTGGCCGTCGGCGACCCGTTGCCGGCAATCCGTGTCCGCAAGCGGCCACTGCGGCGCGCGGCGTCGCGCTGGGTGGCCGAGGCCTTCGACGCCACCGGGCTTCGCGGGGGGCGCGCCGCGGGTCGCGACGAGGCGTCCGCGCGAGACGCGCTGACACGCGCAATGAGCCACGACGAGCCCAACCGAGCCTCCTGACCACGGACTCGCGGCTCAGGCCGTCTCGTCGGCGGCGGGAACCGACGACGGCAGCCTCCAGACGTGCTCGGCGGGGAGCTCGACGTCGACCTCCTGCCCGGCACGCGGCGCCAGGTGCGGCGGCACGTGGGCCTGGATGCGCCGGCCGTCGCAGTCGACGATCACGCGTACGTGGTCACCGGCGTAGTGGGCTTCGAGCACCGTCCCCGGCACTCCGCTACCGGTGTCGATGCCCACGTGCTCGGGGCGGATGGCCAGCGTCCCGGTGTCGTCGGCCATCAGGTTCGCCACCCCGAAGAAGCGAGCGACCGCAGCGCTGGCGGGCCGTTCGAACAGCGCGCGCGGCTTGTCGTGCTGCACGATGCGACCCTCGAGCATCAGCGCGATGCTGTCGCCGAGCTCGGCGGCCTCGGAGCGGTCGTGGGTGACGATCACGGTCGTCAGCCGGCGCTCGCGCTGGACGTCGCAGATGACGCGGCGCAATGCGTTGCGGCGGTTGGGGTCCAGTGCGCCGAGCGGCTCGTCGAGGAGCAGCAGGTCGGGGTCGCCGCTGAGGGCGCGGGCCAGCGCGACGCGCTGTTGCTCGCCGCCCGACAGGCCCTGCGGGCGGCGCGTGGCCAGTGCGCTGATGCCGACCTCTTCGAGATGCATGGCCGCGGCGTCGCGGCGTTCGCGCCGGGCGACGCCCGCGGCGCGCAGCGGCAGCGCGACGTTGGCGAGGACGGCGCGATGCCCGAGCAGACGCGGCGCCGGGACGACAACGGCGATGCCCCGCCGGTGGGGAGCGGTGCGGTGGATCTCGCGGCCACCGAGCAGGATCCGTCCTTCGTGCAGCGTCTGCAGGCCGGCGATCGCGCGCAGCAGGGTGGTCTTGCCCGCGCCCGACGGCCCGACCAGGGCCGTCCGGGTGCCGGCCTCCACGCGCAGCGACAAGCCGCGTAGCACGGGGCTGTCGCCCGGCGCGATGGTGAGCGACTCGCAGGACAGCTCGGACGGGATCACAGGGGTTGCCTTCCGGCTCGGACGGTGACGGCGAGGGCGGCGATGGCGGGGGCGAGGAACAGCAGCGCGAGGGTCGCCGCGACCTGCGGGTCGGCACCGACGAACGGCAGCAGCACGACCGGGAGCATCGGCCGGCCGGCGCCGACGGCCAGGCTCGAGCCGTAGTCGCTCCAGGAGACCAGGAAGCCGAGAAGCGCTGCGGCGACGATCGTCGGTGCGGCGGAGGGCAGCGTCACCCACGCCAGTCGCCGCAGCGGCGTGAGTCCGCTGACGCTGCCCATCTCCTCGACCGCGGTCAGGCGCGGTCCGAATCCGGCGAGCAGGACGACCGTGACGTAGGGCAGCACAAACGTCAGATGGGCCGCGACCAGGGCGGCGATGGTGCCGTCCAGGCCGAGCCGGATGAGCCACTCGGTCAGACCGCTGCCCACTGCGTAGCTGGGCACGAGCAGAGGCATGGCGAGCAGCAGGAAGACGGGGGCGGGGTGACGCAGCCGCCGCTCGCCGAGCACCCGCGCCGCCGGCCAGCCGACCAGAAGCGCGACGGTCACCGTCACCAGCGCGACGATCAGCGAGTTCGTGAACGCCGTTGCCGTGTCACCGGAGAACGCGATGCGCACGCCGCGCAGCCCGAGGCGCTGCGGCACGATCGCGGGCGCGCGCCAGACGTCGGCGAACGCGCGGACGATCAAGGCCAGGAGCGGCAGGGCGACGAGCGCTGCGATCGTCGGTGCGCGTGCTTGGCGGGAACGCTCAGCCACCTTGCGGATCCCGGGCGGCACGGACCGCGACGGCGGCCAGCAGCATCGACGTCAGCGCGCTCAGCAGCAGCGCCGCCGAGGCCGTGCTCTGACCGGCGATGAGGTCCGCGTGCGTCGCCTGCAGCGCGTACTCGGCGACGGTGGGTGGATAGGACGGTCCCAGCGCCAGGGGCACCTCGAACGCGCCCAGCGCGTAGGCGAACACGACGATCGATCCGACGACCAGCGGCCCGCGAACGGTCGGCCAGGTCACCCAGCGCAGGCGCTGGGTCGGCGAGACGCCGAGCGCGGCGGCGGCCTCGTCGCGCTCGCGATGACCTTGCCCCATGGAGGCCAGCAGCAGCAGGACCAGGAAGGGCGCTTCCTTGTAGACATAGACGAGTACGATCCCCAGTCCGGCGCGGTCGCGCACCAGCGTGAACGGCAGCCCGCCGAGGAGCCGCTCGGCCAGGCCGCCCGGTGCCAGCCACAGAACCGCGACGCTGGCGACGAGCAGATGCGGGACGGGGACCGGGAGAGCGAGCAGCGCCCGAACCCGGGTGCCGCTGCGGCGTGCGGCCATCGCCACGGCCAGAGCCACGAGCGCGGCCACCAGGGTGCTGAGGGCTGCGGTGCGCAGCGTGAAGGTCACGGCGTCCGCGAAGCCGGGATCGCCGAGCAGCGCCCGCCAGGCGTGCAGCGTCGCGTGGCCGCCGAGCGGGAGCACGCTCGTGCGCACCGTCCCGGCGAGTGCGCCGCCGAACAGGACGATGATCGTCAGCGCCGCGGGAGCCAGCAGCACGCCGTTCCGCACGCGTGGCCGGCGGAGCACTGCGGGAACCGCGGCTATCGGAGGATCTCCTGCCTCCAGCGCCGCTCCAGCGGCGCGACCCGCCCGGCGGGCAGTTCAGGCACGGTCCGTCCGTAATCACGCAGGACATATCGGCTGGCCGCGGCCCCGCTGAACAGCCTCGCGCTGGCGCCGAGCCGGTGGCGGTCGAGCACGGTCGGATTACCCAAGGAGTCCGAAGCGAGCTTGGCCGCCTGCAGGCGCGGGCTGAGCAGCAGATTGGCCACGACCTGCGCGCCGGCCTGATGGGCGGCGGCGGCGGGGATCGTCACGAACGAGGTGTTCTGCAGCGTGCCGCCTCCGAGGAGGAACGGCCGGGCCGATCCAGGGAGCTCGCCCTTGCGCACCCCGGAGCTCACGAACGATGAGTCGTAGGACATCGCGAAGTCGACCTTGCCGTCACCGAACAGCGTGCGGAGCTCGGCCTCGGACTTCGGGTACGTGGTGCCATGGCGATAGAGATACGGCTTGAGCTCCTTGAGGTAGGCGAACGCTGCGTTCTCGCCCCGCGCCGCCACGACTTGGCGCACGAACGCCGAGCCCGTGAAGTCGGGGGGAGCGGGATAGGTG
>JBBQBV010000172.1:0-7126 GCA_038318085.1 Solirubrobacterales bacterium
CCGAGCACAAAAACCACGCCGAGCATGGTGACGGCCAGCCACAGCAGGGCGGAGAGCTGGAAGTTGAGCGCCTCGGTCGCCTGGTCGCGCACGAACGGGTCGTCGGCCTTGAGCACGTACACGCAGAGCGGGCCGACGAAGGTCAGGGCGACCACCAGCGCGGCGATCGCCGAGAGGTGCGCGATGACCGCCCAGTTGCGGCTCTCCTCGCCCGGCTGCGCGACCGCCCCGTGCTCGGCCACGTGCGACGTCCACGCCTTGCCGTCCCACCAGCGCTGGGCGTCCTGCCCACGATCGGGATCTGGGTACCAGCCGGGCGGGGTCGGGCTCACCGCCGCGGACGCTATCGCGGACTCAGCCAGGAGCCGGCCGGAGCCATCGCTGCGCTCCGGCGGGCGCGGGCGTGTCGCGTAGGCGCCGGAGCACCCGCTGGAGCAGGTCGACGAGCTCCTCGCGCTCTGACGGGTCGAGCCCGCCGAGGAACTCCGCCGCCCGATCGCCCATGCGGGCTGTCGCGCCGGCGAGCCATTCGCGGCCGCTGTCGGTGATCTCGACCGCGTGCCGGCGGCGGTCGGTGGGGTCGGCACCGCGGCAGGCGAAGCCGAGCGCTTCGAGGCGGTCGATCCAGCCGACCATGTCGCTGGGGTCGAAGCTCAGGCGCCGGCAGAGGTCTCGCTGGGAGTGCGGCCCGAACTCGTCGAGGCTCGCCAGGACCATCAGAAACGGCAGGCGCGGCCCTTCCGGGCTCGCCTCGGCGCGCTGCTTGCCGACCCGCAGGATCTGCAGCATGAGGAAGGACGGATGGCTGAGCAGCAGCTCAGGGAGGGGTTGCGATTCCGTTGGTGTTGTCATATCGTTGGTGGATGCCAACGATACAGGAGGCGCCCGCACCGGTCCAGCCGCAACTCGACCCCGACGCCGCCGTCAGCGCGCGCGGCCTGGCGAAGCGCTACGACGACGTCGAGGCGGTCCGCGGCGTCGACATCGACGTGCGCCGGGGGGAGACCTACGGCTTCCTCGGGCCCAACGGCGCCGGCAAGAGCACGACGATCAAGATGCTCTGCACGCTCGTGGCGCCGACGGCGGGCCGCGCGCTGGTGGCCGGCCACGACGTCGTCGCCGACCGGCTCGAGGTCCGCCGCAACATCGGCCTCGTGTTCCAGGACACCACGCTCGACCCCTACCTCACCGCCGAGGAGAACCTGCGCTTCCACGCCGAGCTCTACGGGGTCCCGCGCGCCGAGGTTCGGCCCCGCATCGATGACGTGTTGGAGGTCACCGGCCTGGGCGATCGGCGCCGCGCGCTCGTCTCCACCTACTCCGGCGGCATGAAGCGCCGCCTGGAGATCGCGCGCGGCCTCCTGCACGCCCCGCGGGTGCTGTTTCTCGACGAGCCGACCATCGGCCTGGACCCGCAGACGCGCGCCTCGATCTGGGAGTACGTCAACGACCTCAAGCGCCGTGAGGCGATCACGATCTTCCTCACCACGCACTACATGGACGAGGCGGAGAACTGCGACCGGATCGCGATCATCGACGCCGGCGAGCTCGCGGTCGTGGACACGCCCGCTGCGCTGAAGGCCCGCGTGGGCAAGGACCGGGTGCGGATCGCGACGACCGACGACGCCGCGGCGCTCGTGGCGCTGCGCGAGCGCCTCGGGATCGACGCGGCGCTCGCCGAGGGCCAGATCACCTTCCATGTGGCCGACGGCGAGCAGTTCGTCCCGCGCCTGTTCGCCGAGCTCGGCGTCCCGATCTCCTCGGTCAGCGTTGCCCGTCCGACGCTCGACGATGTCTTTATGGAGTGGACGGGCCGGACGATCCGCGACGCCGAGACCGGCGAGGGCAGGCATGCGGCGATGCGCATGCACGCGATGGTGCGCGGCCGATGACCACTACCGCGACAACGCCTGAGACCCTCGCACCGCGCGTGCGCCTGGCGCCGGCCGGCCTGCGCCGCGACCTGCAGGCCGTCAAGGTCGTCTGGCACCGCGAGCTGATCGGCTTCTGGCGCAGCCGCGTGCGCATCCTCGTCGCCTTCGTGCAGCCGCTGCTGTTCTTGTTCGTGCTCGGCACCGGGCTCTCGTCGGTGACGCGCGGCAGCGCGGGCGACATCTCCTTTCGTACGTTCATGTTCCCCGGCGTGCTCGCCCTCGCCGTCCTGACGCCGTCCTTCTTCGCCGCCGGGTCGATCGTCTTTGACAGGGAATTCGGTTTTTTGCGGGAGATGCTCGTCGCCCCGGTCCGGCGCGGGTCGATCGTCGTCGGCAAGTGCCTCGGCGGCGCCACGGTCGCCGGCGGGCAGGGCGCCGTGCTGCTCGCGCTCGCGGGGCTCGCCGGCGTCCCGTACGACCCCGTCATGCTCCTGTCGCTGTTCGGGATGCTGCTGCTGTTGAGCTTCTCGCTCGTGGCCTTCGGCGTCTTCGCCGCCGCGCGCATCAGCCAGTTTCAGTCCTTCATGGCGCTCGTCCAGCTCGCGCTGTTCCCGATGCTGTTTCTGTCGGGGGCGATGTTCCCGCTGACCAACCTGCCGACCTGGCTGGAGGTTCTCACGCGCATCGACCCGATCTCCTACGCCGTCGACCCGATGCGCCGGGTGGTCTTCTCCACGCTCGACGTCTCCGAGCACACGCGCCGTCTGCTGGACCCGGGGATCACCTGGTTCGGCTGGAGGGTCCCCACCGGGCTCGAGGTGCTGATTGTCGCCCTGATCGGCGTGGCGCTGCTCGCCGCCGCCGTCGTGCGCTTCCAGAAGGTCGAGTAGGCCGGCCTTGCGGCGGTACAGGAGGCGTCTCAGGCTGCCGATAGCACCGAGCGAATGGAGCTCGAGCGGCGTCTGAAGGACGTCGCGCGGCGCGATCACCTCACCGGCCTGCTCAACCGCCGCGGCTTCGAGGAGGAGTTCGAACGGCAGTTGGCATACACCGAGCGCTACCAGCGCGGTGGGGCGATCCTCGTGCTCGACCTCGACGGCTTCAAGGCCGTCAACGACACGCTGGGTCATAGGGCGGGTGACGAGCTGCTCACCGGCATCGCTCGCGCGCTGGACGAGCGTCTGCGTAAGACCGACGTGCTCGGGCGCCTCGGCGGCGACGAGTTCGCCGTCATCCTGCCCGAGGTGTCGCGTGAACAGGCGCAGCACGTCGTGGCCTCCCTGACCGCCGTCGTCGGACTGCACGCGGGCCACGGCGTCTGCACCACCGCGAGCATCGGCCTCGCCATGTACGACGGACGGGCGTCCATCGACGACCTCCTGGCCGAGGCGGACGGTCAGATGTACGAGGTCAAGGCGCGCAGACGCGCCACGGCAAGGCCGTGAGGCTCAGGCCTCGGCGCGGCCCTTGAGCTGCTTCGGCCGCGCGTTGACCATCAGGTCGCGGACGCGGTCCACGACGGGCCCGCGCACCAGCATGCCGAGCACCATCCCCGGGTCGAGGTCGAGGCCGTAGGTCGCCTCCGTCGTCGCGTCGGCGCCCTGGGTAAAGCTCCAGTGGCCGCTCAGCGACTTGAGGTCGCCCTGCTCCTGCTTCCATGACAGGCCGCGTGGGGCGTCGTAGGCGAAGCGCACGCGCGACTTGACGGTGCGTACCTTGGCGTCGGTGTGGATCTCCGCGACCAGCACGCGGCCCTCGGCGTCGCGCTCGAGCACCTCGACGGCGGTCACCCCGTCCTGCCACTCGTCGATGTGCTCGACGTCGGCGGCGATCTCGTAGCACCGCTCGAGGGGGGCGGCGATCACTTCCGTGGCTTCTCCCGACAGGCTCATGCCGCCGACCCTACCCGGAGACGTCGATCCGGAGCAGCTCGACGATCTCAAAGCCGTGGTCGGCTGTGGTGGCGCGGAAGCGGTCGAGCTGGCCGAGGGCGGCAAAGCCCCGTTCGACGTCGCGCAGGTAGCCGGCCGCGATCACGGCACGGTCGGCGCCGCGCAGCCGCGCCCGGGCCGCCGGCCGCCCGACGTAGGCCCACACGCGTCCCGGCGGGTCGTCGATCGCCTCGGTGACCTCGACGCGCGCGTAGTTGCGCTCGCGCCGGTCAAGCGCCGCAAGCCGCGCCGGCGGTGCCGGCAGGCACACCCCGTTGACCGCCGCGCCCGCGTCCGGTTCGATGTCCAGGAAAGCCACGCACGCCGCCGGGCGCGAGCCGTCGGCGGCGCGGTAGAGCTTGTAGCCCGGGACGGTCTGCGTGTTGTCCATGGCCACGCCCCACACGCGGCGCCAGCCATCCAGCTCGCGCACGACGGGGGAGGGGGAGGCGACCAGCGAGCCGTAACCGAAGACGTGATCAGGCATGGCATCAACTGGCCGGCGGGCACTGAGCAACTAGAACCCGTGGCCGTCGAGCCAGGCGTCCATCGCCGCGCGGAAGCGCTCGTGCGTGCGCTCGAGCGTCACGGCCTCACCCGAACCTGGGATCTCGACGCGGCGGCCTGGCGGATGGACGGGCACATGCCGATGCGCGCGAGCGTGCCGCCGCTCAGGCGCACGGCGCCGCTTCCGCGCGGCGCCGCCTGGCCGGGCGCGGCCGGCACGAGCAGCAGCGCGAGCGCCACCAGTCCGGCTGAGCGTCCCGCCTCACGGCGCGGTTTTACCCGCCCGGCCGAGATTCGAGACCGCACCGGGCCCCGGCTCGGCGTGCCGTAGGTTGTCGGCATGGCGCGTGGATGGCCCAGGGGTCCGTGATCGGTGCGGCAGGATGATGGCCGGGATGCCTGATCGGGCTCTGGCGGGCCGCCGAGCGCTCGTCACGGGCGCGGCGACCGGCATCGGGAGGGCGACGGCGGAGCGCCTCGCCGCCGACGGCGCCGCGGTGGTCATAAACTTCATCGGCGACGCCGGGCCTGCGCAGGAGGTCGTCGAGGCCATCGCGCACGCCGGCGGCCACGCCTGGGCGCACTCCGCCGACGTCGCCGACGAGCGCGCCGTCGACGAGCTGTTCCGCGCCGCGGAGGAACGCCTGGACGGCCCGGTCGACCTGCTCGTCAACAACGCGGGCGTGGAGGCCCCCTTCGCCTTGGTGGACATGCCCCTCCAGGAGTGGAACCGCGTCCTGTCGGTCAATCTCACCGGGGCCTTTTTGTGCTCGCGGGCGCTGGCCCGCCGCCTGACCGCCGTCGCCGCGCCGGGCGCGATCATCAACGTCTCGAGCGTCCACGAGACCATCCCGTGGCCGTCGTTCTCCCATTACTGCGCCACCAAGGGCGGTCTCAAGCTGTTCTCGCAGAGCATCGCACGAGAGCTCGCCCCGCTTGGCATCCGCGTCGTCAACGTCGGGCCCGGAGCGATCGTGACGCCCATCAACCAGGATCTCGTCGACGATGCCGCGAAACGCAGGCAGGTCGAGGAGGAGATCCCGCTCGGCAGGATGGGGGACCCCGCTGAGATCGCCGCCGCGATCGCGTGGCTGGCGGGCCCGGAGGCCGGCTACATCACCGGGACGACGGTGTTCGTCGACGGCGGCATGACCACGTATCCGCGGTTCGTGTAGCGGGGTGCGGGCTCCCGCGACCAGCCTGGGCCCGCGGCAGGGTCGCTCTCGTCCGAGCGCGCGCCGCACTGGGCACCATCACGCTGCTGCCCATCGACGACGCAACACTCGAGTTGGCGGCCGACGTCGCTGCGCCGGAGCTTCGGTCGCTCGACGCGCTGCACCTCGCAGCCGCGCTCAGCCTCGCCGATGACCTGCGATGGATGTACTGCTACGAGGCACCCCTCGCCGCCGCCGCGACAACGCTCGGACTCGATGTGCGCCATCCGGCGTAGATCGCTGTGAAACGCGAAGGATACGGCTCACGATCGAAGGCCGGCGCGTCCCAGGAGGCCGTCGAGGCGGGAGAGGAGCGGCGCAAGAGCATCCGGCACCGCGCCGTCTTCGGCGTAGATGGAGCGATGATCGGCGGTGATGGTGTAGTGGTATCCGTCATAGACCGGATGCTCGGGCCGGTTGTCTCGCGGCACGCGCGCGAGGGCGGCGCGCTCGAGGTCCTCTTTGAGACGAGCCAACTGGCGCCGCGTGAGGTCGAAGTCGTGTCCGTCGGGCACGGCGGTGACCCGGCCGCGAGTCGTGACGGCGAGCTTGACCGCCCTGCCGACGAGCCCGCCGCTGCGCTCATAGCGGATCAACTGTGCGTTGGCAGGCCGCACTGGTGGTGAGTTGGACTCGCTGACGTCGCACGCGGTCAATGGGCCTGCGAGGGCTCCGCTGACGATCAGTGCCACAAGGGCACCGGGGCGGGGGGGCGAAGCCATCGCGATCCGGAGGGCCCAGGTGCTCAGGCCGGGCGCGCTCCCTCGACGGGGACGTACTCCAGCGCCGCGCGATCCCACCCTGCGTGCACCGCGCAGGCGCCGCTGTCGGAGCTCATGTGCAGCACGTGGTCGTAGAAGTCGAGGTCGACGGAGAACGTGCGTGTCCCGTCCGGGATCGACCCGGTCGTCAGGCCGCGAGGGGTCACGTACAGCGTCGTCTGCCACCAGTGATTGACCATCGGGGCGCCGGCGAGCCGGAGCTTGCCCACGATCTGCAACCACATGTGCAGCGTCTCGCGCGTGTCCATCCAGGTATCCACGCGCAACGCCGGCCACGCGCCGGAAGGCTGCCGCGCCCCGTCAGAGCCAGCCCGCTATATTCGCTCGCCACGATTCAGAACCGAAGTCCTCGTTGGGAAGACTCCGTCAGACCCAGGCCGCCTCGCTGGGACAACAGCGTCATCGACGGCCACCGCCGCTGGTGCCCGTGATCCAGCGCTGGATCATGGGCGCCCAGACGCGCGCTTGGTTAGTGCCCGTCCACCAGCGAAATCCGAGCAGCAAGTAGATCCTGTCCTCGTCCGCCAGAGTCAGGATGAGCGGCTTTCCGAGGCTGCCGAGGAACCCAAGACTTGGATTGTTCCCGCGGCTTCCGCCGGCCATGAACCTGGTGTAGACGTCCGTGAAGCTGGCTTCCGCTGTCTCGATCGTCGTTCTTGGGATCGTTCGCCAGTCTTCCAGCACGAGTGCCTCGGATTCGAGCCGCATGCTCCCGCGGTGCGAGAACAGTCGGCGCTGATCGGCCAAGCCGACAAGCCGACGAGCGGCGGGTGCTCGGCCCAACTCGCTCTCGGTCGCTCCCAAGTAAGTGATCGTCT
>JBBQBV010000173.1:0-7108 GCA_038318085.1 Solirubrobacterales bacterium
GCGTCGCTGAGGTCGGCGCCCGTCAGGTCGCAGTCCTCGAAGACGACGGCGCGCAGCCGGGCCTGCTGGAAGTCGGCCTGGGTGAGTACGCACGAGCTCACCAGCACGCGCTCCAGGCGCGCGCCGGCAAACGCGCTGAGGTCCGCGCGGCAGTCCGCGAGGACGACGTCTGCGAGCGTGCTCTGGCTGAGGTTCGCCCCGGTCAGACGGCCGCGCTCGACATGCACGCGCCGCCAGGCGGCCCCGGGGGCGTCGAGGTTGGCGAGGTCGCACCCGCGCAGCTCGCAGTCGACGAGCCCCAGGCCGGGCCGGCGCTCGCCGGCGAGGCTCGCGCCCTGCAGGCGGGCGCCGTCGAGACGCGCAGCGGCGAGGTCGGCCGGCTCCGGGTGCGGCGGCAGGTCGGGCGGGTCGGGACGCATCGCCCGGGCCAGTCAAGCATGCCGGGCGGTTGTGGGATCCGGGGGCTACGGCGGGCTGGCTAGGGGCTTTCGCCGTCCGCATCTGCCCACTGCCGCGCGAGCGTGGGTCGCAACCCCCTTGAGGGGGACCAAACGCTCGCGGTGCCGACATCTTGTGCATTTCACCCCGTCAGTGGGTGGCGAAATGCACAGAAGCCCCGAGCGCCCGCGGAAGGATCGGCGCGACGCTCGACAGGGCCAGCCGGCGCGTGCCCACAGGGTACGGTGGGGCCGCGGTGACTCTCGCGTCCATCGGCTCCTTCTTCGACTCGGTCGGCGAGTTCTTCGCGAATCTCGCCCGCGTGCACTGGCTGACGCTGGTGCTCGGGCTGACGTTCTTCGGGATCTACCTGACCCTGCGCTCGCGCGCGTGGTTTCACGTGCTGCGCGCCGCCTATCCCGGCGAGCCGATCCAGTGGCGCCGTGTCTGGGGCGCCTACATGGCCGCCTATGGCTTCAACAACGTCGTCCCGGCGCGCGGCGGGGACGTTATGAAGCTCTTTTTGACCAAGACGTCGATACCGAAGGCCAGCTACCCCGCCGTGGGCTCCTCGCTGTTCGTCGAGGGCATCTTCGACCTGACGATCGCGATCCCGGTCCTGGCCTTCGCATTCAGCCAGGGCGTCTTTCCCAAGCCGCCCGACTTCTCCAGGCTCAACGCGTTCGACCTGTCCTACTTCGCCTCGCACCCGCGCGGGACGCTGTTCGGGCTGACGGTCCTCGGCATCCTCGTGTTCGCCGGCTTCGCCCTGCTCAGCGCCCGCGTGCGCGCGTTCTGGGCGCGCGTGCGCCAGGGCCTCGTGATCCTGCGTGATCGCCGCCGCTACCTGCGCGAGGTGTGGCTGGTCCAGTTCGCCGGATGGCTGTTTCGCTGCGCGGCCTTCTGGTGCCTGCTCGAGGCGTTCGGGGTCGGCGGATCGGTGCGCAACGTGCTGCTCGTGCTCGGGACCAACGCCGTCGCGGCCATCGTGCCCTTCACGCCGGGTGGCGCCGGCGTGCAGCAGGCGCTGCTCGTGAAGGTCTTCGGCAGCAGCTCGGTCGTGGCGGCCTACTCCGTCGGCCAGCAGATCGCCATCGGCGTGTTCTCGCTCGCGATGGGCTTCATCGCCCTGGTGACGATCTTCAAGTTCCGCTCCTTCAAGGAGGCCATCGCCTCGGGCAAGGCGTCGCGAGCCGCCGAGGGCCCCGGGTCGTCGGGCGACGAGCCGCCCCGCGGCGGCCCGGAGTCGCCGGACCGCCGCCGCCGGCAGCGGGAAGCTGCCTAGGCCAGGCCCTGGCGCGCTTCGCGCACGAGCGTGACGGCCTCCGGGAACACCACGGCCATCACCGCCCGGATCTGCTGCGCCTGGTCCTCCGCGCCGCCCTGCAGGTTGATGCGAGCCACCGCGGCGCACGTCATGTCGACGGCGAGCTTGATGGCGTTGTCCGCCCAGGCCAGGTTCTGCGCGCCCTGCATCTGCTCCATCGCCTCCTGCAGGCGCTTTTGGAGGTCTGGGTCGTTGAAGAAACCGCCGAAGCCTTCCATGTGATCATCGTACCCGCCGCGCGAGCACGGCCACCGTGCCTCCGCGCCCCGCGGCCCCGGCCGTTGCCTCGGCGGCCAGGGCAACCGGGATCAGCGGGAGCGCCAGCGCGGTGGGCACGGCGTCGGCGGCGCGCACCGGCGCGTTGCGCTTGAGCGCGTGATAGAGCCAGGAGGGGGTCGGCGTCGCGCGGTTGACGAGCGACTGCCAGAGCCCGAACGGGTTGTGCTCGAGCAGCACGTGCTCGGCGCCGGAGATCTCGAAGCCGGTGCGCTTCAGCAGCGTCTGAAGGCCGCGGGCAGTGAAGTGGGTGCGGTGTCGCGGCAGGTCGAGGTGATACCAGCGCGGCCCGGCCAGACGGGCCTGCAGCGAGTCGAGGTTCGGCACGCCGGCCAGCAGCACGCCGCCGGGGCGAAGCCAGCCGCGCAGGCGCTCAAGCGCGGCCCCGGGGCGCTCGACGTGCTCGAGCACGTGCCACAGGGTGATCGCCCCGAGCGAGCCTGCCTCCACCGTCGCGCGCTCGAGCGCGACCGCCTCCACGTGCGCGGCGGGCGAGCGCCCGGACGGCTCGATGCCGCGCGCGTCCCAGCCCGCGCCGCGCGCGTGCGCCACGAAGCGCCCGCGCCCCGCCCCGACGTCGAGCAGCGGTCCCGGGGGGGAGGCCGCCCGGGCGAGGATCGCGAGGCGCCGGCGGTCGAACGCGCGCAGGATGGGAGCCGCAGCCCCCGCGCCGTGCGGGGCGCCCGGCCGGTAGGCGCCGGCCTCGTGGGCGGCGGAGAACTCCGGGGGCGGGCCGGCGGTCACGGCGGTGCCGCAGCCGGCGCAGCGCAGCAGCAGGTGCGTGGCCTGCGACTCCGGCTCGTGATCGGGGGCGCGGCGCCAGGCGCGCAGTGCCCCGCCGCAGGCCGGACAGGGGGCGTCGACGCTCACAGCATGAACCCTAAGGGCCCATCCCGCTCGGAAGAGAACCCTAAGCTTCCGTGCTGCATGGCCACCGCCGAGGTACCGACCGCGTCCCCCGACGAGCAGCTCGCCTGGGAGGCCGAGCAGCGGCCCCGCGCGGCGATCGCGGCGATCGCGGCGGGCGTGCTGGCGATCCTCGGCGCGATCTTCAGCCGCTTGTCGCTCGCGGGCGCGCCGACGCCGACGCTCCCGGACTCGCTGCGCAACCTCGAGCAGCCGGGGCCGATCGGCGATCACGAGAGCCTGCGCGTCCCGCTCTTTCAGTTCTTTGCAGACCACGCCAGCGCTGTGCTGGCCGGTGCGGTGCTGCTCGGCCTCGCCGCCGTCGCGGCGGCGCTCACCCTCTCCTTCCTGGCCCGCGCCGCGCGCGCTCGCTCGGAGCGCTTCCCGCGCTTCGGCACCTACATCGCCCTCGTCGGCGCCGCGGCGGTGCTCGTCGGCTCCATGCTCGTCGCGCTCGGGACGCGCGCGTGGGTCGACGATCTGCTCGCCTCCTCCCGCACCATCAAGGCCTTCGACGACATCTCGCGCCCGGCCGCGCTCGACGCCGGCCAGATCGTCGTGCAGGTCGGCGGCCTCGTCCTCGCCGGCTCCTACGTCCTCGTCGCCCTGCACAGCATGCGCACGGGGCTGCTGCCGCGCGCGTGGGGGATTCTGGGCATCTTCGTCGGCGTGATGGTCGTCCTGCCCGTCCCGCTGTTCTCCGAGGTCCTGCAGCCGGTCTGGCTGCTCGCGGTCGCCGTGCTGATCCTGCAGCGCTGGCCCGGCGGGACCCCGCCGGCGTGGATCACCGGCAAGGCCGAGCCCTGGCCCACGGGGGCCCAGCTGCGCGAGGAGCGCCAGAAGGCGCGCGGGGGCCCGGTGGCCAAGCCGAAGGTCAAGGCCGCCGAGGAGCCCGTCCTCGCCACCGGGCGTCCGGCGAAGCCGCATCCGTCCTCCAAGAAGCGCAAGCGCAAGCGCCGCAGCTGAGCCCGCCCGGGCGGCGGTTTGGCGCGAGGCCCGGGCGGTTAGCCCCAGCGACAACTGGTCATGGCGCTCGGCGCCGTCGCGGTGCCGGTCGTCGGAGAAGAGGAGGGCATGATGGAAGCTGGGACTGCTGGCCGCCGGGACTCCGCGCCGGGCCGCCCGGCGAACACGGGTCAGGACGACCGGGCCACCGAGCCGACCGGAGGGCACTGGAAGGTCGCCGATCCGGGCCCGCTCGGCCTCGCCGCCTTCGCGCTGACCACCTTCGTACTGAGCATGTTCAACTCCGGCATCCTGGATGCCAAGGGCGAGCCGATCGTCTTCGGCCTCGCCCTGGCTTACGGCGGGCTCGCGCAGCTGCTGGCGGGCATGTGGGAGTTCCGTACCGGCAACACCTTCGGCGCTGTCGCGTTCACGTCCTACGGTGCGTTCTGGCTGTCGTTCTGGGCCTTCGAGCAGTTCTACGCCAAGAGCGTCCCGGAGGCCGCCCTCGGCCAGGCCGTCGGCGTCTACCTCGTCGGGTGGGGGGTCTTCACGGCGTATATGTTCATCGCCTCCCTCCGTACGACGGGGGCGATCGCTTTGGTGTTCGTGTTGCTGGCCGTGACGTTCCTGCTGCTGGGCATCGGCGAGTGGTCGGGGACCGCCGGCGTCGCCAAGGCCGGCGGGTTCTTCGGGCTCGCCACCGCCGCCGCGGCCTGGTACGCATCGTTCGCAGCGGTCACCAACGCCACGTTCGGTCGTACCGTGATGCCGGTGAAGCCGCTCAACTAGCCCTCCGGGACCGGTCTCGACCTTCAAATCAGAGGAGACGCAGTGTCGACTGAGGAGCAGCAGGACAGCACGCTCGAACAGGACCTCGAGTCGCTGATGGACGTCGAGACCTTCCCGCCGCCGGAGGACTTCGTCAAGCAGGCGCTCGTCACCGACTCGGCGGTCTACAACGAGGCGGAGTCCGACTTCAAGGGCTTCTGGGAGAAGCAGGCCGACGCGCTGGACTGGAGCGAGCGCTGGGACACCGTGCTCGACGAGTCCGACCCGCCGTTTTACAAGTGGTTCGCCGGCGGCAAGCTCAACGTCTGCCACAACTGTGTCGACCGCCACGTGGACGCCGGCAACGGCGACCGCGTGGCCTTCCACTGGCACGGTGAGCAGGGCGAGACGCGCGACGTCACCTACGCCGACCTGCACGGCGACGTGCAGAGGTTCGCCAACGTCCTGAAGTCGCGCGGGATCGAGCAGGGCGACGTCGTCGGGATCTTTTTGCCGATGATCCCCGAGGTCGTCGTCGCGATGCTCGCCTGCGCGCGCATCGGCGCGATCCACAACGTCGTCTTCGGCGGCTTCAGCGCCGGGTCGGTCAGGGAGCGCATGGAGTTCTCCGAGGCCAAGGCGCTCGTGACGGTCGACGGCGCGCGGCGCAAGGGCAAGACCGCGCCCGTCAAGGAGCAGGTCGACGAGGTCATGGGCGATCTCGAGTCGCTCGAGACCGTCATCGTCGTCCAGCACGCCGGAAACGACTGCCCGATGGGCGAGCGCGACGTCTGGTACCACGAGGAGATGGAGCAGGCCGACGACGAGTGCGAGGCCGAGGCCTTCGACGCGGAGACGCCGCTGTACATCCTCTACACCTCGGGGTCGACCGCGAAGCCGAAGGGCATCCTGCACACCTCCGGCGGCTACCTGACCCAGGTGGCCTACACGCACAAGGTCGTCTTCGACCTGCACGAGGACCAGGACGTCTACTGGTGCTCGGCCGACGTCGGCTGGGTCACCGGGCACTCCTACATCGTCTACGGACCGCTGGCCAACGGCGCCACGTCGGTGATGTGGGAAGGCGGGCCCGACTACCCGCACAAGGGCATCTGGTGGGAGCTGTGCGAGAAGTATGGCGTGACGAAGTTCTACACCGCGCCGACGGCGATCCGCGCCTGCATGAAGTGGGGCACTGAGCACGTCGAAAAGCACGACCTGTCCAAGCTCAAGCTGCTCGGGACGGTCGGCGAGCCGATCAACCCGAAGGCCTGGCTGTGGTACCACAAGGTGATCGGCGGTGAGCGCTGCCCGATCGTCGACACCTGGTGGCAGACCGAGACCGGGCACATCATGATCACGCCGCTGCCCGGCATCACGGCGACCAAGCCGGGCTCGGCGACCAAGCCGTTTCCAGGAGTCAAGCCGATGGTGATCAACCACGAGGAGCAGTACGCCGCCCCCGACGAGGAGGGCCTGCTCACACTGGAGCAACCGTGGCCGGGGATGCTGCGGACCCTCTACCGCGACGACGAGCGCTTCGTCGAAACCTACTTCTCCAAGTTCGGCAACGAGGTCTACTTCGTCGGAGACGCGGCCCGCCGCGACGAGGACGACTACTTCTGGATCATCGGCCGCGTGGACGACGTCGTCAACGTGTCCGGACACCGGATGTCCACTGCCGAGATCGAGTCGGCGATCGTCTCCCACGCCAAGGTCGCCGAGGCGGCGGTGATCGGCCAGCACGACGAGGACACCGGCCAGGCCGTCTGCGCCTTCGTGACCCTCGAGGGCGATATCGAGGGGTCAGACGACCTCGAGTCGGAGGTTCGCGAGGAGGTGGGGTCGCGGATCGGCAAGTTCGCGCGACCCAAGCGGGTGATCTGGGCCGCTGACCTGCCAAAGACGCGCTCGGGCAAGATCATGCGCCGGCTGCTGCGCGACATCGCGGAGGGCCGGGAGCTGGGGGACGTCACCACCCTGGGCGACCCCACCGTGATGAAGGAGCTCGAGGGAAAGGTCACCGCCAGCGGCGACGGAGAGGAGTAGCGCATGTCAACGGTCTCGATGTCCTCCTATGAGGAGGCGTGTGCGCAGCACCGGTGGGAAGTTCCAGACCACTACAACATCGCGGCCGACGTCTGCGACAAGCACGCACGGGACAAGCTGGCGATGGTTTGGGCCGACTGGCAGGGCAACCAGCGGCGGGTGACGTGGGGCGAGATGCAATCGCTGTCGGCGCGCGCCGCCAACGTGCTGCGCGCGCACGGGGTGGAGCGCGGCGATCGTGTTGCCGTGGTCGCTCCCGCCTCGCCGGAGACGGCGGCGGTGTTCTTCGGGACCTGGAAGCTCGGCGCGATCCTGCTCTCCATGTCGGTGCTCTACGGCGACGAGGGAATCCAGCACCGTGTCCGCGACTCCCGCCCTCGCGTCATCGTCGTCGAC
>JBBQBV010000174.1:0-7102 GCA_038318085.1 Solirubrobacterales bacterium
GGTACCTTCGCTGCATGCTGGCTGACCGTCGCGAGGTCGCGGCGATCTTCACGGGCGGCTTCGCCGGTGCGGTGGCGCGCCTGGGGCTCGCCGAGGCCCTGCCCCAGGCTGCCGGGCGCTGGCCGTGGTCGACCTTCGTCGCGAACATCGTCGGCGCGTTGATGCTCGGCTACTTCACGACGCGGCTGCAGGAGCGCCTGCCACTGTCGACGTACCGCCGCCCCCTGCTGGGAACCGGGTTCTGCGGCGCCCTCACCACCTTCTCGACGATGCAGGTCGAGCTGCTGCGCATGCTCGACGGCGGCCACGTGCTGCTCGCCCTCGGCTACGCGGCGGGGAGCGTCGGTGCCGGCTTTTTGGCGGTCGCGGTGGCCACCAACGCGCTGCGCTGCGGACGTCTCACGGCGTGAGCGCGCTCGTCCTCGTCGGCGTCGGCGTGCTCGGCGGCTTCGGTGCCGTCGCTCGGTTCCTGTTCGACGGCGCGGTCGCGCGGCGCCTCGGGCGGGACTTCCCCTACGGCACGTTGGCGGTGAACCTCCTGGGCTCGCTGATCCTCGGCCTGCTCGTCGGCGCAGCGCTGAGCGGCGACGCCTACCGGATGATCGGCTCCGGGCTCATCGGCGCCTTCACCACCTTCAGCACTTGGGCACTCGAGAGCCACCGCCTCGCAGAGGACGGCCGGGCCGGCCTCGGCGCCGTCAACTTCGCCCTCAGCCTCGTCCTCGGCGTCGCGGTCGCCTGGGCCGGGCGGCGGATCGGGGCGTCGCTGTGACCGAGGACTGCATGAAGCTGACGACCTACGGCGGTGAGCGCCACCGCACCGAGGACGCGTTCGTCGCCGACGCCCTCCTGGATCTGTACGGGCGCCACGGCGTCCAGACGAGCGTGCTCCTGCGCGGCGTGCAGGGATTCGGGCGCAAGCACCACCTGCGCACCGATCGCCTGCTCACGCTGTCTGAGGACCTTCCCGTGGTCTCGGTGGCGGTGGACGCGCGCGAGCGCATCGAGGGGCTGCTCGACGACGTCGCGTCGATCAAGCAGCACGGGCTGGTGACGCTCGAGCGCGCGCGCATGCTCACCGGCGAGCGCTCCCCGGTCACGCTGCCGCAGGACGCCCACCAGGCGACGAAGCTCACCGTCTACCTCGGCCGGCGCGAGCGGGTGTCCGGTACGCCGGCCCACGTCGCGGTCTGCGACCTGCTGTACCGCCGCGGCATCGCGGGCGCGACGGTCCTGCTCGGCGTGGACGGCACCGCCCACGGCAGGCGCGAGCGCGGCGCCTTCTTCGCGCGCAACGCCGACGTGCCCCTGATGATCATCGCGATCGGCTCCGGGGAGGAGGTCGCCCACGTGCTTGCGGAGCTCGGCAGGATGCTCCGCAAGCCCCTGGTCACCCTCGAGCGCGTCGAGCTGTGCAAGCGCGACGGTGCGCTCGTCTCCCGGCCCCCGGCAGTGCCCGGCGTCGACGAGCACGGGCTCGCGCTGTGGCAGAAGCTCATGGTGTACAGCTCCGAGCAGGCGATGGCCGGCGGGCGTGCCCAGCACGTCGAGCTGATGCGCCGGCTGCGCGCGTCCGGTGCCGCGGGAGCGACGTCGCTGCGCGGGGTCTGGGGGTTTCACGGCGATCACGCGCCGCACGGGGACAGGTTCGTGCAGCTCCGCCGGCACGTGCCGGTGGTGACGGTGATCGTCGACGCCCCGGACCGGATCGCCAGGTCCTTCGAGATCGTCGACGAGGTCACCCGCGAGCGCGGCCTGGTGACGAGCGAACTGGTGCCGGCCCTCGCGGCGCCGGAGGCCGGCGACCGCCTGGCCGGCGGCCTGCGTCTGGCTCGGCCCTGACGGCGGTTGCGCGGGGTCAGCCGCCCAGCGCGCGGCGCAGGTCGGCGACGAGATCCTCGGGCGCCTCGATGCCGCACGACAGCCGCACGAGGTCGGCGGGGACCGCGGCGGCGGAGCCCTCCACCGCCTGGTGGGTCATCGCCCGCGGCACCTCGATCAGCGACTCGACCCCGCCCAGCGACTCGGCGAGCGCGAAGATGCGCGTGGACGCGGCGATGCGCGCCGCGTCGGGGTGGCGGAAGGAGACCATCCCGCCGAAGCCGGGGTAGAAGACCTCGCTGACCCCCGGCGCCCCGCGCAGGTAGGCCGCGCAGGCCTCGGCGTTGACGGCGTGGGCGGCCATCCGCAGCGGCAGCGTGCGCAGGCCGCGGTGCACGAGGAAGCAGTCGAGCGGGCCCGGCACGGCGCCGACGGCGTTCTGGACGAAGCGCACCTGCTCGTGCAGCGTCGGGTCGGTGACGACGACGGCGCCGCCGACGGCGTCCGAGTGCCCGCCGAGGTACTTGGTCGTCGAGTGCACGACGGCGCCGGCGCCCAGCTCGAGCGGCCGCTGGTTGAACGGGGTGGCGAAGGTGCTGTCGACGACGACGAGCGCGTCCCCGGCGCGCTCGGCGACCGCGGCGATGTCGACGACCTTGAGCGTCGGGTTGGTCGGCGTCTCGATCCACACGAGCGTCGTGCGCCCTCCGACCACGGCCGCCGCGACGGCGTCGAGGTCGCGCTCGTCGACGAGCGTGTACTCGAGCCCCCAGCGGGCGAGCACCTTGTCGACGAGCCGGTAGGTCCCGCCGTAGAGGTCGTCGGGCAGGACGACGTGATCGCCGGCCTCACACCGCGCGGTGATGATCGCGTGCTCGGCCGCCATGCCGGACGAGAACGCGCTGGCCAGGCCGCCCTCGAGCTCGCCGAGCGCCCGCTCGAGCGCGGAGCGCGTGGGGTTCGCCGAGCGCGAGTAGTCGTAGTCCTCGACGAAGTCGCCGGGGGCGCGCTGCACATAGGTGGTCGCCTGGTGGATGGCGGGCACGACGCCGCCGGTGTAGGGGTCGGGCTGCAGGCCGGCGTGGACCGCGCGCGTGGCGAAGCGCACGTCGTCGGGCAGGTCGCGGCTCACCGGGCCAGCGCCTCAAGCAGGTCCGACCGCGTCACGATGCCCACGGGCCGGCCGTCCTCGCGCACCGTCAGCGCCTGCCGCGGACCAGAGAGCAGCTCGATCGCGTCGCGCACGGAGTCCTCGCTGGAGACGGACGGAAACGGCGGCTCCATCACGGCGGCGACCTCGGACTCGAGCACGTCGGGGTCGCCGAAGGCGTGGCGCAGCAGCCCGCGCTCGCCCACCGACCCGACGATCTCGCGATCCCTGGCCGAGACGACGGCGAGCTGGGAGACGCGGTGCGCCTGCAGCAGCGCGACCGCCTCGCGCACCGTCTGGTGGGATTCGACGACGACGATCGCCGCGATCTCGCCCGCGCTCGGCTTGGCCAGCAGGACCTCGCCGACGGTCCGCTCGCCGGCTCGGGGCAGGAACCCGTGCTGGGTCATCCACGCGTCGTTGAAGATCTTCGACAGGTAGGCGCGCCCGCCGTCGGGCAGGATCACCACGATCAGCGCGTCCGGATCGGAGAGCTCGCGCGCGACGACGAGCGCGGCGTACACGGCCAGCCCGCACGAGCCGCCGACGAGCAGGCCCTCGGCGAGCGCGAGCCGGCGGGTGGTCAGAAAGGCGTCCGCGTCGGTGACGGTCACGTAGCGGTCGACGACCGCGGGGTCAAACGTCGCCGGCCAGAAGTCCTCTCCGACGCCCTCGACCAGGTAGGGCTTGACCTGGTCGCCCGAGTAGATCGAGCCGACCGGGTCGGCGCCGACGATCTGGATGTCCGCCTTGCGCTCCTTGAGGTGGCGCGCGCAGCCGCTGATCGTGCCACCCGTCCCCACGCCGACGACGAGGTGGGTCAGCTGCCCGCCGGTCTGGCGCCAGATCTCCGGCGCCGTCCAGTCGTAGTGCGTCTGCGGGTTGGCCGGGTTGGCGTACTGGTTGGGCTGGAAGGCGCCGGGTACCTCGACGGTCAGCCGGTCGGCGACCCGGTAGTAGGCCTCCTGAGAATGTGGGTCGACGTTGGTCGGGCAGACGACGACCTCGGCCCCGTAGGCGCGCAGCAGGTCGATCTTCTCGCGCGACATCTTGTCGGGCATCACGGCGATCACGCGGTAGCCCTTCAGCCGCGCCGCGATCGCCAGCCCGGTGCCCGTGTTCCCCGACGTCGGCTCGACGATCGTCCCGCCGGGCTTGAGCTGCCCGTCGCGCTCGGCGGCTTCGATCATGCGCAGGGCGACGCGGTCCTTGATCGACCCGCCGGGGTTGAGCGCCTCCACCTTGGCGACGAGCTGCGGGCGCAGGTCCGGTTCCAGGCGGCTCAGGCGCACCATCGGCGTGTCGCCGATCGCCTCGAGGATCGAGCCGCAGATCTCGGTCGAGGCGTCGATCGCGGCCATGCGGCCGAGTGTACGCGCGGCTGCGGGAGGCGAGGTTCGCCCGCCGGATCGGGTCCGTCAGCGAGGCAGGGTAGCGTTCGGCTTCGCCGTGGTCTATCGCCTCTTCTTCAAGCTGGTTCTCCAGCGCATCGAGGCCGAGAAGGCACACGTCCTGGCCGTCGGCGCCCTGCGGGCGCTGGTGGCGGTCCCCGGCGCGGCGGCCCTGCTGCGCAGGGTGCTCGCGCCCCGGGACACTCGTCTGGAGGTCCGCGCCCTCGGCCGGACGTTCCCGAGCCCGCTCGGCGCCGCGGCCGGCATGGACAAGGACGCCCTGTGGTTCGAGGGGCTCGGCTCGCTCGGGTTCGGCTTCGTCGAGGTCGGCACGATCACCGCCGAAGCGCAGCCCGGACATCCGAGGCCGTGGATGCACCGGCTGCTGGCAGACGCGGGTCTGCTCAACCACATGGGCTTTCCCAACGACGGCGCCGCGGCCGTCGCAGCCCGCCTGCGGCAAGGCTCGGGTCGCACCATCATCGCCGCCAACGTCGGAAAGTCCACGCACACGCCGCTCGAGCAGGCCGGAGCCGACTACCGGACAGCCCTCAGCCATCTCGGTGGCCTCTGCGACTTCGTCGTCCTCAACGTCAGCTCGCCCAACACCCCCGGGCTCCGCGACATGCAATCGGTGCGGCGCCTCGCAGACCTGATCGACGAGGTGCGCGAGGAGCTGATCCTCGACGACCAGCCCAAGCCGCTGCTCGTGAAGATCAGCCCAGACCTCGCCGACGACGAGGTCGACGCCATCGCCGACCTCGCCCTCGAGCGCCGCGTGGACGGCATCGTCGCGGTCAACACCACTACCTCCCGCGCGGGGCTGCGGGCGGATCCCAGCGTCCTCGAGCGACCGGGCGGAGTCTCCGGCCGCCCCCTGAAGGGTCGCTCGCTCGAGGTGCTGCGCCGCCTGCGCCGGCGTGTCGGCGACCGGCTGGTGCTGATCTCGGTGGGTGGAATCGAGACCCCCGACGACGCCTGGGAGCGGATCCAAGCCGGCGCCACACTCGTGCAGGCCTACAGCGGGTTCGTCTACGGAGGCCCGCTGTGGCCTCGCCGGATCAACCGCGGGCTCGCCCGGCGCGTGAGCGCGTGCGGTGGCGGGAACATCCAGGAAGTGGTCGGGGTAGGCAACGATCCCGGTGGGTTGGAGCCCGTGAACGATGGGGTCAGAGCCCTGTGAGCGGTTGGTGCGGTGACCTTGTCCGTCTGCGGGCGATGGGGCTCGTCCTGCTCACGGCGCTCGCGGTCGCCGCTCCGGCGTCTGCCTCGACGGTGACAACCGACGGCGTTCAGGGATTCAGCTTCCAGGGCGCCCCGGGTGAGGCGAATCGCGTGACCCTGAGCTACACCGGGGGCATTGCGACCGGCAGGTTCGACATCGCCGACGCCGGTGCCCCGCTCGCCGCCGGTGCCGGCTGCACGAGCACCGGCGAACACTCCGCGACGTGCGACTACGACACCTTCTTCCTGTGCAACTCGGGTGCACTCGAGTGCTCTGCGCCGCGCGTGCGCGTCGATCTCGGCGATGGTGACGACCAGGCCCTGGTCCAGCACATCGGCAGCGTCAACGCGGGGCCGGGCAACGACCTCGTCCAGGCTGAAGGTGTCGAGTCGGTCTACCTGGCGGGTGGTCCCGGCGACGACACGCTGATCGGCGGCGACGGCCCCGACCGGTTCTTCGGCGGTGAGGGTGCCGACCTCATGAAGGGCCGGGGCGGATCGGACACCACGGACTACAGCGGCCGCGCCGCACGCGTCACCGTCACCATCGACGACAAGGCCGACGACGGCGAGGCCGGCGAGGGCGACAGCGTGCAGACCGAGAACGTCGTCGGCGGGGAGAATTCCGACACGCTGATCGGCAACGCCGCCGACAACGGCCTGACCGGCGGGCCGGGAACCGACACGATCGATGGTCGGGCCGGCAACGACCGCATCGAGGGCATCGGCGCAGGCGACCAGAATCCCGACAAGATCCGCTGTGGCTCCGGAAGCGACCAGACCTACAACGTGCCGGTCGCCGCGACGCCAGCCGACTGCGAGTCGTCGTTCTCCGCAGCCTTCGCGCGCCCGGACATCGAGCTCAAGGCGACGAGAACGCTCAAGCCGCACCGGCGCCGCGTCAAGGTCAAGCTTCGCAACGCCACGACGGTCGGCCCCGCCTCCGGCACCGTCAGCTTGGTCATTGGCGGCAGGCAGGTGGGCAGCGGCAGCTACTCCGGGCTCGCGTCCGCCGCACCCGACACGGTGAGCGTACGGTTGGGCTCCTCCTGCCGCAAACGCCCCCGCGCGCGCCCCGCGACGGTCGTCGTCACGGCCATCGACGCCACCGACTCCCAGTACCAGACGATCCTGCGCCGGCGGGTGCTCCTGCGCTGCTGACCAGGACGGGCAGCGACCCCATCGGCATTCAGGCATCCCGGGCGATGGAGCTAGTCGGACTCGAACCGACGACCTCCTGGGTGCGATCCAGGCACTCTCCCAACTGAGCTATAGCCCCGGGCCACGGACATGCAGGGCTACTGCCCGCGCCGTGGCTAGCCGATTGTACTGGCGACGGGGCCACTGGGGAAGGATACGCTCGGCGTCGCCTCGGCCTCGCAATGTTCCCAAGAAGCTTCCGCGCTCGACTCAGCTGGTTCTTCGTCGTCATCGTGATCCTGCCGATGGTGATGGTGACGCTCGTGCTGTTGCGGCTCGTGGCGGACTCCGAGCAGGGCAAGAGCGACGCGCGCCT
>JBBQBV010000175.1:0-7096 GCA_038318085.1 Solirubrobacterales bacterium
GCTCGCCGCGCTCGCGGTCGCCGGTTGCGGCTCCAGCGACAGCGGATCGTCCGCCAAGGCCGGCGGCAACGGCACCGACCGGGCGTTCGTCGCGGACATGGTCCCGCACCACAAGTCCGCGGTCGACATGGCCAACATCGCGCAGCGGCGCGGGATGACGCCGTTCGTCAAGACCCTCTCGACGAACATCGTCCGCACGCAGAACGAAGAGATCTCCGCGATGCAGGCCGCGGACGCCAAGCTCGCCAAGGCCGGCGTCAAGAAGGGCGACCTCCGCGTCGACCAGCACATGATGGGCATGGACATGAACACGGCCTCGCTCGAGACGGCGAATCCGTTCGACCTCGCGTTCTTGAAGATGATGCTCCCGCACCACGAGGGCGCGCTGGTCATGGCGAAGGCCGAGCTCAAGAAGGGCTCCGACCCTGCCCTGAAGAAGATCGCTACCGGCATCATCGCCGGTCAGACGAAGGAGATCGGCCAGATGAAGCAGCAGCTCGGCGCCAGCTGAGGGCGCTCCGCGGAAGAGACGGCGGCCTGCAAGGAGTGGGTCGCCGCCTCCCCGGACACTGCTCGCCCGCTACGCGACCCGCACGTTCCTGCGCAGCCACGCGTCGACGTAGTAGCCGCCGAAGGGGATCACCGCGCCGATGAGGATGAGCGTGGTTGTGCGGGTGCTCCAGCGCTGCTGCGTGCGGACGCTGAGCGTGACGAAGACGTAGGCGAGGAACAGCAGCCCGTGGATCGGGCCGAGGATCGACACGGCGGTCTTCCCGCCGGCGGCGTCGGCTCCCACCTTGAAGTAGGTGGCGACGAGCAGCGCGAGAAAGGACGTCGCCTCGGCCAGGGCGACGTAGCGCAGGTTCTTGATCGAGCTCAAGGGGTGTTCCGTTCGTGTAGGTGCGCGAGGATGCGCTCGCGGGACAGGGGGTGTGCGAGGTCGTGGTCGCGAGCGGCGTGCGCCTGTACCTCGGCGACGAGCTCGTCCTCGTCGTCGGCGGTGATGACCAGGCCGCAGCGCCGGCAGGCCAGGGTGACGGTCATGGTGTCTCCTTGCGTGTTGGGCGGTCGGCTCGGCGCGCTGCGCGTCGAGCAGGATATGCAGGTCGGCGGTTCAGGCGACGTCGCGGCGCGTCGCGGCGACCCATCCCGCAGTGGCTGCCACAGCTGCGTAGAGCGCGAGCAGCAGCACGGCGAGACCTGGCGCGACCAGCGGGACCTGTCCTCTCGCCGCGTCTCCGAGCGCGCCCGGCAGATAGCGGCCGACGTCGCCGACCACGCCGGCGTCGCCGGCGAGCAGGCCCTCGACGAACAGCAGCCAGGCGCACACGCCGACCATGGTCGGCACCTGATGTCGCACCACGGCGCCGACGCCGACGCCGATGGCCGCCCACAGCGCCGCCGCCGCGGCGCCGCCGGCGAGCAGCAGGGCGTAGTCGCCGGCGTCGAGCTGGATCTTCACGCCGCGGGCTGCGAGCGCCGCACTGCCCACACCGGCCGCGACAGACACGGCGATCAACCCGAACGCGATCCCGATCAACATGCTCGCCCACACCTTCGCGGCGACGATGCGGCCGCGCTGCGGCGTGACCAGAAAGGTCGGCCGGATCGTGCCGTGGCGAAACTCGCCCGCGATCGACATCGCGCCGAGCAGGGCCGCGAACAGCGTCGCAAGCATTCCGGCCCGCCCGAAGATGTCTGACAGCTGAATCGAGCGGCGGCCGAGATCCTTCACGGGGAGGCTGAACCCGTGCAGGAGCACGACGAGCAGGACCAGGGCGAGCATCCCAGACAACAGGCCGAGGTTGGTCCGGGTCGAGCGCTGCTTGAGCAGCTCGGCGCGAAGCTGAGCGGTCATGCCGCCTCCCTGGCGGTCAGCTTGAGGTAGGTGTCCTCGAGGGTCTCGCCGCGCTCGCTGAGCTCGTCGAGCCGCGCCATCGCGAGGAGCCGGCCGCGATCGATGATCACGACCTCGTCGACCGTCTGGGCGACCTCGGCGAGCACGTGGCTCGAGATGACCACCGTCCCGCCCTGGTCGGCAAACCCGCGCAGGAACGCCCGCAGCCAGTGCACGCCGGCGGGGTCGAGCCCGTTCGCCGGCTCGTCGAGGACGAGCAGCTCCGGATCGCCGAGCAGTGCGCCGGCGAGGCCGAGCCGCTGGCGCATGCCCAGCGAGTAGGTCCCCACCCGCCGTGTGGCCGCCCCCGCGAGCTCGACGAGCTCGAGCACCTCCACGACGCGGCCCGGCGGGAGGTCTGCGGCGAGGGCGAGCACGCGCAGGTGGTCGCGGCCGGAGCGTCCCGGATGGAAGTCGTTTGACTCGAGCACCGCGCCGACGCGCCGCGCCGGCTCGTCGAGATCGCGGTAGCGACGGCCGAAGACGCGCGCCTCGCCGGACGTGGGCTCCGCGAGCCCCAGCAGCAGCCGCAGCGTCGTCGACTTGCCGGCGCCGTTGGGGCCCAGGAATCCGGTGACGCTGCCGGGGGCGAGGGAGAACGTCAGGTCCTCGACCGCGACGACCTCGCCGTAGCGCTTGGTCAGCGAGCTGACGCTGACCACCGGAGCAGTACGCGCGGCCCCCGTGGCCGCCAGCGGGGCGCCGGCCGCGTTCATGAGTGCAGACCGGGGCCGATGGTGCCGGTCAGGTGCAAGATGATGATCAGCATGACCACGACGATCACGACGACCACCCCAAGCACGGACACCCAGCGCGGAGGGCCGGTGGTCGATCCGCGGTCGGCCCCGGCATCCGTGCCGCCGTCGGTGTCGGGATAGCGCGGCGGGTCAGCCATGTGGGGCGTGTCGGCCATGTCACAAAACTACGGTGGCCGCAGGCTGAAGTACACGCCCCCGCGGGGGAACTTCCTCGTCCCCATCGAGTCCACGCGGATCATCCGCCGGGGGGACCCCGAGCCGCGCTCGCGAAGCTACGCTGCGGTGCTTCGTGCAGTCGACGGCCACGACGCACCGGCTCCTCGTGGCCCGGCCGAGATCGGGAACGCTCGTCGACGTCGCGATCGCCGCCGTCGCCCTGGCCGGTTCGCTGGCACTGCTCTTCCACGGAGGCATCGACCCCTCTCACCGCGAATCGCATCTGGACCTGCTCAGCGGGACGCTCGCCGCCTGCGCGGCGCTGCCGCTTCTCGCGTGGCGCCGCGCCCCGTCGCGCGTCCTCGTCGTGACGGCCGCGGCGAGCATCCTGGCGGCCGGGGTCGGGTACCCGCTCGACGTCCCGCTCGGCCCGACGGCCGCGCTGTACCTGCTCGCGGCCAGCCGGGACGAGGCGACGGCCTGGACCCGCCGGACCACCGCCGCCACCGCCGCGCTCTTCGTCGCGTACCTGGTCGCGACCGCCGCCGCCGTGGGCGCGTTCCCCGGGAGCGAGCTCGTCCACACGGGCCTCGCGTGGGCCGTCGCGTGGTTCGCCGGCGAGCGCACGCGCCTCCGGCGCGAGCACATCTCCGAGCTCGAGGAGCGCGCGCTGCGCGCCGAGCGCGAAACGGCGGCCGAGCGCCGCCTCGCGGCCGCCGAGGAGCGTGCCCGCATCGCCCGCGACCTGCACGACTCCGCGGGCCACGCGATCAGCGTGATCGCCGTCCGGGCCGGCGCCGCCAGGCTGCGACACGATGAGGATCCCGAGCGGTCGCGCCTGGCGCTCGAGACGATCGAGCACCTGGCGCGCCAGACCGCCGCCGAGATCGACGGGATCGTCGGCACGCTGCGCGACGACGCAGAGCCGCGCGGAGTCGCAGAGGCGCCGCCGGGGCTCGCCTCGCTCGACACGCTCGTCGAGCGCCACGCCTCCGCCGGCCTTGACGTCACCGTCGGCACCGCGGGGCCGCGGCGACCGCTCGGCGGCCCCGTCGATCAGGCGGCGTACCGGATCCTCCAGGAGGCGCTCACCAACGCCGCTCGTCACGGCACGGGCAGCGCCCGGGTCGAGCTCGCATTCGACGAGACGGGCGTCGAGCTGACGGTCGCCAACCCCGTCCTCGCCGCCGGCCGGGCGCGATCAAGCGGCGGGCACGGGCTCATCGGCATGCACGAGCGTGCGACCCTGCTCGGCGGAAGCCTCGACGCGGGGCGCGTCGACGGTGCCTTTCGGCTCCGTGCTCAGCTGCCCTATGGAGGTCACCCCGCGTGACGCGCGTGCTGATCGCCGACGACGACGACCTGATGCGTGCCGGGCTCAGAGAGCTGCTCTCCGCTGACCCCGCGATCGAGATCGTCGGCGAGGCCGCGACCGGGCGCGAGGCGGTCGAGCGAGCGCGCCGCCTCGCGCCGGACGTGGTGCTGATGGATGTCCGCATGCCCGACCTCGACGGCATCGCGGCCACCCGCGAGCTGGCGAAGGCCGCCCCGGGCACGAGGGTCCTGATCCTCACCACCTTCGAACAGGACGACTACATCTTCGGAGGCCTGCGCGCCGGAGCCTCGGGCTTCCTGCTCAAGCGCACGCGACCCGAGGACCTGCTCGCAGCCGTGCACACGATCGCCGCCGGCGATTCCCTGCTCTCGCCATCGGTCACCCGGCGCGTGATCGACCGCATGGCCCAGCAGCCGACGCCCGAGCTCGCCGACCAGACCAAGCTCTCCGAGCTCACTGCGCGTGAGCGCGAGGTGCTCGAGCTGATCGCCCGCGGCCTCTCCAACCGCGAGATCGCCGCGGCGCTCACGGTCGAGGACTCGACGATCAGGACCCACGTGAAGCGGATCCTGATGAAGCTCGACCTACGCGACCGCGTCCAGGTCGTGATGTTCGCCTACGAGACCGGCGTCAACCGAGCGGCAGCGGGTGCCGCGCGAACGACCCCGCGAGACGGAGCTGCGAGCTGACCCTAGGAGTCACATCGCTCGGAGCTCTTGGCGCTCTTGGAGTTCGCCCGGTGGCTCAAGCGGCGTCGTGGGTATGAAGGTCGGCGTGTGCGCGCAGGACGGCTTCATCGAAGCTGGCCAACCGCACGTCCGCCCAGCCCCGCCTCTCGGCGTGGATCGCCGTGGCGAGTGCGTAGGCGTCCGGGAGCTTGAGATTTGTTCGCGCACGGACCGCGGCCGCGTGTTTGGCGAGCACCGTGTCTCCTGGGATGACCTCCACGGTGAACTGCACGAGCATTCGCTCGACGGGCTCTACTCTGCGGCTCGCAGGGGCCCGATCAGGATCTCGGAGAGGTTGCCTGCACACAGCAACCTCCGCGTCCCGGGCCTGAGCGAGTCGCGAACGCACTCCACCGCCCGGTCATGGTCGGCATCGTGTTCGCTGAGGAAGCCGATGAGGACATCTGAGTCGTAGACGACTACGCCCACCCGCGGCGCACCTCGTCCAGATACCCGGGCGGATAGACACTCTCGTCGAAGCTCCCGGCGTACTCCTTGATCAGCTCGTCGGTCCTGACCAGCTCCACGCGTCCGGGCCCGACGCTCGCAATCCGCACGTCGTCACCAGAGCGCAGACCAGCCGCGCGCAGCACGTCAACCGGGATGGTGACCTGGTTCTTGGCGGAGATCGCGCTCACCGCCTTTGCCGTATCACGAAATTGTAAAGCGCGTGGGCGCGGGGCGACCAGTTGACAGACGGATGCCGCTTATCAGAGGATCGGAGGACGACAACCACCGACATGGGAAGTGGGAGATGGCTGAGAAGGTTCTGGTCAACTTGGCGACGGGGCTCGAAGACCCCGAGCGTGTGACAGTGGCGTTCCTCGTCGCGGGCGCGGCGCTGGGGCGCGGGCAGCAGGTCGCCATCTGGTGCACGAAGGACGCTGTCCGCCTGGCGCTTCCCGGCCATGCCAAGGGAGTTGCGTGCGACGGCTGCCCACCCCTGGAGCGGCTGTTCGAGCAGTTCGCCCAGGGCGAAGGCGAGTTGCTGATCTGCCCGATCTGCGTGACGGCACGAGGGCTGGACGAGGCCGAGTTCGTCGACAACGCCAGGGTCGCGGGCGCCACTCCCGTGCTGGAGTGGCTGGGCGACGGCAACGCGGCGATCTTCAGCTACTGACCACCCATGAGGATCGCCGACGCCACGATGCTGCCCGACGAGCCGCTCATGACGGCGGTCACGCTCGCCGAGCTCTCCGTCGGGCCCCTGGTCGCACACGACGCGCGCGAGCGGGCCGCGCGCCAAGCCCACCTACAGCAGGCCGAGGCCGACTTTGTCCCCCTGCCGTTCGATGCTGCGGCCGCCCGTGCCTTCGGTCGTGTCGCCGCCTCGTTGCGCCAGGCCGGCCGCAAGTCGGCTGCCCGGTCCTACGACGCCATGATCGCGGCAACCGCGCTCGCGAACGACCTGCCGGTGTACACGGCCAATCCCGACGGCTTCCGGGAGATCGACGACCTGGAAGTGGTTGCGATCACCGTGGCGGGAGGAATCGGCCGAGGCCCGGGCCAATGAAGCGGCGATGAGACGCATCGGCCTCCTGGGAGGAATGAGCTGGGAGTCCTCGGCGGTGTACTACCAGTTGCTCAACGAGACGGTTCGGGATCGGCTGGGAGGCCTCCATTCCGCCGACTGCATCCTGCGCTCGGTCGACTTTGCCGAGATCGAGGAACTGCAGCGTTCGGGCAGGTGGGAGGAAGCGGCCGAGCGCCTCGGAAGGGAAGCCCGCGGTCTCGTCGCAGCCGGCGCGGAGCTGTTGCTGCTGTGCACCAACACGATGCACAAGGTGGCCGGAACCGTGAGCGACGCCGTCGACATCCCATTCGTCCACATCGCGGACGCGACGGCGGACGCGGTCCGCGCCGCCGGACTTTCGAAGGTCGGATTGCTCGCGACCGCCTACACGATGGAGCAGGAGTTCTACGTCGGCCATCTCCGCGACCGGCACGGCCTGGCCGTGCTCGTGCCCGAGCGTGACGACAGATGCCTGGTCCACGACGTCATCTACGGCGAGCTGTGCCGTGGCGTCGTCAACGACCACTCGCGCGTCGAATACCGGCGCATCATGCGAGATCTCGCGAGCCTCGGCGCACAGGGCATCCTGTTCGGCTGCACCGAGATCGACCTCCTCGTAGGGCCGCAAGATTCGCCTGTGCCGGTCTTCGATACGACACGACTGCACGTCGAGAAAGCCGTTGACCTGGCGCTGACGCGGTCGTAGCC
>JBBQBV010000176.1:0-7016 GCA_038318085.1 Solirubrobacterales bacterium
CTGGACGCAGGTGGCCACCCTCACCGATGGCGAGCTGGTGCTCGGCGCAGGCGCCGCCGGGATCGAGGCGCGCGCGGCCGAGCGCCCCGGGTCCGCCGAGCTCCTGCTCGCACGCGAAGTGCTCGACGTGCAGATCGTCGACCTCGCCGGGAAGCGCGTCGTGCGCGTCGCCGATGTCGAGCTGGCTTGGGACGGCCACGCGCTGACCCTGCTGGCGGTCGATGTCGGCCTCGGGGCCCTGCTTCGCCGCGTGGGCCTGCGCCGCCTGAGCCGCCGCGTCGCCGCCGACGCGGTGGACTGGGCGGACCTCCACGTCGCCTCCGGGCGCGGCCACGCGCTGGCGCTCGCGTCGCCGGCCTCCCGGGTGCACAGGCTGCGCGGCGCTGAGCTGGCCGAGCTCGTCGCCCGCCTTCCCGTCCAGCGTGCCGCCGAGGCGCTGCACGTCGCCGGTCCCGGCGTGGCCGCCCGCGCGGTGAGCGACACGGCGCCCCACCACGGCGCGCGCCTAGTGTCCGCCCTCCCTGCCACCGAGGCCGGCGAGATCGTCGCCCGCATGCCCGCCGACGACGCGGCGGCGGCGCTGCGCCACCTCGGCCGCCCCGAGCTCGGCCGCGTTCTCGAGGCGATCCCCACGCGGCGCGCGGCGACGCTGCGGCGCCTGCTCTCACACCCGCCGGACACCGCGGGCGGGCTCATGTCGCCGGAGGTGGTGACCGCACGGGCCGGAGAGCCGGTCCAGGAAATCCGCGCGCGCGTGGCGCAGAGCGCGCGCACGGCGCCCGAGGGCATGCTCACCGTGTTCGTCGTCGACGAGGCGGGCCGGCCGACGGGCGCGCTCGGGCCGCGCGCGCTGCTGGCCGGAGAGGCGACGCCGCGGCCGGTCGCCCCCGTGTCCGTCGACGCTCCGGTGGAGGACGTGGTGCAGCGCTTCGCGGTGGAGGACGTCCTCGCCGTCCCCGTCGTGGACCGGGACGGCCGGCTCGCCGGGGCGGTGGCCGTGGACGACGTGCTCGAGGAGGTCCTGGCCGAGCGCGTGCCGCCGACGCGCCGCTACCGCCTGCGCAACGCCTCCCGCTGGCTGCGGGGCGTCCGGCGTCATGGCACGTCGTAGCTCGCTGGTAGCGCTGCTGGCGGTCGTGGGGCCCGGGCTGCTCGCCGGCCTGTCCGACGACGACCCGGCCGGGATCACCACCTACTCGATCCTGGGCACGGACTACGGCTATGAGCTCCTGTGGGTGCTCGCGGTCTCGACGGCGGCGCTGATCGTCTTCCACGAACTCGGCGCGCGGATGGGCGTCGTCACCGGCCAGGGCCTCGCCGGGCTCATCCGCGAGCGCTACGGGGCGCGGGCCGGCGTGCTCGCCGTGCTCGCCCTGCTGGTGGCGAACACCGGCACCATGTGCGCCGAGTTCGCCGGGATCGCGGCGGCGCTCGGGCTGGCCGGGGTGCCGCGCGCACTCAGCGTGCCGCTGAGCGCGCTGGCGGTCTCGGCGCTCGTGCTGCGCGGGCGCTTCAGCCGGGTCGAGCACGTCCTGCTCGCGCTGAGCGCCGCATTCGCCGCCTACGTCGCGGCGGGCCTGCTCGCCGGGCCCGATTGGGCGGCGACCGCGCGCGGCCTCGTGGTCCCCTCGCTGCCGCTGAACCGCGACGCGCTGCTCACCGTCACCGCCACGGTTGGGACCACGCTGGCGCCGTGGGGACTGGCCTTCATACAGTCCTATGCCGTCGACAAGCGCCTGACCGTGGCCGACCTGCGCTACGAGCGCGTGGACGTGATCATCGGCGCGCTGCTCACCGGCGTGATCGGCCTGTTCGTCGTGGTGGCCTGCGCGGCGACGATCGGCGCCAGGGGAGGCTCGATCAACGACGCCGGCGACGCCGCCGCGGCGCTCGAGCCGCTGGCCGGCGGTGCGGCCGCGATCCTCTTCGGCGCGGGGCTGCTCGGCGCCGGGCTGCTCGCCGCGGCCATCCTTCCCCTGTCCACCGCCTACTCGGTCAGCGAGGCGCTGGGCTTCGAGGCGGCGCTCGACGACACCCCGCGCGAGGCGCCGGTCTTCTACGCGACCTTCGGGCTGGTCGTCGCCGTCGCGGCCGCGGTGGTCCTGATTCCGGGGGCGCCGCTGGTGCCCATCCTCTTTCTCACCCAGGCCCTCAACGCGATCCTCCTACTCCCGCTGCTCGTCTTCGCCGCTCGTCTGACCGGCGACCGCGAGGTCATGGGCGAGCACGCCTCGGGGCGGGCGGGCCAAGCGGCCGCGTGGCTGGTCACCGCGCTGGTGGCGCTCTGCGTCGGCGCCCTCGGCGTGCTGACCGTGGCGGGATAGACCGGCCTACGAGCCGGCCAGGGGGGAGAGCGGCGCGCAACGTCGCGAAGTCATGCGACCGCGCGGAGGGCGGCCGCGGGCCATAGGACGGCGATGCCGGCCGCCGCTGCGCGCGGGCATGTCACCCGTGCGGCGCCGATGACCTGGCGCCCGCTCGCGCCTCCTCGCCGGCCGCTGCCTCGCGGGCCTGGCGCGCGAGGATCGCGGTGCCGAGGGTCGCGATGCCGAGGCTTGCGAGCGCTGCGGTGATGATCGCCGCACCCTGGGCGGCGGTGAGGATCCCGTCCTGCAGGCCGAGCGCGACGACGGCGGCGGGCACCCCGAGCTGAGCGGTCGAGACCAGGGCGGCGGGCACGCGCTGACGGCTCAGGGCGGCGGCGACGGCGTGGATGGCGACGTTCAGGATCACCAGGGCGAAGGTGAGGGCCAGGATCGACGGATGGTCGACCAGCGCGCCGAGCTCTAGCTGCGCCCCGAGGACGACGAAGAACAGCGGGACGAAGAACCCGTCCGCGACACCCCGAACCTGGGTGAACAGCCGCTTGGGGCCACGGAGCGCCGCCACCAGTAGGCCCGTGCCGAACCCGGCGATGAGCACGCTCGTGCCGCTCTTCTGCGCGATCCACGACAAAGAGAAGAGCACGAGGAGCGACATGCGCAGATCCAGCGCCCAGCGCCGCCGCTTGGAGCGCTTGCGCAACTGGTGCAGCCAGTCGTTTCTGTACGCCCGGTGGGCGACCACGTACACCGCCGCCGCGCCGGCGGCGACGAGTAGACCGCCGAGCGCTGCGTTGGCCGCCCGGTCGGGCCGTAGCACGAGCGGGATCGCGAGGATCGTCACTACGTCGGCGATCGTCACCTGGGCGACCACGGTGAGCGCCTCGGGGCCCGGGAGGCGCACCTCCTCGAGCATGGCCAGGACCGCCGCGACCGAGCCCGAGGCGAGCAGGACGGCGTACACCGCAGCGTCTCCGGTGCCGGCGAACCACGCGGCGGCGGCGCCGCCGAGCGGGGCGAGCGCCACCGCCACGGCCGCGGCGACCGCGCCGCGAGGCAGCGAGGCCCGCAGCCGCCGGTCGCGCAGCGGGACGTGCGCGCCGACGGTGAACATCAACATCGCAAAGCCCACGTCGCCGAAGAACCGCACCGTGGGATCGGTCGGATCGACCGCGCCGAGGCCGGTGCGCCCGACGAGCACGCCCGCGAGGAGCTCGCCGATCACCACCGGGACAAACGCCCTGCGCCCGGCCCCCAGCAGCGGGCCGGCCAGACCCGCGAGCACGATCAGCGCGAGCACGCCGAAGGTCATCGTCCCAGCCTACGCCGGCCCGGTGGCCGAAGGACCCTCGCTCAGGAACGTGCGCTCGACGCCGGCTCGTGGGCTCCACCGGTCGGGAAGGCACGCTCGACGCCGCGGGGCACGATGATGAGCGAGCACTCCGAATCGGCCGCGAGCCGCGCAGAGACGCTCCCCGCGAGGGCGACCCGAACAGGGCCGTAGCCCCGCGAGCCCAGGACCAGCAGATCGAGCGTCCGGGAGCGCTCGGCAAGGACTCGGACGGGATCGCCGTCCACGACCTCGGCCTCGACCAGCAGCTCGCCGCCGAGCGACGAGACGGCGTCGTCGAGCTCGCGCTCGAGGTCGCGACGCATGGCGGTGACGATCTCGCCGTAGCCGTGCGTCGTGACCGCGAACATCGGATGCGCGGGAGGCGGCTTGGGGAACACCGCGAGGGCGTGCAGCGACGCCTCCGCGCGCCGCGCCAGCTCGGCCGCGGTGCGCAGGGCAAGTCGCGATCCCTGCGCGCCGTCGAAGCCCACGCCGATCCGTCGCAGGCGCGGGTCGGCGATGTGCGACCAGCCGCGGGCGGCGACGGCGACCGAGCAGGGAGCGCCGTGCAGGAGCCGCATCGCGGTCGAGCCCGGCACGCCGGCCGGATGGCGTCGATGGGAGGCCCCGACGACGATGAGCTCCGCCGACTCGCTCTCGGCCAGCGCCTGGAGCCCGCGAGCAGCCGAGCTTGCGACCAGGGAGTGGCCCACCCAGGCGTTGGAGCGCTTCAGGGGTTTCTCCGCGCGCTGGATCATGTCCTCGGCGTCGCGTTGGAGCCCCGTCTCCAGGTTCATTCCGGCCAGCTCGGCCTCCAGGGACATGTCGGCGACCGAGATGGCCGCGACCACCAGCTCGTCGCCGCTGAGGTCTGCGAGGTCACGGCCGAGGGCGACCGCGTCGAAGGCGCCGTCCGAGCGGTCGAAGCCGACGAGAATGGTGGAGGGACGATCAGGTTCGGGCATGAGGCGATCATCGTCCGTCGACGCCCGGCGCATATCCGTGGAAACCACGGTACGGCTGCGACGAAGGCTCGTTTGCGGCGGCGTCGCATCGAGCTTGGGGTTTCTACGGACACTGCCTGCGGCACCCGTGCGATGGCACGCACGGCAGCGCTCCACTACGGTCCCGGCCGATGCGTACGCCCAGCGCGGTCGATCCTGAGGAGCGGATCGACTCGCTCCTGCGCGACCTGCGCGCCTCGCGCTCGGGCCTGGCGTCGCGTGAGGCCGAGCGGCGGCTGGTGCAGTTCGGGCCCAACGTCCTGAGCCGGCGCGGCGGGCGCCGCTGGCCGCGCGAGCTGGCACGGCAGTTCACGCATCCGCTTGCGCTGCTGCTGTGGGCGGCCGCGGGGCTCGCCTGGGTTGCGGGCATCCTGGCGGTGGCGGTGGCGATCGTCGTCGTGATCGTGATCAACGCGCTCTTCGCGTTCGTGCAGGAGGTGCAGGCCGAGCAGGCGGTGGAGGCGCTGGCGCGGTACCTCCCCGCGCAGGCGAGGGTGCTGCGCGACGGGCGCGAGCAGCTCATCGACGCGAGCCGGCTGGTGCCCGGGGACGTGCTGGTGATCGAGGAAGGCGATCGGATCTCGGCCGACGCGCGGCTGCTCAGCGGCGGCGCCGAGGTCGACCTGTCGAACCCTCACCGGGGAGTCGCTGCCCGCGTTTCGGGCCGCCAGCCTCCTGGACACGGGCGTCCCCTTGATCGAGGCGCGCGACCTCGTGTTCTCGGGAACGACCTGCACCGGCGGCGAGGCTACGGGGCTCGTCTTCGCCACCGGGATGCACACCGAGTTGGGGCGGATCGCGGCGTTGTCGGAGCAGGTGGAGCCTGAGGAGAGCCCCCTGGAGGCGCAGGTGCGCCGCGTGGCCTGGCTGATCGCCCTGATCGCCGTCGCGATCGGCGCGGCCTTCGTGCCGATCGCGGTCCTCGGGGCAGGGCTGTCGGTCGGCGATGCGGTGGTGTTCGCCGTGGGCCTGCTGGTCGGCAACGTCCCCGAGGGCCTGCTGCCCGTGATCACGCTGGCCCTGGCCGTCGGCGTTCGGGGGCTGGTCCGCCGCGGCGCGGTGGTCAAGCGCCTAAGCGCCGTGGAGACGCTGGGCTCGACCAGCGTGATCTGCACCGACAAGACCGGCACGCTGACCGAGAACCGCATGCGCGTCACGACGATCTGGACGGGTCCGCAGGCGCTGGACCTCGAGGCCGGCGACGACCAGGTCGGGGTCTCCGACGCCGGCGGCCGGGAGGCCAACGACGATCGGTTCGGGGCCTCCGACGCCGACGGCCGGGAGGCGGTGCTGCCGGCACTGGCGGCGGCGATGTCCGCCTGCAACAACGCCCACCCCGACGGTTCGGCCGGCGATCCGACAGAGATCGCGATGCTGGCCGCGGCCGCGAAGCTTGGCGCGGATGTGAGCGTCGCCGAGCGCGAGCGCCGCCGCCGCCGGCAGTTCCACTTCGACCCGGCCCTCAAGCTGATGTCCACCGTCGACGAGCGTGACGGGGAGCGCTGGGTGGATGCCAAGGGGGCGCCCGAGGCGCTGCTTCCGCGCTGCGCGACGGCCGTCTGGTCGGACGGTCGCGCGCGGGCGCTGGGAGCGCAGGAGCGCTCCGAGGTCGAGCGCGTGGTCGCGACCTACGCCGGCCAGGGCCTGCGCGTGCTCGGCGTCGCGCACCGTCGCCTCGACCCCGAGGCGCCGTTGCCCGAGCGTCGCGAGCAGGCCGAGAGCGGTCTGTGCCTGCTGGGGCTGGTGGCGATGCTCGATCCGCCGAGGGCCGAGGTCCCCGACGCGGTCGCGAGGTGCCACGAGGCGGGGATCCGCATCATCGTCGTCACCGGCGACCACGGCCTCACCGCGGCGGCGGTCGCCCGTCGCGTGGGCATCGCCCGCGAGGACCTCACGATCGTGACCGGCGAGGAGCTATCGCACATGGGCGATCCCGAGCTCGACGCCCTCCTGCGTGAGGGCCGCGAGCTGATCTTCGCGCGCAGCTCCCCCGAGGCCAAGCTGCGCATCGCCGACGCCCTGCGCGCCGAGCAGCACGTCGTGGCGATGACCGGCGACGGGGTCAACGACGCTCCCGCGCTGCGCCGCGCCGACATCGGAGTGGCCATGGGAAGGTCGGGCACCGACGTCGCCCGGGAGGCCTCCACGATGGTGCTGACCGACGACAACTTCGCGCTGCGCCCGAACATGCTGCTCTTCGCGGCGCCCTTCCCCTTAATCGTCTGGGGCGCCGACGAGCTGCGCCGCTGGCTGCTGCGCCGGCGGGAGGCCCACGGCTCGCCCCCGAGCGGCGAGGGCGGTCAGTAGTCCACACCGCTGCGCGCGCGGCCCAAGACGGATGTTCGCCACACGCCCCGG
>JBBQBV010000177.1:0-6967 GCA_038318085.1 Solirubrobacterales bacterium
CGCCGTGGAGTGCAATCCGAACAGCTTGACCGAGGCAACCTGAAGCCAGAGATCCAGCGGCGCCTTGTCCACGGACACGCCAGCGGCTGGTTCGGCAGCACCAAGCAGGAAGTTGTGCCAGCTTTGCGCCATGCTGCGCACAGCCGCGTCGTAATACGGGTTGGGGTGAACCCTGGCGAAGGCATAGAAGCGCAGGAGAGCACCCAGGGCCACCACCAGGATCAACCCGACCAAGCAGAGCCGTCCGCGACACGAGGACGACCTGCTCGCCCGCTCCGGCATCAGGCGGCTAGCGTCCCCCGTCCCCAACCGAATAGCCCTTGCCACGAGACCCGCCCCACGATCGATTGAGCAACGAAGGGAAGGGACGCCGTGGCCCAGTCGCCCGCTCCGGATCGTGATCGTGCCGAAGCGAACCTGAATTTCTCCTGAACGCCCCGCTCACCGTGCACCCTGCTGGGCGAATGCGAGGAGGGCCAGCGCGGCGTAGTCGTCGGTCGGCTCCGAGGTCGCCGCGACGGTGACGTCGTCGCGGTAGTGCATGGCATGACCGTCGTACTGGGCCAGGCCGGCGGATGCGCAGTGGCGATAGCCGTCCGGAGCTCCGCGGTCGCGGGCACCGGCGGCGCTGGTGGGGCCGTCGACGGTGGCCCCGAGCAGCAGCCGGCCCCGACCGGTGAGCGAGCCGCTGAGATTGGCGACCTGGTGAGCCGGGCAGCGCGGGAACCGCGCGCCGGCGCCCACCACGAACGACGAGCCCCAGGGATTGGCGCCCAGGACCCAATCGAGCTGCTCGTACGCGAGACGCTCGTAGCTGCGGTCGCCGCCGAGCGCGGCGTAGAGGCGAGCCGCGACGGCGTTGCCCAGCGCGTGGGGGACCGTGTCGACGTTGCCCGAGACGCTGGCCAGGCCGAACGGGTCGGCGGCCGCACGCTGCTGGGCGAAACGAAGCTGCGCCCGCAGGTCCGCCCCCAGCGCGTCCGGCGACGTGCGCAGGTCGATCGAGCGATCGCTGCGCTCGAGCTGCGCCACGGCGGGGCTGTTCAGGATCCCGGCGAGCTCGTAGTGCGCGAGAGCCGACACGTCGTAGAGGTTGAGCGAGTCGGTGCCGTTGAGCGGGCTGGCCATGTACGCATCCGCCCAGCGCGCGGCGGGCGAGAGGTAGTAGCTCGGATCGGGGTGGGGCAGGCCCGCGCCGCCGAGCTCCGCCGTGGCCCGGTAGAGCTCTGCCGCCCCGAGCTCGAGATCGTCGCGCCACTCGCGCTCGTCGTAGTAGGCATGGGGGCTCGCGGTGAGCAGCTGGCCGGGGCGGGTATCGGCCCGGTCGTAGAGCGTTTGTCCCGCGAGCAGGCAGCGGCGTGCGTAGGCGCGATCGACGGCGGCCTGCACCTGGGCGCACAGGGCGAAGGCTGCCGCGGTGCGCCCGGTCAGGTTCGGGCTGATCGCCGCGCCGGGGGCATTGGCGGCGAAGACGGGACGATGCGACACGAAGTACGCTCGCGAACCGGCACGCACGCCGAGGCGATCGTCGGCCTGCGGCAGCCGCCAGAGATCGTGGTCGCCGAGTATCGACCGGCGGTCTCCGTCTCCGAGGCCGACCTGGTAATCAAGGACGCCCCGTTGGGGGTCCCACAGCTTCAGCAGCCAATCCATGCCAAAGCGCGTCTCGGCTCTCAACGCAGCCGGATCGGGCACGCCGGCGGGGTAATCGCGCAGGGCGAACTGGAGCATGACCTCGTCGAAGCTGGCCGTCTGGTCGAACTTGAGGTAGTCGCCGGCGTCGAACCACCCCCCTGCGGCGTCGATGCTCCCGGCGAGACGATGGAGCGGGCCGACGAGCCGTTGGCCGCGGTAAGGCGGGACGGAGTAGGTTGCGGCGTGGCTGTCGCGCAGATGCGAGGGCTTGCGCCCCAGGCCTCCCGAGATCACGTCGGGCCCGTCACGCTGGGCTTGGAAGAAAGTCACCGCGTGTGCCACCAGGCGCCGGTAGGCAGCCGCGGTGACGATGCGAAAGCGGCCCGAGCGCGTACCGGCGAGGCGGATGGCGTACCTGCCCGGCCGGGCGAGCCGCGAGAAGTCCAGGCGGTACACCTTGGGCCATCGACGACTCCACGCGCCGCGCGAGCGGCCCAGCCGGCCGCGGAGGGCCGGCCTGCCGCGGGAATCCACCACGGTGAACCCGCCGCCGTGGACGGCCGTCGTCGCCATCACCAGCGCCTGCTTTTCCCCGTGCTCCTCATATCCCGTCTGGTTCACGCGCACGAGCGTGCGCGCCGAGCTTGTCCCGGCGTCCGCGCAGCCGCCGAGGGCCAGGACCGCGAAACCGAGCGAGACCACGCGGGCGCGCAAGCTCATGAGGCGGTGGCGGACGGTCCGAGCCCGTCGGGGATTCGCTGATGGGGCGCTGGAGGATCGTCGACGAGCATCTGAGGGATGCTGACGAGCCGGTAGCCGCGAGCGCGCAGGCGATGGACGATGATCGGCAGCGCGGCCAGCGTCTGGTGACGGTCGCCGCCACCGTCGTGCATGAGGATGATCGCGCCCGGGTGCAGGTCGCTCAGCGCAGCGTCGACGATGTGGCGCACGCCGGGCATCGCGTAGTCCTCGGTGTCGTTGGTCCAGAGCACCATCAGCATCCGCATCTGCGCCAGTATGGCCAGCGTCACACCGTTGAACGAGCCGTAGGGTGGGCGAAACAGACGCGGGTACGGTGCCCCTCCCCGGGTGATGAGCTCCGCCGCGCGCCGCAGCTGATGCGCCTGGAATGCGTGCTTGTGATGCGCGAGCAGCGGGTGGGTCTCGGTGTGGTCGCCGACCGCGAACCCGTAGCGGGCCAGCCGGTGAGTGATGCGCCGCCGGGAGGGGACCTGGCTTCCGATCTCAAAGAACGTGGCCGGAGCGTGCAGGCGCCGCAGCTCGCCGACGATGCGCGGCGTCCACACGTCGGGCCCATCGTCGAAGGTCAGCGCCACGTCGCGCCGACGACGGCCGCCCTGGGTGATGAACGGTGTCACGGTGAGCGCGGCGTCCACGCTCTGGCCCTCGAGGCTCGCGGCGCCCGGCGGCGTGTTGCCGTGGGCTCGCGGCCCCAGTGCGAGCAAGGCCAGAGCCGCGACCGTAGCCAGCGCGGCTGCGGATGCTCGAACCCGCGTCATCCTCTCCTCGTCTGCAACACCGAGAGCGACGACGGAGGGAGATGGATCGCGATAGGTCCCGGAGTCAGTGCGACGTGGGAGGGCGGCCGGTTCGGGCGCGCAAACCCCCGCTCGCCACGGGGGTGCCAGACGTACTGTGCCCGCGAGAGCTGGAACACGTCGCCAGGTCCCTCGAGCGGTCTGGCCACACCTCCTGACTTAACGACCGTGCGCACCCAAGCCGGCACGCGAGGGTCCTTGTTGATGAGCAGGATCGCCAGCGTCCGGTCAGGGCGGCGCACCGCGTAGGCGCTGACCGCCCCGGGGGCGTCCGTCTCGGGGGCGTCGACGGTCGCCGGGTACACGACGTGGCGTCCGCCGCCGGGCTTCGCCCAGCGGCTGGTCAGCAACCGCATCGCGTGGAAGGCGGCCAAGGGCCGGAGGATCCGATGATCGCCGTCGGACTGCCACAGCGCCAGGTTTCCCCACGTGTTGCATGCACCGGACTCCCGGATGAGGGGCTCGGGCTCGTAGCCGTAGAGATAGCTGGCGTCACCGCCGAGTGTCAGGAACTGCGCGGCGGTCTCGGCATCGAGCAGGGCGCCTGGGAGATCGACCTCCGCCCGGCCGGCGAAGGCCGAGTACCCGTACTCGCTGATGACCCGAGGCACCGTAGGCGGCAGACCATCGAGCTCTTGGCGGTGCAGGAGGCCGGCGAGCAGGCCGGGCGCCCGCATGAGCTGTGGGGCCGGCGGCGCGCAGACGTCGTCGAACGGGTACCACTCAAAGGAGAAGAACCGCAGGTCGCCCACAGCCCGCCGGGAGCGCAGGTAGGCGACGAAGCGCCGCGTCCACGACATCGAGCCGTGGCCGTCGTCCCAGGCTTCCCAGTCGGGGATCGAGGTCTGAAACCCCGGTCCGCCGAGCGTGGCCCGGGGGTCCACAGCGTGCAGCGCGCGCGCCACCTGCACGAACAGCGCGCCGTAGATCTCCGGCGTGGCCAGCTGCCCATCGGGTTCTTCCCCCAGCTCTATGCGACCGACCGGATAGTGCAGCGCACGCAGGAAGCGCAGCTCCGCGGCGGCGTCGGGCGGCGTGCCGTAGAGCAGCGGCACCGGGGTCATCACCCGCTGACCGCCAGCCAGTCCGCTCGCCAGCACGCGCTGAAAGCTCGGCTGCTCGGTGTTCGGATCGCGGTCGCCGGCGCGATGCCAGGGATCCGTGGATGAGGCGTAGGTGATGGTCTGGTGGTTGTCGGGACGATGGCGGAGGAGGTCGCGCGAATGACGGTCCTCGCGGATCGCGAGCTCGCGGATGGCGAAGCCGAGCCGATCGCGGACGTCGTGCGAGCCCGCGCCGGTGGTGTGGGAGCTGCGCATCAGCACGACGCGGACGAAGCGCGTCGTCACCGGACGAGCGCCCAAGCCTACGCTCTGGCGGCCGGTGCGTCCGGCGAACCGGGAGTGGGGAAACGGTGCCCAGCGACCCGACAGCGGCCCCACCGCGAAGTTGGCGTTGGCGCCCACCCAGCGCTCCACCGCAAAGCGGCGCGCGAACGGGGCGCCCCAGAGGACGCTCACAGCGCCCACCCGGCGCGGGCGCCCGAGGTCGACCAGCACCCACTGCGGCGGTGCCGAGCGACCCGCGTAGCGGGGATCCAGGTAGGGATCGCTCTTCCAGAACGTCCGGGGGTCGCCGTCATCCAGGCGCGAGTAGCCATCGTCGTTGGCCTGGTCGCTCGTGTTGCCCCGACGGGGGAGCCGGTAGCCATAGGTCACACCGAAGAAGCGTCCCGGCCGGTCTGAAGATGTCCAGTAGCCCCGGCGTCGGCGCGGGTCGCTCCAGCGCCCGTGCGGGTTCCAGTGCCACGCCTCCACCGCCAGCTCGGTGCGAAGCCGGTAGGTCAACGCACGGAGCCCGGCGGAGCGCATCGCGCGCAGGTTGCGCGGCGTGTAGATCCGGGCGGTCTCGCCCTGCCCGTGTCCATCCACGCCGACGCCCAGGGCGCTGTCGCTGACAAACCGGCTGACCGGATGGTCGAGATCGACGGTGGCGGTCGCTGGCGCGGGGCCCGGCTGCGCTCGGACCGAAGCGTCGACGCCGAGGACGACCACGGCCGCCAACAGGGCGACGGCCGCGCCGGGGAGCAGTCGGTCAACGCCCCGCAACGCCCTCGGATCCGATCTCCACGTCACCGGTGCGCTCGAGCTTGTGCCAGCGCAGGCGCGTTCCCGCCAGCGCGGAGATGGCCGACTCGATCACCACGAGGTACATCAGCTGCCGGTAGACGAACTGTTGGAGGGGGAGCCACACCAGTCCACGCATCCGCTCGCCATCGAGCCAGAAGGCGTAAACGCCGAGCAGAAGCTGGAGCGCATTGAACGCCAGCCAGTAGCCGAGCACCGGGACCGGATCGAGGAACACCAAGCCGTACACGGCGAACAGGTCGATCAGCGGGGCCGCCAGCGGGAGCACGACCTGAAACAGCGTGAGGTAGGGAATCGCGCGACGGCCGATCCGGTCGCCGCGGCGCAGGACGGCGCGCCGGTGCTTCCACACCGCCTGCAGCGTCCCGTACGCCCACCGGTAGCGCTGACGCCACAGACCGCCCAGTGACGCCGGCGCCTCGGTCCAGGCTCGGGCGTCGCCGGCGTAGGCGACATCCCATCCCGCACGGCCGATGGCCATGGTCAGGTCGGTGTCCTCGGCGAGCGTCGCGCCCGACACCCCACCGACCTCGGTCAGGGCGGCGCGTCGGAACGCGCCGATGGCGCCCGGCACCGTGGGCATGCACCGCAGGACCTCGTAGAAGCGGCGGTCGAGGTTGAAGCCGATGACGTACTCGATGTGCTGCCAGCGACCAAGGATGCCTCGGCGATTGCCGATCTTTGTGTTGCCCGACACCGCCCCCACGTTCGCCCCGCTGAACGGCTGGACCAGGCGGCGAACCGTCGACGGCTCGAACACCGTGTCGGCGTCGACCGTGACGATGATGTCGTGCCTCGCAGCGGCGATTCCCCGGTTCAGGGCCTCCGCCTTGCCTCGGTTGGGCTGACGAATCACGGTGACATCGCTCAGTCCCAGATCCTCCACCACGTCGGCGGTGCCATCGGAGGACCCGTCGTCGACCACGATCGTCTCGAACTCCGGGTACTCGCTCCCCGCCAGCGAGCGAACGGCGGCAGCGATGCCCACCGCCTCGTCGTAGGCGGGCACGATGATCGACACTGGAGGGGTGCGTATCGGGTGCGATGAGGCGCCGCTCGCCGTCCGGGCGCGGCGGCGGACGACCGCGAGCACGATGAGCATCCGCAATGCCACCAGCACCCCGACGACGAGGATGCATGCCGTCAGCGCCCCGGTGACTGTCCGCGAGAAGGCGAGCGCGACTGTGAAGGCCCGTCCGCGAAGGCGAGTGCCCGAGTCGGCTGGAAGCTCGACCGCCGACCGGGGCACACCCAGCACGTCTGAGACGCGAACGAAGGAGAACCCGCGCGCCCGCAGGCGCGGGATCAGCCGCGGCAGCGCGGCCAGCGTCTCAGAGCGGTTACCGCCGCCGTCGTGCATGAGCACGATGCCTCCGGTTGCGCCTGGAGGCGTCGCGGCGGCGACGATCTGGCCGACCCCGGGAGCGCTCCAGTCACGGGAGTCGAAGTCGGCCAAAGCGATGACGTAGCCGGCGCGGGCGAGGGATGCGAGCGCGCGCTCCTGTCGCGGCGTGACGGCGCCGGGGGTAGCCGAGTACGGTGGCCGCAGCAGCCGCGGCCTGATCCCCACCGTCCCGGTGAGGATGCTCTCCGTGAGGCCCACCTGGGCGGCCGCCTCCCACCTAG
>JBBQBV010000178.1:0-6875 GCA_038318085.1 Solirubrobacterales bacterium
GTGGGCGCAGTCGGACTCGTCAGGCGGCCGAGATGGGCGACCAGCCGAGCGCCCCCGGCCTCGACAGTCCGAACGTCGTCACCGTGCCGGGTGCTTCAGGAAAGCAGGTCGCGACCGGTACGCGTCTTCGATCCGACGCGCAAGCGGGATCCAGGAGTTGCGATGACGGAGTATCTGGCGATCTACGAGCGCAATAGCGATGGCTGGTGGGCCTATGTGCCCGACCTTCCAGGGTGTACAGCGACCGGCGACGATCGCGATGCGGTCGAGAGCAACGCGCGGGAGGCTGTCGCGGCTGCACGTCGGACTGCTGCGGTCGACGGGTCGCGTCGTGCCGGAGCCGATGACGTACGACGTCAGTCGCATAGCGGTCTGAGCGCGTCGCCGATCACGCTTCTCGGGCGATGGTGGCGCAGACGAGGTAGTCGACGCCAGGGGCGAATGGCCAGCGCCACAGCGCGGTATCGATGACGGTCGCGCCGAGGGCGCCGCAGGCTTGCCGTGGGTCGCAGCCGTAGGGGATGTCTCCCGTCTGGGCGAGCTCGAGGGCGGCGTCGAGATCGTGCTCGGCCAGCGTGAGGACGTCGTCGAGCGCGAAGGGCTGCGGGTGTCCGGGCCACCAGCCGAGCAGGTCGTGGACGTGCACGACCACGCCGTGCGGGGCGCTGGCGTGCAGCCAGGCGACGACGGCGTCGGTGAGCGGCTGGCCATGGCGCTGCATGGTCCTGTCGATGATCGGCGCGGGGAGTCGGGCGTCGGCCAGTGCGGGGTAGAGCAGCTGCGTGAACAGCAGATCGGCGATGACGACGTCGTAGGTGTCGCCGACGCGCCCCGGCTCGGGCAACGTCGATGGTGGGGCGCGGCCGTTGACGGCGGCCCGGGCGATCGCGTCGGCGCGGTCGAAGGTGACGTCCTCGACGACCACTCCGAGCGCCCGGCGCCGGGCCCCTACCCGCCCTTGGGCGCGCCGTAGCGCCGCGACGTCAAGATCGATCAGGTCGACGTGGGCGGCGCGGTGGCTCAGGGGCCGGAGCGGCACGTCGTCGGCGTTGCCGGCGCCGACGACGGCGACGCGGTCTTCGGGGTCGACGTGGCGGTCCAGCAGTCGCCAGAGCGCCGTCCGGGCGGAACGCCAGCGCGCTGCTCGCCACCGCGTGGTCTGGGCGTTGCGCGTCGCGTTGGCGGCGTGCGCCGGCGAGCGGTGCGCGCGGTCCACGATCCGGCGCTCGCCACCGTCGCAGCCAACCAGGCCGAGGTCATCCCCGATCGTGGAGATCGCCCTGTTCGGCGAGGTCGTCAGCAGGGGCGGGGCTGTCGGCGTTGACGCCGGGCTCCTCGGTGGTGGGCTCGTGGACGTCGAACTGGCTGCCGGGGTCGCGCTGGACGGTGACGAACGATTGCCAGGTGATGCGCAGGATGACCAGGGTGATGATCAGGCCGATGATCGGGTCGCCGATCGGCAGGCCGAGGGCGACGACGATGGCGCTGGCCACGACGGAGAGGCTGACGAAGCCGTCGGTGCGAGCGTGCGCGCCGTCGGCGATCAGCGCCGGGCTGTCCAGGCGCTTGCCCGCGCGGGTGCGGACCTGCGCGGCGACCTCGTTGCCGATGAACCCGACGACGCCCGCGGCGGCCAGCGGCCACAGGTAGTCGAGCTGCTGCGGGTTGATCAGCCGCTCGATCGACTGCCACAGCGCCACCATCGCGCTGACGAAGATCGTCGCCACCACAAAGAAGCCGGCGCGCTTCTCGGCCGTGAACGAGCGCAGCAGGAACGCGATCCCCAACGGCACGGCGGTCAGCGCGTCACCGAAGTTGTGGATCAGATCGGCCAGCAGCGCGATCGAGCCGCTGAGCACGAACACCCCGAGCTGCAGCAGCGTGGTGATGAGCAGGACCAGCAGGCTCCAGGACACCGCGCGCAGCCCCTCGCGGGAGGACACGATCGACCTCGCGACCAGGCCGTGACTGTGCCCTGCACCGTGATCGTGGCCGTGCGCGTGCGGGGAGGGCGGTGCGGAGCTCACGTGGCGACCTTCGTGGTGTGGCGCAGGGCGGTCCGGCCTGGGAGCCCGAGCTGGAGGTGCTCGACGTGGGAGATCGCCTCGTCAAGCAGGTGCGCGACGTGGTCGTCGTGCAGGTCGTAGACGACGTGGCGGCCCTCGCGGTGGCCGACGACGAAGCCGAGATGGCGCAGCAGGCGCAGCTGATGGGAGACCGCCGAGGACTCCATGCCCACTGCCGCCGCAAGCTGGTTGACGCTTGAGGCGCCCGAACGCAGGCGGCCGAGGATGCGGACCCGGCTGGGCGTCGCGAGCGCCTGCATGGTGTCCGCCACCGCGCCGGCGAAGTCCGGGTCGAGCTGGTCTGCGTCGCGCAGGCGTCCGTGAGCCACGCCTCGAACGATAGCTGCATCTTCGTTCAGCTGTGCAGCTCCACCATTGTCGCGGCCTGACCATCCGCGAGCCAGTCTCATGGTCTCCTACACTGCGTCGGAGCCATGCCTCAGACCTCTCCGGGCTCGATGCGATGACCACCGTTCGCCATCTGGCGATCCTGCTGGGCTCCTTCGCGGCGGTGACGGGCATCGTGGCGGCGCTGGGCGCCGCGAACCTCGGAACGGCCGCGACCGCTGGCCAGATCGCCTTCGTGATCGCGCTGATGGCGCTCTTTTTGTCGGGGTCCCAGCGCAAGTGAGGGTCTCGGTCGACATCCTCGGGGTGTCCGTGAAGACGTTCGGGGTGTTCTTCGCGCTGAGCTTCGTCGCGAGCGGCGCGATCCTGAGCCGGCGCCTGCGCGAGCTTGGGAAGCCCACCGATTGGGCCGGAGAAGTGGTCATGGCCGCCCTGGTGGGCGGGCTCGTCGGCGCCCGCGCCTACTACCTGCTGCAGAATCCGCAGGCGCTTGACGGGAACCTCTTGGCGGCGGTGTTCGGCGGGGCCGGCCTGATCTGGTACGGCGGCTTGGTCGGCGGGGCGCTGGCCGTGATCGCCTGGGCCGCCTGGCGGGGCATGCTCGGGCTCGCGCTCCTAGATCTCGCGGCGCCGGCACTCGCCCTCGGCTACGCGGTCGGCCGCGTGGCCTGTCAGGTCTCGGGCGACGGCGATTACGGCAGGCCCTCCGACCTCCCCTGGGCGATGGGCTATCCGCACGGCGCCGTCCCCACCCCGGCCGGCGTGACGGTGCAGCCGACGCCGATCTACGAGACGATCGTCATGGGACTGGTCGCGTACGGGCTGTGGCGGATGCGAGCTCGTGTGCGCCCCGGGGCGCTGTTCGGCATCTATCTGGTCGCGGCCGGCTGCGAGCGGTTCCTCGTCGAGTTCCTGCGCCGCAACGATCGCGTGGTCGCGGGCCTGACCGCCGCGCAGGTCGAGAGCATCGTCACCGCGCTGGCCGGGGCGGCGATCATGACGTGGGTCGTTCGGCGACGCAGCGCGTCCGGCTCGGGGTCGATCGCGATGTCTCCCGGCGGACATCGGGAGCGACCCGGCTGATCCGGGGCTCCGATGGTGGTCGCAGTACTCCTACACGACGTCGGAAGCCCCCGATCGAAGGAGCTGCATCCAATGAGAACGCGCTACGTGATAGTCGGTTCGATGGCGATGATCGCCAGTGCTGTGGCCTTGCTCGCCCTGGTCGGCATCGGAGGCTCGAAGGACGCCGTCGCCCGCTCGTCAAAGACGCGTGCGGTCAAGCCCACGGTGCCGACCACCCCGAGCGTGAAGACGCTTCGCGGCGACAAGCGGGGCAACACGAGAACCTTCAGGCTGACGGCTTCCCAGTTCACGCAGCAGCTCTCGAACTTTCCGCAGAAGACCGCCCAGGTCTGGGGGTACAACAGCTCGACGCCCGGTCCGACGCTGGTCGCCTATCGGGGTGAGCGCATCCGTGTGGTGGTCGACAACCAGCTGCCCGAACCGACCACCGTGCACTTCCACGGCGCGGGCGCTCCGAACAGCGCCGACGGTGTCGCCGGCATCAGCCAGCCCAACCCGATCGCCGTCGGGCAGAGCCATACCTACGACTTCGCGCTGCGCCGCGCCGGCACGTTCGCCTATCACTCGCACACGCGGTCGGCGGTTCAGGAGCTGCGCGGCCTCGACGGGTTCCTGATCGTCCTGCCGCGCCGCGAGTCGGCGAGCGAGAAGGTGGACCGGGACTACGCCATGGTGCTGCAGCAGTTCGCGCCGCCCGCGGAGGGCGGCCTGGTCGCGCCCTTCCCGCCCGGCACGGGCGACTTTCCCTTCTCGACGATCAACGGCAAGACCGGTGACGCATCGGGCGGGGCGCTCGACGTCCGGGTCGGAGACCGCATCCGGATCCGGCTCTACAACGCGTCGAACCTCTCGCACTCCATGCACCTGCACGGGATGCCGTTCACGGAGACGTCGAAGAACGGCTACGCGATCCCGCGGCGGGCACGCTCGCCCGAGACGGTCGTCAACGTGGCATCAGGGGAGTTCGTCGACATCGAGTTCCGGATGTCCAGGCCGGGCAACTGGATCTTCCACTGCCACGTCCCGCATCACACCTCCAACAAGATGCAGGACGGCTACAACGGCGCCCCCGTGGGGATGACGCGCATCTTCCACACCGCCGGCTACCGGTCCGTGCCCGCCGCGTACTTCACGTACCAGGGCTGACCCAGCGACCACCCGCCGCCGTCCGACGTTGCGTCGTGCGGCGGCGGCCGGCGCGGGGCAGCGGTCGTTGAGCAGGTCACGACGAGCTCATCAACCCTCAAATGTCGCGCTAGGCTCTCATGCTCCGACACATTGTAGGAATGAGATGCCGACAGATGCAGAAGGACTGGGATGACCATGTCGTCCACGCCGAGGAGGTCGCTCGCGGGGCCGGTTTCCGCGACCTGCGCGACCGGATCGTCGCGCTTGCCGGACCCATGCCCGGCGACGTCGTCGTGGACGTCGGATCGGGGACCGGTCTGCTGGCGCTGGCGCTTGCGGGCCGGGTGGCCCGAGTCTGGGCCGTGGACGTCGCCCCGGCCATGTCGGAGTACCTGAGCGTCAAGGCCGCGAGCGCGGGATTTCAGAACGTCGAGACGGTCACGGCGTCGGCGGTCAGCCTCCCGCTCGTGGATGCGAGCGCGGACCTCGTGGTCTCCAACTACTGCCTGCACCACCTGCACGACGCGGAGAAGGCACGGGCGCTGCACGAGGTGCATCGCGTGCTTCGTCCGGGCGGCCGCTTCGTCCTCGGCGACATGATGTTCGCGGTGAGCCTGTCCGATCCGCGGGACCGGCAGGTGGTGATCGACAAGGTCCGCGCGCTGCTTCGCAAGGGAGCGCCCGGAGTCGTGCGCCTGGCCCGCAACGGCCTGCGGATCGCCAGCCGACGCTGGGAGCAGCCGGTGCGGGCGACCTGGTGGGAGCAGGCGATGGTCGAGGCCGGCTTCGAGGAGATCCGCATCGAGGTCCTCGAGCACGAGGGCGGGGTGGCAGCCGCCCGCAAGCCAGTCGCCGCGAGTCCGCAGGCCGCGGTGCCCCTCATCGACAGGACGACAAGCAGGTCCGGGCCGCGAAGCCGAGGGTGCACGCGCTGAAGGTCCGGATTGCGACCGGGCCGATCCAGCCGCGAACCGCCGCCCCGACGAACCGTCCGAGCCCGGGTGATCATCACGCTCATGGCCACCGGATGATCACGCAATACCCATGCTTCTGCGGATCTGACAGCAAGCTCAAGCACTGCGGCGGACGCTCGCTGACTGCGGTACGCACCTGGAGATCTGTGGAGGGCCGCTGCCGCTGGCGATTCTGGCGCCGCACAGCCGGCACGACCGCTACGCCAGCGAGGTCGCCGAGCACATCTGCAACGGCGAGCGCGTCTGGATCGCCCGCGGTGCTGCTGCTGCGCACACGCGTCGAGCTCAGCCGATCGACGCTGGGCGCGACCCCCGTCAGCGGTTGGGGAGCGCGTCGATCCCGTGCGGTCCCGCGCCGACCCGGACGGTGTAGCGCAGGCGCCCGGAGGGCGAGACCACGGCGATTCTGCCGGTGTCGTGCACCGCGACGAGGACGTCGCGTCCGGCGATCACGACGTGGTGCGGCGCCGCGCCGACCGGCGTGCGCCCGAGGATCCGCCGGCGGCTCGGCGCGATGCGCAACAGCGCCCCGCCACCGTTGTCGCTGGCCCACAGCCGCCCGAGCCCGAAGGCGAAGTGATGCGGCTCGGCGCCCGCCCGCAGCACGGCAAGCCGGCGCCCGCTCGCGGCGGCGACCGTGAGCAGCGGCGAGCCGGAGTTGCTCAGCCACACGCGGCGGCCGCCGGGCGCGAAGGCGACGTCGTGCGGGGCGCCGCCCAATCCGGCTCGCCGCAGCAGGCGGCCGCTCCGTGCGCTGCGGATCTCGACGGCGTCGCTGCCGTCGATGGTCACCCACAGCCGCCGCCCATCGGGGGAGACGGCCAGATCATGGGGCCGCCCCCCCGTGGGAACCGTCCGCAACGTGCGGCCGGTGCGCGGGTCCAGGGCGACCAGCCGCTCGGCGCCCTCGGCTGAGATCCACAGGATGCGTCGCCGAGCGGCGAAGGCGGCGTCGTGTGGCCCGCCGCGCACGCGGGCGCGGGCGACGACGCGACCGGCGACGTCGAGCACGGTGACGCGGTCCGCCGGGGGGCTGGTCACCGCGGCCAGCCCCAGCGCGGGGCTGGCGGTGAGGTTGTGCGGCCCGGCCGGCACCCGGAGGCGCCGCAGGACGTGCCAGCGCGGACGCGCACCGAGGACGGCGACCGCGCCGGCGCCCTCGAGCGCCACGAGGACCCGCGCGGGCGGACGCGTGCGCGCGCGGGCGGGAGGGCTGCCGCCCGCCGAGACCAGACGCGCCGGCGAGCGATGGGGTGCGCCGCCGCCGCACCCG
>JBBQBV010000179.1:0-6738 GCA_038318085.1 Solirubrobacterales bacterium
GACCGGTCCTGCGACGATCCAGCCCGCGACCAGCAGGCACCCTGACGCCAGGACGCCCAGCCGGCGCCGCTCGGGCGCCGACGGCTCGCGGCCCTCGCGCTGCGCGCGCGCCAGCGGCCGCACGGCGGCCTCGAGCCAGGCAACCGCCCGCGCCCGCTCGACCGCAGCCAGCAGCTCCCACGCACCGGCGACGCCCACCGCGCCGGCTGCGAACGCCATCAGCCCGGCCCGCGTCACGCCGCCCCCTCGGCCGCGAACGCCATCACCCCGGCCCGGGTCACGCCGCCGCGCCGAGCCTCGTCGCCAGGCGTTCCGAGAGCGCCGCCCGCCAGCACGGCCGGCCGTCGCGCAGCGCGTACAGCGTGCGCGCGCCCGCCCCCGCCGCGACGCGCACGACCTCCGCGACCTCGGTCACCACCCGCCCGCCGTCCGGCGTGCGCGACTGGCAGACCACGAGATGCAGCGCGTCGGCGACCTGCTCGCGGATCGCCGAGTGCGGCAGCCCGACCCCGGCCATCAGCGCGAGCGTCTCGACGCGCCGCAGCGCCTCGGCCGGCGACCCGGCATGGACCGTGCACAGCGACCCGTCGTGGCCGCAGGACAGCGCGCCGAGCATGTCCAGCGCCTCCGGGCCGCGAACCTCACCGACGATGATGCGGTCCGGGCGCATGCGCAGGGCGTTGCGCACCAGCGCGCGGATCGTGACCTCGCCGCGGCCCTCGAGGCTCGGCGGGCGGGCCTCGAGCCGGACCACGTGCGGTTGCGGCAGCCGCAGCTCGGCGGCGTCCTCGATCGTGACCACGCGTTCCGTGGCCTCGATGAAGGCGCCGAGCGCGTTGAGCGTCGTCGTCTTCCCCGAGCCGGTCCCCCCGCACAACAGCAGATTGCAGCGCGCCCGCACGGCGCTGCGCAGGAACTCGAGCAGCGGCGCCGTCAGGGTCCCGGCCGCGACGAGCTCCTCGCCCGTGAAGCCACGCCGCCGGAAGCGCCGGATGGTCAGCGCCGGGCCATCGACCGCCAGCGGCGGCACCACGACGTTGACGCGCGAGCCGTCGGGCAGCCGCGCGTCGGCGAGCGGTGACGCCTCGTCGACGCGCCGCCCGACCGGCGCCAGCACGCGCTCGATCACGTCGCGCAGCTGCGGTTCGGAGGCGAATGCGACATCCGTGACCTCGAGGCGGCCCGCGCGCTCGACCCAGACCGGCGCGAGGCCGGAGACCATCACCTCGTCGACGGTGGGGTCCTCGAGCAGCGGCTGCAGCGGGCCGAGGCCGAGCGCGCGCTCGGTGACCCGCCGCGTGAGCTCGGCGCGCGTGTCGGCGTCGAGCAGGGCCGCCTCGCGCTCGACCAGCGCGGCGATCCGCTCGGCCGGCGCGTCCGCGGACCCGGCCGCGGCGCCGTCCACGAGCCGCTCGCGCAGCGTGGCGGCGAGGCGGTCCAGCGCGTCGCTCATCCGAGCCCCTCCCCCACCTCGACCGGGCCGGTCAGGCGGTCGTCCCCCGCGCTGCGCGGCAGCAGGCGCAGCTCGCGGGCAAAGGACTGCGCGGCGGCGAGGTAGACCGCCTGCCGCAGGGAGACCCGCAGCGTGGCGGCCACCCGCTCGGCGGGCGCTCCGTCCGCGGTGGCCGCTGGCGCCGACCGCGCCGCGAGCACCTCGACGTCCTGCAGCGCCAGCCGCGTCCCGGCGTTCTCCCGCGTCACCAGCACGTCCACGCGGGCGCCCGGCGCGACCAGCTCGGGCGACCCGGCCCCGACGACCTCGATGGCGCGCTCGCCGCGACGGACGAGGGCGCCACCCGGCGCGGACGGCGCCTTGATCTCTGAGGCGGTGAGATACGCGCCGGCGGGTACGGTCACGGCGGGCGTGGTGCCGGACACCTCCCCCGCCGAGGCCGCGGCGCCGAGCGGCGCCCAGCGCGCCGGAACCCTGCGCAGCTCGACGTCGCCCGCCCGCACCGGCCGATCCGCGCGCAGCTCCCGGCGGGCGACGACGACCTGCACCAGTGGAGCCAGCCGGGCGCGCAACGCGGCCTCGCGGCGGCCGACGTCCGCGGCGGCCAGAGCGCCGAGGACGAGTGCGAGGCCGACGAGCAGCACGCCGCGACGGCGCCGGGTCATTCGCGCACCTCCTCGGCCGGCGGCGCCGCCCAGGCCCCCAGCGGCAGCTCCAGCGCGACCCGCGCGCCGCCCGCCGACGGCGCCGCGAGCAGGCGGCCGCCGTGGCGCTCGGCGATCGAGGCCGCGATGGCGAGCCCGTGACCGTGCCCGGCACGCGCGCGCCGCGCCAGGGCCCGGATCGGCGCATCGAGCCCAGGACCGCCATCGCGGACCTCGAGGCGCAGGCGTGGCCCGAGGCGGCGCGCCCGCAGCTCCACCGGCCCGGTGCCGTGCTCGAACGCGTTGGACAGCAGGTTCCCGAGCGCCTGCGCGAGCCGCGCGCGATCGGCCAGCACCGCCCCGCCGCCGTCCGCGCCGGACGGCGGCGAGACCCGCAGCTCGAGCCCCCGCGCCGCCGCCACCGGCCGCCAGGCCAGCGCGACCTGCGCCAGCAGCCCGGCGACCGGCACCGGCTCCAGGCGGTCCGGCACCCGGCCGCCGCGAGGCGCCGCCGCCAGGTCATCGAGCCCCAGCCACGCCCGTCGCAGCTGCAGCTCCAGGCCGCGGGCGGCCTCAGGCGCCACCTCGTCGCGGGCCAGCATGCTCTCCAGCACGAGCAGGGCGACCGTCAACGGACCCCGCACCTCGTGCGAGGCGCGCGCAGCGAGGCGGCGGGAGCGCTGCAGCGCGGTCAGCGCAAGCACCAGCAGCGGGGCGAAGACGACGAGCCCGGTCACGCCGTCCCCGGGTCCAGCAGGCGGTAGCCGACACCCCAGACGTTGACGACGAAGCGGTCGCCCGCGAAGCCGAGCTTTCGCCGCAGGCGGCAGGCGTGGGAGTCGAGCGTCCGGGTGGTCCCCAGCGCCCGGTAGCCCCAGACGTCGCGCAGCAACTCCTCCTTGGTCCATACGCGCGTGGGGTCGGCCGCCAGGGCGCGCAGCAGGGCGAACTCCTTCACCGACAGCTCCACGCCGCGGCCGCGCAGACGCACGTCGCGCGCCATCGGGTCGACTTCGAGATCGCCCACGCGCAGGCGCCCTGCGGCCGGGCGCGCGAGCCCGCGTCGCAGCAGGGCGCGCACCCGCAGCACCAGCTCGGGGTAGGAGAACGGCTTGACGACGTAGTCGTCGGCGCCACGGGCCAGGCCGCGGACGCGGTCGAGTTCGCCGGCGTGGCCGGAGAGCACGAGGAAGCGCTGCTCGGGGTTCGCGCGCGAGTGGCGCCGATCGGCCGCGCGCACCCGCGAGATGAGCTCCAGGCCGGAACTGTCCGGCAGCCCGACGTCGACGATCGCCAGGTCCGGCGCCGCGGTCTCGATCTGCCGCAGCGCCTCCCGCGCGGTCCCGACGACCTGCATCCGGAAGCCATCCGCGGTCAGGTTGTCGGCCAGGAAGGTGCGCAGCGCGTGGTCGTCCTCCACCAGCAGCAGCGTCGTCATGTACGCCCTAGTGACCGGGCGGCGAAACCTCTCCCCCTGTCCCTCACACCGTGCAGGTCACGCCACGTGTGTGAAAGATCCGTGCCAGACCCTGTCGGGAAGGAGGACTGCCACATAGGATGCCGACGGCACATGGATCAGCTTCGCCGCGGCAACTACGACTCCGGACAGGACTACGTGCTCGAATACGGGGAGCTCCGCTTCACGTTCAACGAGCGCGACTTCGCCGAGCGCGTCGAGCAGGCGGGCGCCAAGCTCGGCTTCGTCGACCACCGGCTCGACGGCCCCGAGCTCGAGGATCTCGTCAACCTGACGGTCAACGGCGAGGTGCAGGACCCGGCCTCCGGGCTCGGCGAGCATGTCAACGACTGCTGGCCGGAGATCGTGGGCCCCGCCGACCGCTCGCTCGTGCACTGGCTGCGCCGGCTCGTCTTCCGCTCCGCCTGGCTCGACCAGCGCGTCAAGGAAGGCGAGCTCAACGTCGTCTTCTGCGACGTGACGAACACCTTCGGCTACGTCCAGCCGCATCGGGAGGCTGAGCCGATCGAGCTCAGCCCCGAGCCGAACTGGAACCGCGTGGCCTACACGCCGCGCTAGGCGCGCGAGGCCTGCGCCTCAGCACGCGCCTGGGCGATCTTCTCCGCCCCGGCGTCCCCCACGAGCAGCTCGGGCCGCATGGTCGCGCTGGCCGCGAGGTCGACGTTCGGGAAGCGGCGCAGCCCGGTGAGGGCCGCGTCGAGGCTGATCACGGTCGTCTCGCCGCCGAGAGGCGCGGAAGCGGCGGCGATCACGGTAAGCGACCCGCCGTCGGTGATGTTGCGCGCGGCCGACAGAGCGCGGCGCCCGGCGGCCGGCGAGACCTGGTCGAGCGCGTCGATGACCACGACGGCGTCACCGCCGCGAGCCGCGACGCGGCGACCGAGCTCGAGGGCCTGCTCGACGACCTGCGCCTGCTGGTCGGGCGATGAGCCCAGCGGCGTCGAGGCGGTCGGGACGATGCCCTCGCCCCACTCGCCGGCCTCCTCCGGGCGGACGCCGGCGAGGACGACGGTCAGCTCGAGGCCCTCGCGTCCGGCGAGCGAGCCGGCGATGCGCCGCAGCAGATCGCTCTTGCCCGACAGCGCCGGGCCGCTGACCACGACGCGCGAGCCCTTGCCGAACGGCGTGAGCCACTCGACGGCCTTGACCGTCGGGTCCTCGGAACCGAGCTCGAGGCGCTCGGTCGGGAAGCCCGCCTTGAGCTCCTCGAAGCGGGTGCCCTCGGCGACCTCCTCGGCCGGGCGGCCGTTGATCGTGTCGACGCGGACAAGCGACGGGTAGCGCTCCGAGCGCCGCGGGGCGCGCACGGGGCCGGCCACGGTGTCGCCCGAGACCAGCTCGCAGCGCTTGACCTGTGCGGCGGAGATGTAGACGTCGTCCTCGGAGCTCTCGGGCGGGTTGACGCGGACGAAGCCCGAGCCGTTGGGCTGAAGCGCGACGACGCCCTCCGCGACCGTCTCGACGGCGGGCACGGACGGGGAGATCGAGGGCGCGCTCTCCTCGTCGCGGCGCCCGCTGTCGTCGCGGCGCCCGGCGCCTCCGCGGCGCCCGCGGCTGCGGCCCCGGCGGGGCTCCTCGGGCTCCTCCTCGTCGGCCTGGTCGGCGGCCGCGACCGCGGCGGTCGTCTCGTCGTCGGACTCCGGCGTGGACTTGCGCGAACGCGGACGGCGGGTGCGGCGCTTGGGCGCGGCCTCCTCGTCGCCGTCGTCTCCCGCGGTGCCGCCGGGGGTCTGCTGGTTGATGATCGCGTCGACCAGATCGGCCTTGCGCAGGCGGCGGAAGCCGTCCACGCCGAGCTGGTTGGCGATCAGGTGCAGGTCGGCGAGCGGGCTGCCCTCGAGGGCGTCGCGGTCAAGCACGGTGGACATCGGTACCTCCTGAAAACGTGGATACGGTCGGTAGGCGCCCGGCCGCGTTGTGCGCAGCGGCCGGCAACAACTTCCGCCCAGGAGCCTAGGCCACCGGCGCTTCGCGCCGCAGGTGCTCGGGCACGCGTGCGTCCGGCGGGAGCGCGCGCTCGCCTCGGAGCACCGCGCGCACGGCGAGGTAGTCGACCACCGCCGAGACGTCGTGCACGCGCAGCAGGCGGGCGCCGGCGTCGACGCCGAAGCCCACGGCGGCCAGCGTCCCGCCGAGGCGCTCGCGCGGCCGGCGCGCGGTGATCGCGCCGACGAAGTCCTTGTGCGACACGGCGAGCAGGACCGGGCGTCCGAGCGCGGTCAGCAACTCCAGGCCGCGCAGGGTCGCCACGGTCTGGGCGGGCGTCTTACCGAAGTCCGGTCCCGGATCGAGGATCAGCTGCTCGTCGACCACGCCGAGATCACGAGCGAACGCCATCCGCCGCGCCAGCCAGTCGCGGACCTCGGTGGCAGGGTCGTCGAAGCGCCCCTCGTCGAGCGACTGGCGCTTGGGCCGGACCGGCGTGTGCATGAGGACGAGCGCCGCCCCGGTGCGCGCGCAGACGCGCGCGAGCTCCGGATCGGCGAGCCCGGAGATGTCGTTGACGACGCGGGCGCCCGCCGCGACCGCCGCCGCGGCGACGGCCGGCTTGTAGGTGTCGACCGAAACGAGTGCGCCGAACTCCGCCGTCACGCGGTCGACCAGCGTGACGACGCGGTCGAGCTCCTCGGCGACGGTCACCGGCGGGCGGTCGGTGACGTTGGACTCCCCGCCGATGTCGAGCAGGTCGGCCCCGGCCGTCAGCAGCTCCTGCGCGCGGCGCAGGCGATCCTCGAGCGTGCGGTGATGCCCGGCGTCCGAGAAGGAGTCGGGCGTGGCGTTGAGCACGCCCATGATCAGCGGCCGCCGCAGATCGAGCGTGCGGTCGCCCGCGCGCAGCGTCACTTGCAGTTGGGTTCGCCGACGGGGCAGAACTGATCCCCGGGCGGCGGCACGATGTCACCGCCCGGCGGCGCCGTCGGCACGGCAGTCTTCACCGGCGCCCGGGCGGGAGCGGGCCTCGGCGCGGCGGTGGCGGCGGGCGCGGCCGTGGCGGTCGCGGCGGCCGTGGCGGTGGCGGAGGGCGTCGGCGTCACGCCGGCCCGGGCCGCGCGGGCGCTCTGCCTGGCGACGCGGGCCCTGCGACGGGCGGCGGCCCGGCGCAGCTCGCCGGCGCGTGCGCCCGAGCGGGCCTGGGAGACGGATGCCGGCGCGGCGGACGGATT
>JBBQBV010000180.1:0-6621 GCA_038318085.1 Solirubrobacterales bacterium
GCCAACTTGCACCGTCGCCGCCCCGCCGGCCATCGCACCCGCCGCAACCACAGCCACTGCCGCCGTACGTCCGTTCGGCGGCACTGCTGCGAGCATCTCCGTGCCGCGGTGTGCCAGACCGTGCAACCGCGCGATGATGCCATCGATGACGTGGCTCAGCGCGTGCGTCGTACCCTCGGATGCCCCGGTGAGCGCCAGCAACTCCGCTGGCCCGCAAATGGCCAGCGCGCCCTGGCGGACGCCTCCGAGCGCCGCCCGGCAGGTCGGACAGTCTTCGACGTGGACGGTGAGGATCTCGAAGACGGCGAGCAGTCGCTTGTCCTCGTAGGCGGCACAGAGCTCGAGCTCGCCGCTGAGAACGGACCAGACCTTCTGGCCCACCTTGTTCGCGATCTTCTTGCGGTCCTTCTTGACGCGCGGGTGGCTCAGGCCGAGCGCCTCAGCCGTCCGGTCGGTGGACTGCAGGTAGAGGTATGACCAGACGAAGACCTTGAGCTCGCGCTCGGTCAGCTCGCCCCGAACGAAGGTCAGGATCCGGTGCGCGAGGGCCTCGTAGCTTGCCCGGCTCGCCGTGTCATCGGCGTCGGCGGCGTCCAGTTGGGCGTCGATGTCGACGATCTCGAGGCTGCCCTTGTCCTCGCGCCCGAGGCCGCGTGCACGGGCGCGCACGTCGTCGATGACGACGTGGTGGACGGCCTCGGCGACGAAGGCGGCGGGAGCCGCGGCGCGGCTCGGCCGGCCAGCGACGGATCGCTCGACCTCGCGGGTCCACCACTCGGAGTAGGCGTCTTCGAAGGCGTCCCGCGTGCAGCCTCGGTGCCGGGCGCTGAAGCGGAACCAGACCGCCTCGCGCAGTGCCTCGAAATGCGCTTCGGCGGACAGAATCGTGTCACTCATGGGCGGCGTCCATCAGGTCGGAGAGCGCGAGGATGAACGCGGCCGGAAGCGGGACGCCGGCTTCGGCGCGGGCCGCGAAGTGCTCGAGCAGGCGGATGCGCGGTGCACCATCCCAGGAGCGGGTCGCCGCCTCGAGATCCGCGAGGGCGTCGAGCGCATGCCCCGGCTGACCGCTCAGGGCGGGGCCGAGCCGAGCCCATGCAGACGCCGGCACCCAATCCGGGCGTTTCATCCCCACCCTCGACGGCCTGCGGCCATCGTTTCGGACCCCCATCCCCGCGCAACGACGCCTCCTGTCTTCTCGCCGAGCCCGCCCCCTTCACGGGCCGAGCGATCGTAGAGGTCGACATAATGCGGCGCAATGGGGCGCGTCCGCAAGGGGGCGAATGTGACTAAACCAACGCCTCGTACTACCATGCACTACATGCCCACTCCGCTGAGTCTGCGCGTGAGCCAGGACAGCCTCGATCGCCTCAAACGCCTCGCCAAGGCCGCCGGCCTGCCCCCCCGCACCCTCGCCCAGCGCTATCTCGAAGAGGGGCTCCGGATGGACGAGCACCCGCTCATCCACTTCGTGGACGGTCCCGCCGGGCGGCGGGCCTCGATGCGCGGCTGGCCCGGGGACGTCTGGGAGATCATCAGCCTTGTCCGCGACAACGATGGCGATGAGGTCGCCGCCGCCGATTATCTCGAGGTGCCGGTCGGGGTCATCCAAGCGGCGATCGCCTACTACGGCGCCTACACGGAGGAGATCGACGCGCGCATCGAGTCCAATCAACGCGCCAGAGAAGAGGGATACGCGGTCTGGAAGGCCGGTCAAGCCGCTCTGCGCAGGTGAGGCTTCTGCTCGACGAGATGTTCTCGCCGGCGATCGCGCGGGAGCTGCGCTCGCGCGGTCACGACGTCGAAGCCCTCAAAGGCCACTCCGCGTGGGAGCGCCTTCCGGACCCGGATGTCTTCGCGCTCGCTCGAGCCGAGCGTCGCGCCCTCGTCACCGAGAACCTCGACGACTTCAGGGTGCTTCACGCTCATGCGGTCCGGATCGGCGAGGTAGGGCACTACGGCCTGGTTCTCCTTCCCGGAGGCGCCCGTCGCCGTAGATCGGAGACAGGTCGCCTAATCGCGGCCCTGGAAGCCAAGCTCGCGGAGCATCCCGGCGACGGAGACCTCATGAACGCCGAAACCTGGCTCTGAGCCGCTTTAGCTAGCCTCCCCCGCCGCCCATGAACCGTGTTCTCGTCACCGGCGGAGCCGGCACCATCGGCCAGGCCGTGGTGCGCCGGCTGCTGCGCGACCCGGCCTTCGAGGTGCGGGTCTCCGATCAGCGCGAGGCACCGACCTGGATGCGCGAGGGCTGCGAGGTCCACACGGGCGACCTGCGACAGATCGACGAGGCGCGCGCGGCGATGGCGGGCTGCGCGCATGTGATCCATCTGGCGGCGATCGTCGGCGGGATCGCGAACTTCCACAAGCTCCCCCACACGCTCACCGAGGTCAACAGCGCGCTGTACAACGCGGTCTTCCGCGCGGCGCTGGACGTCGAGGTGCAGCGCTTCACGTACGTGAGCTCGAGCATGGTCTTCGAGCAGGCCGAGGAGTACCCGACGACCGAGGCCTACCTGCCGCGCTGCCCGACGCCGGTCAGCGCCTACGGGTTCTCAAAGCTCGCCGGCGAGGTCTACTGTCGTGCCGCGCACGCCGAGCACGGGCTGCCGTTTACTATCTGCAGGCCGTTCAACGCCTACGGGCCGGGCGAGATGCCCCACGACGAGCCGGGCATCGCGCACGCGGTGCCGGACCTGATCCGCAAGTCGCTGCGCGGACTCAAGCCGCTGCCGATCTTCGGCGAGGGGACGCAGACGCGCACGCTCACACACGTCGACGACATCGCCGACGGGATCGTGGCTGCCACCAGCGCGGCCGCGGGCCTCAACGAGGACTTCAACGTCTCGGCCTCCGACGAGCGCACGGTCGCGGAGATCGCCGAGATCTGCTGGGAGGCCGTCGGCAACGACCCGGCCGAGCTCGCCTTCGAGCACCTGCCGACCTTCGAGGTCGACGTGGTGCGCCGCTGGCCGAGTGTGCAGAAGGCGAAGGACCTCCTGGGTTGGGAGGCGCAGATCGGCCTGCACGCCGGCATCGCGCAGACAGCCGAATGGCTACGGACACAGGAGGGGATCGCGGCTTGAAGCGCGCGCTCATCACCGGCATCACGGGGCAGGATGGCTCGTATCTCGCGGACCTGCTGCTCGAGAAGGGCTACGAGGTCCACGGCATGGTCCGGCGGTCCTCGACGGAGAAGTTCGAGCGCATCGAGCATCTGCGCGAGAAGGTCACGCTGCACCAGGCCGACCTACTCGACCAGCGCTCGCTGGTCGACGCTCTGCGCGCCTCAAAGCCCGACGAGATCTACAACCTGGCCGCCATGAGCTTCGTGGCCGTGTCGTGGATCCAGCCGACGCTGACGGCAGAATTCACCGGCGTGGGCGTGACCCGGATCCTGGAGGCCGTGCGCGAGGCCAGCCCGGAGGCGAGGTTCTACCAGGCGTCCTCGAGCGAGATGTTCGGCAAGGTGCTCGAGACGCCGCAGACCGAGACGACCCCGTTCTACCCCCGCTCGCCCTACGGCGTCGCGAAGGTCTACGGCCACTTCATCACAGTCAACTACCGCGAGTCCTACGACCTATTTGCTTGCTCAGGCATACTTTTTAACCACGAATGTTTACGCGCCAACACGCCGCTCGTCGTCCGGCGCGACGGCGTCATCTCGGTCGAGACGGCCCCCGACCTCGTGCCGTTGCGGCTTAAGGGACCTTCGACGCAGACCTTCGAGCCCGGCGGGCTGACGGAGGTCTGGGACGGCGAGCAGTGGACGCCGATCGTGGCCATCACGGCCACGCGGCGGCGTGCGACCGACCCGGACCACCGAATGCTGGCGATCGAGACGCGGGGCGGGGTGGTCGAGACCACCGCGCACCACACGATGCTCGACGCTGACCATGAGGGCCTGCCGGCGCGCGACATCGAGATCGGCGACCGACTGGCGCTGACCGACGAGGGCGGAGAGTGCCCGTGCTGGGCCTCGATCACCAAGGAGATGGGCGAGTTCCTCGGCCTCATGTGCGCCGACGGATACGTTCAGCCCGGCTCGTATCACCTGTGCTTTACCAACAATGATGGAGCGCTGCGTCGGCGAGTTGCAGAGCTGTGGTCGCGCCTTTTTCTTCAGACGAGCCATGGCTACGCCGGAAAATCAGAGGTCAACCCGGAGAAGCCGGTTATGAAGCTCAACCTGACTGGCGGCGCAATGCACGCCGCCTGGCTGCGCGATCAGCTCTACACCCGCACCGGCCACAAGCGCGTGCCCTCGCTCGTGCTCAACGCGGGCAGCGACGTGCAGGGGGCCTTCCTCGACGGCTACTACGCCGGCGATGGCCTCAAGCGCGGCAACGGCATGAGCGTCAAGACGAACAGCCCGGTGCTCGCCCAGGGCCTGTGCTGGCTGTACGACTTCGCAGAGCAGCCCGCCTCGGTCTACGTCGAGCGACGCGCCGGCAAGACCTACTACCAGCTGAACCTGCCGTCGCTGGCGACCGTCGGCATGAAGGGTCAGCACCTGCGCAAGGACCCGGCCGAGGTCCGCAAGATCGTCGAGCTCGAGCCAACCGAGGACGACCAGTTCGTCTTCGACCTCGAGACCGAGAGCGGCGTCTTCGCGGCCGGCGTCGGGCGTCTGTTCGTCCACAACAGTCCTCGTCGCGGGCTCGAGTTCGTCACCCGCAAGATCACCTGGCACGCAGCGGCGATCAAGCTCGGGCTGCGCGAGGAGCTGGCGCTCGGCAACCTCGACGCACAGCGCGACTGGGGCTACGCGAAGGACTACGTCGAGGCGATGTGGCTGATGCTCCAGCAGGACGCGCCGGAGGACTTCGTGATCGCCACCGGCGAGACGAACACGGTCCGGCGCTGCGTCGAGGTCGCCTTCGACCAGGCCGGCGTCTCCGACTGGGAGTCGCGCGTGCGCATCGACGACCAGTTCAAGCGCCCGGCCGAGGTCGACCTGCTCGTGGGTGACCACGGAAAGGCCACCAGGCAGCTGGGGTGGACGCCGGAGACGAGCTTTGACGAGCTCATCCGGCTGATGGTCGACGCGGACCTGAAGCGACTCGGCGGTTGACGTGGAGTCTACATTTTGTAGACAGGATGTCCACGGCTGAGAAGACGTACAGCTTTCGCGCGCCGGCCGACTTCGGCGATCGGCTTGCAACGGCGCGTGACGCCTGGATGGACCTGGCCGCGCGAGGTCCGGACGTGGCCCGGTGGCTGGACCGTGAGCTCTCGATGGAGCTCGCACGGCAGCGCCGTCGGGCCCCGCGCCTCAATCAGGCAGCGTTCCTACGCCTGCTCGCCGAAGCGCTCGTCAGAGCGACCGAGCACGTGGCCGAGGGCCTCGAGCTCGCCGAGCGCGAACGCGAGATCCAGGCTCGGACCGGCCAGGACCCCGAGGCTTCCGAGTGGGCCCGGGCGGGCGTCGAGTTGCTGGCGGACGCCCATCGCCGTGACAGCGAGACCTGAACGCGGCGGCGTGTGGTGGGCCGAGCTACCGGGGATCGGCCGCAAGCCAACGCTCGTCGTCTCCACGCAGCGGTTGAACGTGACCCTGGAGGAGGTGGTCGTGGCACGCATCACTTCGCAGGAGCGTGAGCGCTCGCTCCCGACCGCGATCGCGCTCGGTGCGGGCGAGGTGGACCAGCTGCCGGCCCCCGCCTGGATCCTCGCCCACCGCCTGCACACCATCCCGCACTCGATCCTGCGCGACTTCGCCGGCGAGATCGGGGAGGATCGGATGGCCGAGGTCGAGGCCGCGCTCGCCTGGACGTTCGACCTCCAGGGGAGGTGACCGTGCAGCAGGACTGGGACGGCCGGCGCGTCCTTTTGACCGGGCACACGGGCTTCAAGGGCGCCTGGCTGGCGCTCTGGCTGGGGTCGCTGGGGGCGCGCGTGACCGGCCTGTCCGGGCCGCCGCCGTCGACCCCGTCGCTGTACGAGCAGGCCCGTGTCGGTGCCGTCTGCGAGTCCGAGGTCGCCTGCGACGTGCGCGACGGGACGGCCGTTGCCGCGGCGCTCGCGGCCGCGCAGCCCGAGGTCGTCTTCCACCTGGCCGCGCAGGCGATCGTGCGGCGCGCGCTGGCCGAGCCCGCCGAGACCTGGGGCGTCAACGTGGTCGGCACCGCCAACGTCCTGAGCGCCCTGCCTGCCAGCGTGCGCGCGGTCGTCGTCGTCACGAGCGACAAGTGCTACCGCGACATCGAGTCCGGCCGGGCGATGGTCGAGGACGACCCGCTCGGCGGCAAGGACCCCTACAGCGCGTCGAAGGCGGCGCAGGAGCTCGTCGTGCGCGCGCACCGGGAGACCCTGCTGCGCGAGCGCGGCGTGCGGGTCGCCACGGCGCGCGCCGGCAACGTGATCGGCGGCGGGGACTGGGCGGCGGACCGGCTCGTGCCCGACCTCGTGCGCGCTGCGGCGGCGGGTGAGCCCGTCGTCCTGCGCAACCCCGACGCCGTGCGGCCATGGCAGCACGTGCTCAACCCGCTCAGCGGCTACCTCGCGCTGGCCGATCGGCTGCTCGGCCCGGACGGCGCCGGCTTCGACGAGGCCTGGAACTTCGGCCCCGACGCCGACGACGCCAAGCCGGTGCGCTGGATCGCCGAGCGCGTGCGCGAC
>JBBQBV010000181.1:0-6616 GCA_038318085.1 Solirubrobacterales bacterium
GACCGGATCCGGCTCAGCGCGGCGCAGTTCGAACGGCTCTCCACGGCGTTCTTCAGCGATCTGCGATCCAAGTTCCTGTAGGTCGCGCACCCACCGCTGCCTGCCGGTAGGGTCGTGCGCATGGCAAACGCGTTCAGCGGGACGGCGGTGGTCGACCGCCCCATCGACGAGGTCTTCACCTTCCTGGCGGCCGGGACCAACGATCCGACGTTCAGCCCGCGGGTGCAGGAGATGCGCAAGACGACGGAGGGCCCCGTCGGCATCGGCACGACCTTTGAGAGCACGGTCAAGGACGCCGGGATGACGACCAGCCGGATCTTCGAGCTGACGGCGTTCGAGGCCCCCACGAAGATCCGCTGGACCGAGCGGTCGAAGAATATGATCACGGTTCCAGACGGGGGCTATGACCTCGAGAGCGTCAGCGACAGCCAGACACGGGTCACGATCCGCAACACGTTCGAGGGCCACGGATTCGGCAAGCTCATCCTCCGGTTCGCGCTGAAAAGCGCCGTCAAGGACGCGCCCGCGTTCGCGCAGCGCATCAAGGTGGCCGTCGAAGGGTCCTGACGCCGGCGCTGTGCGCCAATGCCTGAGTATCCTTCGGGCATGCAGGGACAACTCGCGTGGTACATCGGCGGGCCGATCCTGGGCCTGTGCGTGGTCGCCTGCCGGGCGCTCTTCAACGGCCGGCTCGCGGTGACGGGCGGGTACTCTGAGCTCGTCGACAAGCTCCGCCGCGGAAGCCTCGCCTTCGACTGGCGTGGGTGGTTCGTCATCGGGATCGTGGTCGGGGGCGTCGTGTTCCTGCTCGCCCACGGTGGGCCCGGTTTTCACGGCTACGGCTGGCTGACCGCCACCTTCCACGGCGGCGGGCGGATCGCGATCGCGCTCATCCTGCTCGCGGCTGGCATGGCGATCGGCTACGGCGCGAAGACCTCCGGTGGATGCACGTCGGGCAACGGCCTGAGCGGCATCTCGATGCTCTCGCCCGCGGCGCTCGCCGCCACTGTGACGTTCTTCGCCAGCGCGATCGTGGTCAGCTTCGTCATCAAGGCGCTGATCTGATGCGCACGCGGATTGCAGGCGGACTGATCGGCGTCGTGTTCGGCATCACCCTGTGCTGGACGGGGATGAGCAACCCCAACGTCATCCGCGGAGCGCTGCTCTTCGAGCAGAGCTACCTGTTCCTCTTCTTCGCCGCGGCGGTCCTGACCGCCACGGTCGGCCTGCGCGTGCTGCGCCGGTACCAGCGCCGCGCGGTCCTGACCGACGCGCCGATCGCGTGGGAGCCCGAGCCGCCCCAGCGACGGCACATCGCCGGGGCGCTGATCTTCGGCCTCGGCTGGGGCGTGTCCGGCGCCTGCCCCGGGCCGATCGCGACCCAGATCGGCCAGGGCGTCCCGTGGGCGGTGTTCACGCTGGTCGGCGCCGCGGCCGGCGTCTATCTGTTCCTGCGCCGCGCGGACGAGACCGAGCCTGCGACGGAACCGCCCGGCACCCGTGCGTCGCTCGCGGCCGCACCCGGTTAGTCGAGCCAGAGCGCGGCGAGGTAGGTCTGCGACTCCGCTGGGGTACGCCCCCCGTGGTGCCCGCGGAAGCGCGTGCCGTGGTCGGCCGCCCGCCGCAGCCACGCCATCCGCCCAAGCGGCGGGAGGACACACACCGACCCGAGGCGCTCGAGCAGCCGCGGCCCGATCTCCGGCCCGAAGGCGTCCTGGGCGAGCAGGTCGGCGACGGGGTGGACCTCGACGTGCGGGCCCAGCGCGGCGAGGGTCGCGTCGATCTCCGCGGGTGCGACGTGCAGGAAGACGTCGCGGGCCGAGCCGGCCGGCCGCAGGTCAAGCTCGGCCAGCGGAGGGTGCAGGTCGTCGAGCCACAGCGTCGCGTCGGGGTCGACGTCGACCTGGCCGTGATCGGCGGTGACCAGCAGCAGGGTATCTGCGCCCGCCGCACCCGCGACCGCGGCCGCGACGGCGTCCAGCGCGTAGGCGACGGCGGCGTCGAAGTCCCCCGAGGCCGGCCCGGACAGATGACCGGCGATGTCGACGCCGTGGAAGTAGACGTAAACGTAGCCGCGCTCGAGCGCGGAGACGGCGCCGACGGCGGCCTGCAGCGCGTCACCGAGCGCTGAGTATGGGCGCACATCGGCGCCGCGAGCGGCGACGCCGTCGAAGGTCGACGGGCTGAAGTCCGCGGGCTGGTAGACGAGGGGGACGACTCCGGCGAGCGCCAGCCGCTCGTAGAGATTGGGCTCGGACGGCAGCAGGTCCCGCGGATCGAAGTCCGCGGCGAGCAGCGTGTCGGGTGCGGAGTCCCCGGCGAAGGAGAACCGCAGTGGTGTGATCACGCGCCCGAGGGACGGCTCGAGAACGTTCCACTCATACAGCCCATGCAGGCCCACGGGCAGGCCGGTGTGCATCGTCGTGACGTGCGCGGTGGTCGTCGTCGGAAACTGCGCCTCCAGCGGGCACACCGCCCCGTCGCGCAGCAGGCGCCGCAGGAACGGGTGGCGGTCGCCGTAGCGCTCGAGGAAGACGCGCCCGAACGCGTCGAGCAGCAGCAGCAGCACCCGGTCGGCCCGCTCGGGGAGCCCGGGCAGAGGCGGGCGCCCGCCAGTCAGGAGCCCCTCGACGTAGGGCGGGATGTCGGCGAAGCTGTGCGTCAAGAACTGCTAGAAGAAGAAGCCGCCGCGCTCGAGCTCTTCCTGGCGCAGACGGGCGGCGGCCATGTAGCCACGGGTGCGGTCGGCCTTGGCCTGCAGGCGGACGTCCTCGGCGGCGACGGTGCCCTTTTCGGGCTTCGCGAGCGCTGCCGCGCGCTTGGTGGCGGCAGCGGTGCGGGTGCGAGATCCTGAAGAGGCTTTGCGGGGCGGCATGGGAAGGCCTTCCTAGCTCCTCGAGGGCTGTGCGCGGAGGTCGAGGGGCGAAGAAGCTCCGGGCAGAACGACACCTCAAGGTTAGCTCAACGCGCGGCGGCCCCCGACAGCAGGGGCTCGAGGGCCGCGCGGCGTCCCTTCCGCGCGGCCCTGAGCAAGACAGCCGGCGCGGTGTCCGGACGACCCAGGGCAGTGGGTCGCTCGGGCGCCACGCCGGCGCCCCCTCGCAGGGGCGGGCCGAACCATCATCCGTCGCTGGATCCGGTTGGCCTGACCTCGTAGTCGGCACCGCGGGTAGGAAATCCGCGAAAAGGGCCTCGGCGGTCGATCAAGCGTCCAGCAGAACCTGGCCGTCGATGACCACGGCGACGTCGCCGCTGACGCGAACGCGGTCGCCCTCGACCTCCGCGTACAGGACGCTGCGCCGGCCCATCTCGACGCCCTGGACGATCTCGAGGCGCTCGCAACCCGTGCGCGCGGCGACGTGCGCGCAGAGCGGGCCGGCCGCCGACCCGGTCGCGGGATCCTCGCCCTCGACGGCCGTGCGCACGAAGGAGCGCGCCGCCACGCGACCCGTTTCCGGATCCACGTGCGCCAGGTAGAGCGTGAGCGCCCGCTGCGGGGCGAGCACCCGCGCGATCGCGCCGTAGTCGGGCAGCACGCGCCCCAGCGCGGCGCGGTCGCGGACGCAGGCCATCACCTGCCACGCGCCGGTGAAGACGAACTGGGCCGGCAGGTCGGGGGCGATGTCTGAGCCCTCGAGGCCGACCGCGCCGAGCACGTCTTCGGGATCGAGCTCGTCGCCGAAGCGCGCCGGCTCCTGGAGCATGGACGCGTGCGCGCGATCGCCGTCGAGCTCGACGGTCACGGGCTGGCGCCCCGCGATCGTCTCCTGCACATAGGTGACGGCGCTCTCCCCGCGAGCGCGCGCGACGGCCACGGCGGTGCCGAGCGACGGATGGCCGGCGAACGGGATCTCGCCCGTCGGCATGAAGATGCGGTGGCGGTAGTCGGCCTCCTGCGCCGGCTGGATGAACGAGGTCTCCGACAGCCGCATCTCCTGCGCGAAGCGCAGCATCGTGGCCTCGTCGAGGCCGTCGGCGTCGTGCACGACGGCCAGGCCGTTGCCCGTCAGGCGCTCCGACGTGAAGACGTCGAGCAGCGTGAAGCGACGGTGGGAGATGCCCTACTCGTCGAAGTCGAAGTCGCGCGGCGGCTTCTGCTCGAACCAGAGCCGGTCGTGCTCCGGCGTCTCCTGGAGAAACTCGGGCGTCTCCTCGAGCAGGTCCTCGCCCTCCTCGTCGGGCGCCACGTAGTCTGCGGGCGGCTTGCCACCGGCGGCATGCGCTTCGACCGCCGTGAACTCGCTCGTCGACTGCGACGGCGGGTGGCGATGGTCCAGCGCGTCGCCGAACGGGACCTCGTCCGGCTCGTCCTCGAGCCATGAGTGGTTCGCCCGTTGTGGCGGGGGCGCCGGCGCTGGGGGCGGCGGGGCCGCGGCCGGCTGAGCGGGGTCGACGGGCACCGCCGGCAGACCGGGCACGGAGACGGGCTGGGCGACGGGCGGAGGCGGGAGCGCGGCGGCCGCGGGCGGCGCGGCGGCCGCGGGCGGCGCGGGCGAGTCCGGCGCAGCCGCGGCCGGCTCGTCTGCCCGCGGCGACCGGGCCACCCGGCGCACGGGGCCGAAGGCCTCGGACTCCAGGCGTTGCACTTCGTCGTCGGCGGCACCGGAGCGGCGCTTGAGCTCCAGGTGCTGACGGATGGCGTCGTCGAGCGTTCCCATAAGCGTCCTTGAAGTGAAGTTCGGCCGCGGAGGTCGCAGACCTTCTCAGGCGGCTCCTACAAGGCTACCCAGCTTTCGCGACTCGATTCTTCCCGCGCCGCTTTGCCCGATACAGGGCCGCGTCCGCCGCCTGGACGAGCGCATCCTTGTCCGCGACGGCGGACTGCGGGAGCGCCGCCGCGCCCACGGAGGCGGTGATCCGAACGACCCCCTCGCCCCCGTGGAGCAGCGGGATCTCGAGGCTCGCGATCCGCGCCCGCAGCCGCTCGGCGAACAGGTACGCGCCCTCGAGGTCGGTCTGCGGCAGGGCGACGGCCATCTCCTCCCCGCCGTAGCGTGCGGGCTCGTCGATCTCGCGAGCCGTGTCGAGCAGCACGCGGGCAACCTCGCGCAGCACCTGGTCGCCTTGGAGGTGGCCGTGGTGATCGTTGACGCGCTTGAAGTCGTCGATGTCGAGCATGATCAGCCCGAGTGGCTGGCCGAAGCGCTTCGCCCGCTCGACCTCGATCGACATGACCTCCTGGAAGCGACGGTGGTTGAACAGACCGGTCAGCTCGTCCGTGACGGCCTGACGCTGCACGGTCTCGTGCAGGTCCGCGTTCTCCATCGAGACCGCCGCCTGTTCGGCCAGGTAGTTGAAGAGGTCCTGCTCGGCGGCCGTGAAGGGGCGTCCTCGTCGCGCGACGGAGACGAGGCCGACGACCTTCGTCCCGCCGTCCGACGGACGCAGAGGGTGCGAGAGCGCGTGCGCCTCGCCTTCGCTCATCTCGGCCGCCTCGCGCGTCTCGAGCACCCTGGCCTCGACGGCGTCCAGGACGGGTCGCAGCGCGTCGAGCTCGCCCACGACCGCGTGCTCGGCGAGCGGGCCATCGTGCGCGTCGCGCACGCCGGCGCGCCCGACGTCGGCCGCGACCCCGTCGACCGCCGTCTGGACGACGATCTCAAGCAGCGCATCGCGGTCCAGGCCCATCGCGAGGGCGCCGCCGACCCGACGGACGGCGAGCTGCACGCGCTCACGCTCGGCCCCCAGCTCGTCCAGGCGCGACTCGAGCTGGCGCGCCATCGCATTGAACTCGCTGCCGAGGTCCGCGAACTCGTCGTTGCCCTCCGTTGGGACCTTCACCCCCAGCTCGCCGCTCCCGAGCCGGCGCGCGGCCTGCAGCAGGCGCTGGATCTGCGCCTGCAGGGACCGCGAGAGGGCCAGCGCGAACGCAAAGGCAAGGAGCAGGAAGGCCGCCAAGAGCGCCGCCACGGTGTAGCGGTTCTTGTGCGTCGCGATGTCCGTCGCCCGGGCGTCGGCGAGCAAACGGACGGTCGTGCGACCTGCGCCCTCGAACGGCTGCGCGGTGAAGGTCGCGAGGCGGTAGGTCCGGCCCCCGAGCCGCTTGTCGCCGCGGTCGGGCAGCTTCACGCCGATCGCGCCGCCGAGCGTCGCCGCCGAGATCCCACCGGGCCCGGAGACGATCACGTCGAGCCCGGTGAGCTTGCGCACGGCGGCGACGAAGGCGCGCGCACTGGTGACCGACGTGCGCAGCGAGCCGGCGGCGGCGCCCCGGCGGTCGACGAGGTCGGTGGTCGCCCCCGCGATCGCGCCGCGATCGCCGGTCTCGTGGCGGGTGCCGTCGGTGAGTCGGAGCACCGCGCGGGTCACCCCCGCCCGCCTGGCACCGGCGGCGAGCTGCGCGTCGATCGCGCCGGATCGCTTCGAGGCGATCGCCGCCGCGAGCGCCGCGGAGCGGCCGATGCTGCGTCCGGCGACGGCCGCCGCCGCCTCGTCCTGGCGGAACAGGTTGCCTGCCGACTTCTGCGCCTGGGCCAGGCGCGCGTCGCTCTTGCCCTGCTCGGAGTCCGCCACGAGCCGCAACAGCACGAGCGTCACCATCACCATCGGCAGGATCACGATGACGACGAAGAACCAGCTGAGTCGAGCGCGGAAGCTTCTTGGGAACATTGCGAGG
>JBBQBV010000182.1:0-6606 GCA_038318085.1 Solirubrobacterales bacterium
TCGCTCGGTCAACCGGCGACCGCCGGCGGGCGTCCCGCGTCGGCCTCACCCGAGCCGCGCTCGGGGACGGCGCCGATGACGAACGCCGCCGTGGCCGCGACCACCACGCCGCGCAGCCGCATCAGCCGCGGAAGGCGGCGACGAGCTCGGCGAGGACGACGTCGGCGCCCGCGGGCGCGTCGATGGTCAGGAGCACGGCGTCGGGCTCCTCGCTGACGCGCATCGTCAAGAACGCGCAGCAGAGCGCCTCGGCGGCGACGACGGCGTCGACGCGCTCGCGGATGCTTGCGCCGGCGGCGAAGCGCAGCTCCGCCCGCCCCGGTTGCGTGCGTGCCTCCACGAGCGCGGCGCGGCCGAGGTCGTGGATCTCGGCCAGGCGCCTGGGCAGTTCGGTCGCGCTGAGCGAGCAGGCGACGGGCAGATCAGTGGGCATGGTCGGTACTGTTCACCTTCAACCCACGTTGAAGTCAAGGCGGAGTTTCCATGGACGAGACCACGCTCACCATCGGCCAGCTCGCGCAGCGTTTCGGCCTGAGGACCTCGGCCATCCGCTACTACGAGGCGACCGGGGTACTCCCCGAGCCCGCCCGCGAGAGCGGCCAGCGCCGCTACGGCGCCGAGGCGGTTCGGCGGATGGAGGTGCTCGACGTCGCCAAGCGGGCCGGGTTCTCTCTCGACGACGCGGGGTCCTGCTGCACAGCGCCGACGCCGGCACGCCGGCCGTCGAGGCGCTGCGCGAGCTCGCCGCCCGCAAGCTCCCCGAGGTCGAGGCCCTCATCACGCGCGCCGCGGCGATGCGCGAGTGGCTGCTCACCGCCGCCGACTGCTCCTGCGCCAGCCTCGACGTCTGCGCGCTGTTCGAGCCCCGCGGCGACCACGCTCCGGAGTCGCTGCGCGCCACGCACGGCGGCGCCGTCGCGCCGCACGGCTGACGCCGGGTCCGCGCGTACCATCGGTGGCGTGACGCAGGTGGGGATGCACGAAGCGCAGACCAAGCTGTCGCAGCTTGTCGAGCGTGCCGAGGCCGGCGAGGACATCGTCATCGCGCGGAACGGCACCCCGGTCGCCCGCTTGGTGGCGGTTGCCAGCGTCAACGCGCTGGCGGCGGTCCACGGCGCGCTGCGGGGACGCGTCCGCATCGCCGAGGACTTCGACGAGCTCCCCGACGACATCGCGGAGTCCTTCGGCGCTCGGTGAAGCTGCTGCTCGACACGCGTGCCGCTTTGTGGTTTCTCGGCGGCGACAAACGTCTCAGCGGGACCGCTCACAGACACCTCACCGACCCTGCGAACCGGGTCCTGCTCAGCGCTGCCGTCGTCTGGGAGGTCGCCGTCAAGCGCTCGCTGGGCAAGCTCGTCCTCCCTGAGGAGTATCTGTCACTGCTGCTCGACGCCGGCGCTCAAGCGCTCGCGGTCACTCTCGACCACGCCGCCGCCGCCGAACACCTCCCGCCGCATCATCGCGACCCGTTCGACCGCGTGCTCATCGCTCAGGCGACCATCGAAGGCGCGGCGATCGTCTCGCGCGATGACGCGCTGCGTCCCTACGACGTCACGCTCATCTGGTAGCCAGGCCTCACGCCGGGGGTCGGCCTGGATCGGCAGGGCGGTGACCTCACCCAGCTCGACCGCGCCGAGACTGACAGAGCGCCGGCCCGAGCGACCTTTCAGCCGCCCGGGCCGAGCTCGAGCGTCTCGATGCGGGCGTGGTCGCGCGCCGCCGACGCGAGCCCTCGGTCCTTGGTCGCCAACGGCTCTCCCAGCTGTTCGGCCAACGCCACGAACAGAGCGTCGGCTGCGGTTAAATTCTCGCGCAGCTCCCATGCGCGCCGCCGTAGCGGGAGGGTGCCGAACAGATCGACGGGCAGATCTCCGAGGTCCTCGATGGCGCCTCGGGCCCGCTCAGGCTCAAGCATCTGCCGGCTCACGTCGCGACGCAGGACAGCGAGCACCTCGAACACGAGCAGATCAGGCGCCGCAGCCGGGGCTTCACGCGCGAGCAGCTCCTCGACGTCTGCGGCCACACCGTCGGCGAGCAGGAAGTCGATCACGACCGAGGTGTCGAGGACGGTCACTCGCCGCGGTCGCGCAACCGCCGCACGGAGCGCGCGCTGGACTCCTCGCGCACAACGACGCCCCGCGCCCGGATGCGAGCTGCGAGCTCCTCGGGCGTCGGGCGGTCGGCGGTGCGAGCGAGTACCAATCGGAGGTATTCCGAGAATGACATCCCCGCTGCGGCGGCGCGCGCCTTCAGGACACGGTGCACCGGCTCGGGGACGTCGCGGATCTGTACGAGCACACCCATACGAAACGCAACACTATCATGCAACCTATATTGGTCTGCAGTCAATCAATCATCATCTATGGCAGCGAGCAACCGGTCTTGCTCCTCGCGCTCTACAAGGCGGTCGAGAAGGTCCGGCGCAGAGATCTGGTCCTAAAGAGCCGTCCGGTTGAGGCGGTGGCGTGTATCCCGGCCGCATTCGCAGGGTCGTAGTTGCCGGCATGCGAAGACGTATGCAACGACCAGACCTTCGCCCCTACTTGATCGCGTCGTAGACCTTGAACATCGGCATGTACATGGCGATGACGACGAAGCCGACGATCGCGCCCACGATGATGATCATGACCGGCTCGAGGATCGAGGTCATGGCCTTGACCGCGGCGGCCACCTCGTCCTCGTAGAAGTCAGCGACCTTGTTGAGCATGGTGTCCAGGCCGCCCGTCTCCTCGCCGACGGCGATCATCTGGGAGACCATCGGCGGGAAGACGTCGGTCTGGCGCAGCGGGGTGGCGATCTGCCCGCCCGACTTCACAGACTCGACGACGTCGATCATGGTCTTCTCGATCATGTAGTTGCCGGAGGTCTTGCCGGTGACCTCGATCGCCTGCATGATCGGGACGCCGGCGCCGTAGAGGGCGGAGAAGGTCCGCGACCAGCGGGCGAGCGCGACCTTCTGGACGGTCTCGCCGATCTTCATCGGGATCTTCATCCGGAAGGCATCCCACTGCGGGCGCCCCCAGGAGGACGTGCGCCACTTCTTGAAGCCGACGATGATCCCGACGAAGCCACCGATCAGCAGATACCACTGGTGCGTGACGGCGTGCGAGAGCCCGACGGTGAACTTCGTGATGGCCGGCAGCTCGCCGCCGAAGTCCTTGAAGACGTTGACGAAGACCGGGACGATGAAGGCGATCAGCGCGACCAGGACGACGAGGGCGAAGGACAACACGACCGCCGGGTACATCATGGCGGACTTCACCTGGCGCCGGAGGGAGTCGTCGGCCTCGAGCTGGCTCGCGACGCGCTGGAGGGAGTCCTCCAGGATGCCGCCGGCCTCGCCGGCGGCGACCATCGCGACGTAGAGTGGGTTGAAGACCTTGGGATGCTGGGCGAGCGCGTCGGAGAGCAGCAGCCCGGCCTCGATGTCCTCGCGCACCTGGCTGAGCGTCTCCTTGAGCTTGGGGTGCTCGATCTGCTCCTCGAGGACATAAAACGCCCGCAGCAGGGTCATGCCCGAGGACACCATGACCGAGAGCTGGCGCGTCATGATCGTCAGGTCGGCGGACTTGACCTTCTTGGGAAGGCCGATCTCCATCTGAAAGCCGCCGACCTTCTCGTCGATCGACTGGATCGTGAGGCCGCGGGCCCGCAGGGCGTCGCTGATCTCCTGCTTGGACCCGCCGGGCATCTCCCCCTTCTCCGGGAGGCCGGTGATGTCCGTCGCCACGAACTTGTAGACCCCTGATGCCATGACCTAGACCCCCGCCATAGAAGCTTCGAATGCCGTATCCGCCGGGCCGATGGAGCTGGTGCTCTCGACCAGCCGGCGCAGCTCGACCGGCTGCGACGAGCGCGTCTCGGCGATCGCCATGGTGAGCGTGCCCGCGCGCACGAGGGCCGCGAGCGCGGTGTCCATGGTCTGCATGCCGTGCGAGCCGCCCGTCTGCATCAGCGAGTAGATCTGGTGGATCTTGCCCTCGCGGATCAGGTTGCGGACGCCGGGCGTCGGGATCAGGACCTCGGCGGCGACGCAGCGTCCCTGGCCGTCGGCCGTCGGGAGGAGCGTCTGCGTGACGATGCCCTGCAGCCCGACGGCGAGCTGCATCCGCACCTGGCCCTGCTGGTCAGACGGGAAGACGTCGATGATGCGGTCGATCGTCTGCGGCGCGTCGGAGGTGTGCAGCGTGGCGAAGACCAGGTGGCCGGTCTCGGCCGCGGTCAGGGCCGTGCCGATCGTCTCCATGTCGCGCATCTCTCCGACGAGGATCACGTCGGGGTCCTGGCGCAGGGCGGCCTTGAGGGCGAGGGCGAAGGACTGCGCGTCCGTGCCGAGCTCGCGCTGGTTGACGATGCACTTCTTGTGCGTGTGCACAAACTCGATCGGATCCTCGATGGTGAGGATGTGCTCCGAGCGCGTCTCGTTGATCTCGTTGATCAGCGAGGCGAGGGTGGTCGACTTGCCGGAGCCGGTCGGGCCCGTGACGAGCACGAGCCCGCGCGGCTTGTTGGCGAAGTCGCGGATGACGGGCGGCAGGCCCAGCTCCTCGATCGGCACCGTCTTGGACGGGATCAGGCGGAAGGCCGCGCTGACGGACCCGCGCTGGTGGTATGCGTTGACGCGGAAGCGCCCCTTGCCCGGCACCGAGTAGGAGAAGTCCAGCTGGCAGTCGGTCTCGAGGCGCTGACGCTGCGAGTTGTTCAGGACCGAGTAGACGATCTCCCGCGTGTCGGTCGGCGTGAGGCGAGGAAGGCCGTCGATCGGCGTGAGCGCGCCCCGGATACGCAGCATGGGCGGCACGCCCGGCGTGATGTGGAGGTCGGACGCGTTGCGCTCGACGACGGTGACGAGGATGTCTGCGAAGTCGTATTGCATATCCGCTGCTGATATCGGCAGCCACTCGGCGATCCTGTAGGGACCGCTCGGATTCCTCGCCGCCTCAAGGCGCGCCTCGCAGCGACCGATGCCGCTCAGATGAGCCGTCTGGTCCTTGTCGCGGTGATCGTCGCCGGCTCGGTGCTGGCCGTCGCCACGCTTCAGCCCGGTCTGGACTACTTCGTCGACCCGTCGGCGTCCGTTGATGCGCTGGTGCGCGGGGACCTGAGCGACTTCTTCGCCGAGCAGCCGCTCATGGGCAGCCTCTCGCTGCTCCTGCGGGCGCCGTTCGTGGCGCTGGTCTTTGGCTCGAGCATCGACGCCGTCTACTTCATCGGCGTGATCCCGTGCCTGCTGGCGCTCGTCGCCCTGGTCTATGCCGTCCTACGTCGCATGGACCGGGCCGGACGCCCGGCCGGCGAGCGCGCCCTCGTCGCGCTCGTGTGCCTCGGCTCTTTGATGATGACCCGCGCGATCCACTGGGGTCATCCCGAGGAGCTGCTCGGCGCGGCGCTCGCGGTCGGAGCCGTGCTGGCGGCCGGGACGAGCCGTCCCGTGCTCGCCGGAATCCTGCTCGGCGCGGCCTTCGGGACCAAGCAGTGGGCGCTGCTCGCGGCGCTGCCGGCGCTGCTCGCCCTTCCGGCTCGCCGCGGCCGCTTCGTCACCGCGGCGACGCTCACCGGCGCGGCGCTTGTCCTGCCGATGCTCATCGGCGACCCCGAGCGCTTCTTGACCGTCATGCGCGCGGCAGGCAGCGTCGACCCGTCCTACATCCTGGGCATCCGCGGAACCGTGGCTCCGGGTGCGCACGTCACGCCGTTTGACGTCTTCTGGCCGTTGGGATCCTCGGCCGACTTCGCAGGCGTGCGCCTGTCCTTCATGAACGAGGGCGTCGCACGCCTGGCGCATCCGCTGATCCTGCTGGTCGGCCTCGCGCTGCCGTGCGCAGTGTGGCGCCGCTCGAAGACCACCTCCGTGCTGAGTGCTCTGCAGCTGCTGGCCCTGGTCTTCGCCCTCCGGGGGCTTCTGGACCCGATGAGCCTCGACTACTACCACCTCCCGCTGATCGTGGCGCTGGGCGCCTGCGCCGCCGAGGGCGGCCGTCGCGAGCTCGATGTCGCGCTCCTGGCGACGGCCGGGCTGACGCTCGCGTTCGCCGCACCCGCCGCGAGCGTCGCGGAGATGGAGCAGCACGGCACGCTGAAATGGCTCGCATACCTTGCGACGATGCTCCCGCTGACGGTCTGGCTGGCGCGTCAGCTCTACGCCCCGCGCCGGCTCGGCGACACGAAGCGGCTGAGCCGCCGCCCCGCCGCAGACGCCTCGATCACCTCCGCCAGGCGCTTGTCGCGCGTCTCGGGCCGCTTGGCGGAGGCGATCCAGAAGGCGACCGTCTTGCGGTAGGACGCCGGCTGGGCGTCGAAGAAGCCCGCCGCCTGCGGGTGCTCGCGCAGCCGCGCGTCGTACTCGGCGTCCAGGCGATCCGGGCGGTCCGAGGTCGAGTACGGCACCTCGTCGAGGTTGCGGGCGGCGAAGGCGCGGCGGCCGGCCTCGCGCATCTGACCCTCGGCCTCCAGTTCGGCGACGAGGCGGACGTTGACGGCGCTCCAGCGGCGGCTCTTGCGCGGCGTGAAGCGCTGCTTGTGGCGCTCGTCGTCGATCCGACCGCTCTGGCCGTCGATCCAGCCGAAGCACAGCGCCTCGCGCACCGCCTGCGCCCACGTCAGGCT
>JBBQBV010000183.1:0-6597 GCA_038318085.1 Solirubrobacterales bacterium
CGAACGCCCAGCTCTCGTGCTCGTCGGACACCTGGGTGCAGAGCCGGTTGACGTCGTCGTGGTTGCCGTGCACGGCGACGACGTTGGTGCCGTAGGCGCCCGTGGCGAGGATCTTCTCCTCCTCGAGATCCGACGGGATGAAGACGTAGGACGGCAGGCCGGCCGCGGCGGCATGGGCGGCGACGGCGTTGGCGAGGTTGCCGGTGGAGGCGCACGCCAGGGTCTCGAAGCCCAGCTCGACGGCGCGGGCGAGCGCGACGGACACGACGCGGTCCTTGAACGAGTGCGTCGGGTTGGCGGTCTCGTTCTTGACCCAGAGCTCGTCCAGGCCGAGGCGCTCGGCCAGGCGATCGGCGCGCACGAGCGGCGTGAAGCCCGTGTGCAGCGAGCGGCTGGGGACCCGCTGGAGCGGGAGGAAGTCCGCGTAGCGCCAGAGGTTCAGCGGCCCGGCCTGGATGCGGCGCCTGAGCTCGGCGGCATCGGCACGCGGCGGCGAGTAGGCCACCTCGAGCGGGCCGAAGCAGCGCTCGCACACGAAGCGCGCCTCGAGGGGGTAGGCGGTCTCACATTCCTTGCACTTCAGGGCATCTGCCGGCATGGCTGGTGTCGATCCTTCCGCCTGGTGTGCGGTGGGAGCCCGTGCCGTGGAGGAAGTGCCCCGACCGCATCTCCCAGGCATATGTTTGGCTGCCTGTTGGAGTTGCCACCTTTCCTCGCGGCGCACGGTGCGCTGCCAGGTGGTTGGCGGGGTTTCATCGGGCCAATCCCTCCACCCCTCTTGATGCGAATCTCCGACAACGGTACCAGGTAGACTTCCCGGACATGCCGTTGCCCGCCACCGACGAGCCTCTGAGTCGCAATGCCGAGCCTCCCGAAGCCTCGCATCGGCCGGCGTCTGCGCCCGTCCGCGGCGCCTGATCCCAACGCGCAGCGGCCGGAGCAGCCGCGGGTCGAGACGGTCGAGGGTGGGGCGGGCAATCTCCGCTGGATCAACATCGAGCGCCCGCGCTCCGTCGACCAGGCGTGGTTGGAGGAGAACTTCGACTTCCACGCCCTCGACTACGAGGACGTCTTCTCCCGCAACCAGCGTCCCAAGGTCGATGAGTACGACGAGTACCTGTTCTGCGTGCTGCACTTCCCGCGCTTCGACAAGCGCGTCGGGCGCCTGAACGCCGCCGAGCTCGACATCTTCATCGGGCCGGACTTCGTGATCACGCTGCCCAACGAGCCCCTGCGGCCCGTCGAGTACCTCTTCGAGCGCTGCCGCGGCAACGAGGAGGAGCGCGAGAAGCACTTCTCCAAGGGCTCGGGCTACCTGCTCTACCGCATCATCGACTCCTGCGTGGACGCCTCCTTTCCCATGCTGCGCAAGATGGGCAACAAGCTCGACCGCATCGAGGAGCAGATGTTCGAGGGGCGTGCCGAGGACATCGTGCGCGACATCTCAAACGTCAAGCAGGAGATCATCAACTTCCGCAAGATCGTGCGCCCCCAGCGGGCCACGTTCCGCGACCTCGAGCGCAACAAGGCGCGCTACATCCCGGACGACCTCGACATCTACTTCGACGACATCAACGATGCGTGGGAGCGCATCTGGGACATGCTCGAGAACTTCAAGGAGGTCGTCGAGGCGCTCGAGGGCACCAACGAGGCGGTGCTCGCGCACCGCGGCAACCAGGTCTTCCGGGTGCTCACGGTCTTCAGCGTCATCCTGCTCCCGCTCACGCTGATCGCGAGCATCTGGGGCATGAACGTCGGGGTCCCAGGCGAGCAGAGCGTGGCGGCCTTCTGGGTCATCGTCGCAGTGATGGGCGTAACCCTGGCGGCCCTTCTGTACTACTTCCGTAAGCGTGGCTTCCTCTAGCCGGTCCGGCATAACCTCCGACTTCGAACGCCTCGAGCGCGCGACCGCGCTGGGCCGGCCCGCCAAGCCGAAGCGGATGCTGATCATCGTCAACCCGTATGCGACGACCGTCAGCGACCGGCTCAAGCACCTCGTCGTCTACGCGCTCCAGGGCCGCTACGAGGTCGAGGCCATCGACACGCAGCGTCGTGGCCACGCCACCGAGCTCTGCCGCGAGGCGGCGACGGAGGGCTACGACGTCGTGGTCGCCTTCGGCGGCGACGGGACGATCAACGAGGCCGCCAACGGCCTCGCGGGCTCCGACACGCCGCTCACGTGCCTGCCCGGCGGCGCCACGAACGTGTATCCGCGCGTGCTCGGCATCCCCAACGACGTCGTCGACGCGACTGAGCACCTGCTGCGCATCGCCGACGACTGGCACCCGCGCCTGGTGGACCTCGGCTCGGTCAACGGCCGCCTGTTCACCTTCTCGGGCGGCGCCGGCCTCGACGCGAGCGTCGTCAAGCGCGTCGACAGTCACCCGAAGCTCAAGGCGCGCTACGGCCCCAGCTTCTACACCGCCTCGGCCGTCGCCGTCTTCATGCGCCGCTATGTGATCAGACCGCCGAAGCTCGTAGTCGAGGTCGACGGCGAGAAGATCGAGGGCGTCTCGGCCTTCGTGCAGAACGCCGATCCCTACACCTACCTCCGCAACACGCCGATCACGCTCGTCGACGGCGTCGAGCTCGACTCGGGCGACCTCGGCGGCGTCGTGCTCGAGCGCGCCAGCCCGATCGACATCCCGACCGTCCTCTGGCGCGCGCTCTCCAGGCGCGCGAAGATCGAACGACACCGCCAGGTCACGGCTTTCCGCGGCGTCGACCGCCTCGTCGTGCGCTCGGCCGACGATCGCGCGGTGCCGGTGCAGGTCGACGGCGACTTCGTCGGCACCTACTCCGAGGCGGAGTTCCGGGCGCACCCGCGCGCGCTGCGCGTGGTGGCGTGAAACGGGCCGCGGACTGGGCCGGGCATGCCGCCGAGGCGCTCGGCCGCGCCGGCTATCGCCGGGGCGGTGCGCGCGCCGCGGTGATCGAGCTGCTCGACGGACAGGGCTGCGCGCTGTCGGCGTTCGAGATCGAGGCGGCGCTGGCGAACCGCGGGACGCGGCCCGTCGCCCGCGCCAGCGTCTACCGCATCCTCGAGGAGCTCGAGGCCCTGCACCTCATCACCAGGCTCGATCTCGGGCAGGGTCTCGCGCGCTTCGAGCCCGCCCGGTCCGACGGCCACCACCACCACATGATCTGCAACCGCTGCGGCGAGGTCTTCCCCTTCTCAGATCCCGACCTGGAGCACTCGATCGACCGCCTCAGCCGCACGGTCGAGTTCGCGGTCGCCGAGCATGACGTCGTCCTGCGCGGCGCGTGCAAGGCCTGCCGCGCCGAGACGCCGGCCTAAGGGTTCGCGCAAGCATTAGCGCCCGGTCGGGGCGGTCCAGAACCGAGCCGGGCGCCGCACGAGGGTGAAGCGCGTGGCTCTGCCACGTGCAAATCCCTCGAGTGGCGATCCGGCGAAGCGTTCTGGGCAGCATCCGGCCGCGCGATCATTCTTGCGCGGGCCCGAAGGTCGGACCCACGCCTACAGTGGCTCGCATGTGCGCAGGTTGTGCGATGGCCGCAGCCGCCGGTGCGACCGGTGTGCGTTCATGGCTGCAGGCCCACCACCGGACGTGGCTCACGCCGCGTCGCCTGCGGGCGGCGACGATCGCGCTGATCGTCGCGGCGCTCGCGGTCTCGACCGTTGGGATCTCGGGCTCCACGAAGGCCTCGCCGGCTCCCGCTCCGGTCGGGCACGGCGCGCGCTGACAGTCGGCTCGACGCCGGTCGCGCGCGGGGCCGACAGCGATCTCGTTTGCCGGTTGCGGCATACTGCTGTCGCTCGCGGGTCTCGCGAGCCTCGCTCCCCCAGATGAAAAACTTCATGCGCCCCCGCCGCCGGGCCGAGACCGTCGTGATCCTCGGCCTCTGTCTCATGGCCGTCACCGCCGTGTCGTGGGCGGACGGTCCGGCGAGCCCGTCGCCGATGCCGGTGATGACCCCGGCGCCGACGCCCACCGAGACGCCAACGGCGGCCGCCGACCCCACGCCGGCGCCCACCGCCGCCATGACCCCCGGGGCGACCGCCACGGCCATCCCGACCGTGGGGAGCACGCCGGTCGCCACGGCGACGCCCGCTGCGGCGGCAACGCCCGCGGCCACGGCCACGGCGACCGCCACGCCCACCGCGGCGCCCTCCGTCGCCGCGACCGTCACGCCGGCGGCCACGCCCGAGCTGCTCAGATCCGCCATCCGGGCGGAGGTGGCGGTCCGGCCCACCCGCCCGCCCAGCGCGAGCCCGGTGCCGGCGGAAGCGTTGACCGGCGCCGCCCTCACGCTCTGCCACTACATCGGCGATCCCGACCAGCCCTACGTCGCGGTCACGGTGTCGGCCGACCAGTACAGCCCCCACTTCGACGACGAGCTCGACATCATCCCGGCGCCCTCGAGCGGCTGCGACAACATCACGGACCCGGACGCCGCGGCGAGCGGCCCGGTGCTGCTCTGCCACGCGACCGGCAACCCGAGCCAGCCCTTCCTCCTCGTCGCGCTTCCCAACGGGGACCTGGGCGGCCACGAGGTCGACCTGGGCGACCTCATTCCGGCGCCGAACGGCACGTGCCCCGGCCTGGAGGGCGGGGCCTACGGCGTGCCCACCGCCACGCCGACCCCGACCGCGACCGCGACTGCGACCGCGATGGCCACTCCGCAGCCCGCGGTCCTCGTCCGGGGTCTCGGCCACCGCAGCTCACCCGGCCGCAGATCGCCGGGCCTCGCCGGCGCGGCAGGCACGACGGGCGCGCCGACCACCATCGCCGGCCGGCGGCTGCCGCTGACCGGGTTCGACCTCTGGGTCCTGTTCGCGATCGGCTCCGGCTTCGTGATGGCCGGGGGCGGCCTGCGCGTGCTCAGCCGCCAGACGGCGTGACGCGGTAGGCGTCGAAGACCGCCTCGATCTGGCGCAGGCGGCTGATGACCGCCTTGAGGGTCTGCGCCTCGGCGACCTCGACCACGAAGCGATTGCGCACCATCGGGTGTGACACCGTGCAGTTGGCCTCGAGGATGTTGATCCCCGCCTCGGCGAAGGTGCGTGAGATGTCCTCGAGCAGGCGGTGGCGGTCCCAGCCGTCGACCTGCAGCTCGACGCGGAAGGACGTCTCGTTCTCGCCGTCCCAGGACACGTCGACGAAGCGCTCCGGATCCTTGCGCAGGGCGATGGCGTTCGGGCAGTCCTCGCGGTGGATCGTGATCCCGCGGCCGAGCGAGACGTAGCCGACGATCGGGTCGCCCGAGACGGGCCGGCAGCACTTGGCGAGGCGGACCTCCACGGCGTCGATGCCCGCGACGGCGATCCCGTACATCGACGAGGACTGCGTCGAACGGCTGGCCGGCGTGCGCGGATGCAGCATGTCCGCGGGCGTCGGGTCGTCGACCGCGGTCTCGCCCTGCTTGAGGCGCTGCATGACCTTGTTGACGACGGTCTTCGGCGAGATCTTGGCCGCGCCGAGCGCCACGTAGAACTCCTCGGCCTTGCGGAAGCCCATCTCGCGGATGACGTCGGCCAGAAGCGACGAGCCGCTGATCTTCTGCGCGGGCAGCCCCGCCTTCTTGAGGTGGCCCTGCAGCAGCTCCCGGCCGGTGTGCTCGGAGTCCACGCGCGACTCCTGCTTGAACCAGTGCTTGATCTTGTTGCGAGCGCGGGTCGTCTTGACGACGGCCAGCCAGTCGCGCGACGGGCCGCGGTCGCGCTTGGAGGTGAGCACCTCCACGATGTCGCCCGACTGCAGCACGTAGTGCAGCGGGACGATCTTGCCGTTGACCTTCGCGCCGACGCAGCGGTGGCCGACGTCGGTGTGGACCTCGTAGGCGAAGTCGAGCGGAGTCGCACCGTGGGCGAGCGACTTCACCTCGCCCTTCGGCGTGAACACGAACACCTCGTCCTCGAAGAGATCGTGCTTGAGCGTCGCCGCGAACTCCTGCGGATCCTGGAGCTCGTGCTGCCAGTCGAGCAGGTGGCGCAGCCACTCCACCTTCTCCTGGGGCGGCTTCGAGCCGCCGTCCTTGTAGATCCAGTGGGCGGCGACCCCGAACTCGGCCGTGTTGTGCATCTCGCCGGTGCGGATCTGGATCTCGAGCGGGCGGCCCTCGGGCCCGATCACCGTCGTGTGCAGCGCCTGGTACATGTTGAACTTGGGCATCGCGACCCAGTCCTTGAAGCGCCCGGGCAGCGGCTTCCAGAGCGAGTGGATCACGCCGATCGCGCCGTAGCAGTCCTTCACCGACTCGACGATCACGCGCATGGCCGTCAGGTCGTAGATCTCGTTGAACTCGCGGCCCTTCTTGGTCATCTTCGAATAGATCGAGTAGAAGTGCTTGGCGCGGCCGTTGATCTCGGCGTCGATGCCGACGTCCTCGAGCTCCTTGCCCAGGTAGGCTCCGGCGCGCTCGACGTAGCCCTCGCGCTCCTCCCGCTGCTGGTTGACCAGCCCCTTGATCTCGGTGAACTTGCGGGGGTGCAGCGTGGCGAAGGCCAGGTCCTCGAGCTCCCACTTGATCGCGTGGATGCCCAGCCGGTGGGCCAGCGGCGCGAAGATCTCAAGCGTCTCCTTGGCCTTGTCCTGCTGCTTGACCTTGGGCATGGCATCGAGCGTGCGCATGTTG
>JBBQBV010000184.1:0-6507 GCA_038318085.1 Solirubrobacterales bacterium
CAACGAGCTGCTCAACGGCGCCGCCGTCTTCCTGCAGACCTCGCGCCACGAGGGCTTCTGCCTGCCGGTGCTCGAGGCGATGGCGGCCGGCGCGCCCGTCGTGTGCACCGATGCCCACGGCAACCGCGACTTCTGCGTCGATGGCGTCAACTGCCTGATGCCGCGCGCCGAGCCGCGCGCCGTGCGCGGGGCGCTCGAGGCGCTGCTGCGCGACGGCGACCTGCGCGAGCACCTGCGCGAGGGCGGGCACCGCACGGCCAACGAGTACGCGCTAGAGCGCAAGCTCGACGAGCTCGACGGCTTCTACCGCCACCTCGCCGAGCGCCGCGCCTCGGGCGTCATGCCCGATCCGGTCGTGCGCCCGCAGGTGACGGTCAGGTGAGGCACGCCTTATGTGGCAGACTTCGTGCTCAGCCCCCACGCGTCCCCGCCTGACACCTTGGTCGACCGTCCGCGCCGACTGATGGCGAATCTCGGCTTCTCTGGCAACGAGCGCGATGATCCGCACGCGCCGAGCGGCCTGTGCCACGGACATGAGACGACCCGGCCCGCTGGCGGGTGACCCTCGGCCGACGGGTCCGCATCGCTGTGCGAAACCGTGGGGTCGGCGACGAGCCCCCGTTTGCAAGTTGCCATGGCGACCTGCGAGCCGATGGGCGCGGTGTTCGCCTCCTCGGCGGCTGATTTACCCGCAGCTTCAAGACATCCGCGTGCGCGCTCGCGCCTTCAGGATGCGATCACGGTTCGGTTGCGGCCCGTGCGCTTGGCCTCATACAGCGCGCGGTCGGCGCGGCCGACGAGCCTGTCGGCGGACTCCTCGACGTTCCAGATCGCGAGCCCTGCCGAGCAGGTCAGTCCAGCTGGCATCGTGCTGCGCAGCCGCTCGACGACGGCGCGCGCAGCCTCGATCGGCTGGGCGAGGAAGGCGAGCGCGAACTCCTCGCCGCCATAGCGGGCAACCAGGTCGTTGGCGCGCAACCCGGCGCGCCACGCGTCGGCGGTCTGGGCAAGGACCTCGTCGCCTGCTTGGTGGCCGCGCTCGTCGTTGAAGCGCTTGAACGCGTCGATGTCGAGGATCGCGACACATAGCGGCTCACCTTGACGGCGCGCCCGCGCAAACTCGCGCTGCACGCCCTCATTCCACGCGCGGCGGTTGGCCAGGCCCGTCAGATCGTCGGTCAGTGCGAGCCGCTCGAGCTTGGAGAGTGCTTCCTGGCGCTCGGCGAGGATGACCAAGAACCGTGCGATCTGCTCGCTGACCGTAGACATCATGTCCACCAGCTCACGCTCGCCGTGCCGCACCGACCGCGTGAACAGCTCGATCACCCCGCGGACCTCGCCGCGGGCAGGCAACGGCAGGCCGACGGCGGTGCGCAGCCCCGCCTCGGCGGCCGCCTCGGTGCGCGGGAGATCGGGGTCGGTGGCGAAGTCGGCGATGAACAACGGCCGGCCGTCCCGCCAGACGCGCCCCGGCAGGCCCACGCCCGGCGCGAACGTCACCTCGCGGCAGACCTGCTCAAAGGCGGGGATGCTCAGCCCGGACGCCAGCCAGATCGCCTCCATACGCAGCTCGCCCGCCCCATCAGGGGTCCAGTAGATGCCGGCCTCCCACCCCATGCCCTCACCGAGCGCCCGCAGCACCGCCGGCACGACAGCCGCGACCGTCTCAGCCTCGGCGAGCGCCGCGATGACCGCGTGCTGAGTCGCCACATACTGCTCGGCCCGCTTGCGCTCGGTGATGTCATGCAAGAACGCGTGAAAGCTATGCGTGGGACCCTCCGGCACCGCCGAGATCGTCAGCTCGACCGGAAACTCATGGCCGTCACGATGCAGCGCCGCCACCTCCACGCGCCTGCGCAGGATCGGGCCGTCGCCGGTCGCCAGGAACCGTGCGAGCCCCTCCAGATGCGCGTGACGCTGAGCTTCAGGAATCAACGTGTCGCCCAGCACCCGCCCGAGAGCCTCGCCGCGCGACCAGCCAAACGTGGCCTCCGCCGCCGGGTTGAGATCAGTGATGAACCCACCCGCATCCATACACACATACGCCTCATGCGCGGTACGCAACACCGCCCTCGAGGCATCCCCAAACGCCCCGCCGCTCGCGAAAACGTCTCCAGCCTCCGGCTCGTCCTTCGAAGACACCACGTCGCTCTCCCCAACCTTGTGATCCACAACAACGCCTACGCGAAGTCAACACGCCGGCACACCCCAAGCCTCGGCAGCATGAGCGCAGCGCGCCGCAGTATGCCAGTTCACGGAGCATCTCCCGACAGCCAGGCGGCGGATCCCCATCACGACAGCATCGAAGGAGAACTGACCGCCTTCGCCGGCGTCGGCGAGAAACTGTCCAGCGGCGGGTCGGGACACGTCGGCATCGGCAACGACTGCCTCGCCGGCCACGCCCGCAGCTTGCCACCAACGTCAAATTCGCGGCCGAGCCCGGCTCCTGCGTTTGGACCGCGAACTCCGGGCAGTTCTCCGCCGAAGGCAAACTGCTCCGCTGCACGATCGAGACGCGCGAGACGCCCGCGCTCTACACCAAGTCTCTAGCGCGTCGCGGGCCATGACAGAATCGGGCTCTCCTGCGCAATCTACGACCATGGCACCAGGCATCCGATGAAGACCCTCGGCAACATTCTCTGGCTCGTCCTCGGCGGGCTATTCATGGCAGTCGGTTACGCCCTCTGGGCGCTGCTGCTGTTCTGTCTCATCGTGACCATCCCGTTCGCAAAGCAGATGCTCAAGCTGGCGGGATACACCCTCTGGCCGTTCGGCAGGACCGTGGTGAAGGGCGACGGGGGCGGCTCCGTGTCGGCCCTCGGGAACATCCTCTGGTTCATCCCCGGTCTCATCATGGCCGCGGGGCACGTGCTCGCGGCGCTCGCGAACCTGGCCGCGTGTGTCTTCCTCATCACCATCCCGATCTGCCTGCCCTTCGCGCTCGCGCACCTGAAGCTCGCCGGACTCGCGCTCATGCCGTTCAACCGTGAGGTCGTGGACGAGAAGGACGCTCATCGGGGGGCGCTCGTCACGGTGCGCGACGTGCGGGCATGACCATCCCGCAACCCAACGCGCTCTCTCCGCGATGTGCCTGCCTCTAGCCGCCCGCCAGCACAGCCTTGTATCCCTCGCCGCGCAGCACCTCGAGGACGACGTCGCGGTGATCGCCCTGTAACTCGATCACACCGTCCTTGACTGAGCCGCCGACGCCGCAGCGCTTCTTCAGCCGCCCGGCGAGCTGCTTCAGGGCGGCGTCCTCGACCGGGACGCCGCTCACCGTGGTGACCGCCTTGCCGCGCCGGCCGGAGGTCTCGCGCCGCACCTTGACCGGTCCGTCGTTGGCCAGGCGCGCCTTGAGCTGCGGGTCGCGCGCCTTGCGTAGGTCGCCGTCCGTGGTGGAGTAGACGACGCGACGGCCGGACATCAGAGCTCCTCGGCCACTTCGGGCGCCATGCGGTTGAACACGTAGAAGCCGAGGCTGAAGACCGCGAGCGCGATGCCGATGGGGATGGCGAGCAGGGGCGCTCCGCCGATCGCGTCGGCGGCGCTCGGCGAGGAGGGATCGAAGACGGAGTGGCGGATCTGCTGCACCACGGCCGACATCGGGTTGCTCATGACGATCGGCCTGGCCCAGTCCGGCACGCGCTCGATCGAGTAGATGATCGGGATGGCGTAGAAGCTGGCCTGCAGCACCACGTCCCAGATCGGCTGCACGTCGCGGTAGCGCACGAACAGCGCCGAGAGCAGCATGGCGAGCCCGGTCACGTAGATGAGCATCATCGCGATGGCCGGGATCGCAACCAGCCAGTTCAGCGTGACCGGTACGTGCCCGAGGGCGATGAAGATGCCGATCGCCACCGAGTTGACCGCGAGCACCAGGCCGGCGCTGACCACGACCGAGAGCGGGATGACGATGCGCGGGAAGTGGATCTTGCGCACGAGGTTCTCGCGGGCGAGGACGGCCCCGACCGAGCCGCCGGTGCATTCCCCGAAGAACTGAAACAGCATGATCCCGGTCAAAAGCGTCGGCGGGTAGTACTTGACGTCGTTGCCGATCGGCAGGATCTCGACGAAGACGACGTAGTAGACGCCGAACATCAAGAGCGGCCGCCCGAGCTGCCAGATGTAGCCGAGCACCGTCCCGAAGAAGCGCAGCCGGAACTCCAGGTAGGCGAGCGTCCAGGTCAGCGCGGCGGCGCGGCGCCAGTCGCCGGTCAGGGCCGACGGCCCGTGCATCCGCTGGCCGCCGGCGGCACGGATCCGTTCGATGTCGACGACGCTCACGTGCTCACGTTCTCCTCGACGAGCTCGAAGGTCAGGTCGTGCTCGAGGTCGACGATGCCGCCGGTGTCCCGCGTCCCGGTGACCAGGAAGGTCAGCATGCCCGGGTAGCGGTCGCAGATCTCCTGACCCGAGCCGCGCCTGGAGACCGTCGGCGTGACGAAGTAGCGGCCGGGGGTGAGCTGGTTTGCAAAGCGGATGCTCAGACGGGCGTGCTCGCCGGCACAGAAGCCTCCCGTGCGCTCGGCGGTCCAGACCGTGCTGGTGGCGAACACGGGGCGGTGATCCGCGCTTTCGATCGCGATTCCCACCGCGGGATCCTCGACGTCGGCGTAGAACTCGACCGTCGCCTTGAGCATCGTCTCCTGCCCCTGCGGGATGACCTCCAGCGGCTCCCCGTCGGGCGTCTGAAACCACATCTGCGTGAAGCGCGCGGACCCGTCGCCGAAGCGGTCGCGCGACGCGGACTCGGGGGTTGAGTCGTCCTGCGCCGAGTCGTTGTGGAAGTTCATGTCGAGGTAGTGCTCGCCGACGAGGATCGGGTCCCCTTCGCGCACCGTCACCCCGCGCTCCATCAGCATCGCGCGGTCGCAGAAGCGGCGCACCGCGCCCATGTCGTGCGTCACCAGCACGATCGTCTTGGCCTCGTCGCGCAGCCGGTTGAACTGGTCGAAGCACTTCTGCTGAAAGGACGCGTCGCCGACCGCGAGCACCTCGTCGATCAGCAGCACGTCGGCGTCGACCTGGATCATCACGGCGAAGGCGAGCCGGACGTGCATGCCGCTCGAGTAGTTCTTGAGCTTGACCGTCTCGTACTCCTGCAGCTCGGCGAACTCGATCACCCGCTCGTAGCGCTCCCGGGCCTCCTTGGGCGTGAGGCCGAGCATGATCCCGTTGAGGACCACGTTGTCGCGGGCGGCGAGGTCGGGATTGAAGCCGACGCCGAGCTCGATGAAGGTCGACATGCGCCCGCGGGTCCAGATCTCCCCCTCGTTGGCCTGGTAGATGCCCGCCATGAGCTTGAGCAGCGTGCTCTTGCCCGACCCGTTGCGGCCGACGATCCCGAAGAACTCGCCCTCCTCGACGGTGAAGGTGGCGTCGCGGACCGCCGTGAACTGGTCGAAGCTGCGTCCGCGGAACGGGTGCAGCGCCCGCTCCTTGAAGGTGTGCATCTGCTCTTCGGGGCGGCGGAAGTGCTTGGTGACTCCGTCCACCACGATGGCTGGTGTCCGGCCGCTCATGATCGGACGATCCTAGCCTCGCCCCTGTGCGCGCCAGCGTCGTCATCCCCACGCTGAACCGGGCGAAGAGCCTGCACGACACGCTCGACGGATTGCGGCGTCAGACGTTTGCGCGCTTCGAGGTGATCGTGGTAAACGGACCCTCCACCGACGGGACGCGCGAGCTGGTCGCCGGCCTCGCCGACGTCCGCGCCGTCGAGAACCCCGAGCGCAACCTGTCGCGGTCGCGCAACCTGGGTCTCGCCGCCGCGGCCGGTGACGTCGTCGCGTTCATCGACGACGACGCGGTGCCCGAGCCGCGCTGGCTCGAGCAGCTCGTGGCGCCCCTGGAGGCCGACCCCCGCCTCGCCGCCACCGGGGGGCTCGTGCTCGACCACAGCGGGACGCGGGTGCAGTGGCGCCACCTGGTCAGCTCGCGCGCCGGAGAGCAGGACTTCGGCCAGGTGCGGCCGCTGGACCGGTTCGTGGCGCCCGGCGCGGATCCGTTTCTCTACGTCGCGGGAGGATGCAGCGCGTTCCGCCGCGAGGCACTCGTGCAGATCGGCGGCTTCGACGAGGAGATCGAATACAACTTCGACGAGACCGAGGCGTGCCTGCGCCTGCTCGACGCCGGCTGGAGGCTCGAGTCGCTCGACGCGGCGATCGTCCACCACCGCTTCCTGCCCTCGCACCAGCGCTCGACCGTCGCCTTCACCGACCCGTACTTCGAGGTCAAGAACCGTGTCTACTTCGGCCTGGCCAACGGCACGGCCAGGCGCGGGTCCGGAGAGGTGCTGGCGAGCCTCAACCTCTTCCTCAGCCGGCTCAAGGCCGGTGCGCGCGACGCCGCCGCGCACGGCCGCCTCGATCCGGCGGACCTCGCTCGCTACCTCGGCCGGGCCGACGCCGGATTTCATCTCGGCCTTCAGCGCGGCCTGCGCGCGCGCCGGCGCGGCGTCGCCGTGCCCGCGCCGGACCCGTCGGCGTTCGTGGCCTACCGCAGCGC
>JBBQBV010000185.1:0-6487 GCA_038318085.1 Solirubrobacterales bacterium
CAGAAGTCGTTCGCCTACGCGGTCGACGTCGCCACCGGCGAGGTCACCAAGCACGATCTCGACCTGCCCGAGGGCGGGTATGAGTGGCTCGAGCCGCCGTCGGGCTCGATGCTGGCGGTCGGCACGTTCGGTACGGTCGCGATCCTCGACCCGACCAGCTTCGACGTCGTCAAGACGGTCAAGCCGGGAGGGGACATCGAGGGCGCCGGCGACGGCTTCGTCTCCTTCAGTACCGAGGGCGATGCGCCGGTCGCCGTGTACGACGGCCAGGGCGAGATGGTGTGGTCGAAGCCGCTCGTCGTGCTCGACGTGATCGCCTTCGGCGACCGCCTCTACACCGGCTCGGGCTACGACGACGTCAACCTGCGCGTCTTCGACCTGGCCTCCGGCGACAAGCTCGCCACCATCCCGGGCCGCGCGTCGTTGTTCGAACCCGCCCTCGGCCGCGTCCGCGTCCCGTTCTTCGATTCGCACTCCGAGGATTAATGCTTCAGTCGGCTACCGCCCCTGCTGGGTTGGCGTCGGCGGCGAGGTAGGTCCCGTGCCCCTGGCTGACCAGAGGGCCGTCAAAGGTCAGGACCTCGTTGACTAGACCGCCAATCTGGTTGCGGTAGTTGATCGCGATCGTGTCGAGACCGAGGTAGACGCCCAGCACCTCGAACTGCAGGTTGGGGATGCGTCGCAGGCCCTCTGCCCAGTACTCCCGCAGTGCGGCCTTGCCGCGGATGACCCCATCGCTGTCATCGAGCAGCTGCGCAGCCACCGGCGAGGTGAAGACCACGTCCTCGGCGAAGTGGCTCAGCACCGCCTCGAGGTCGTGTTCGTTCCAGCTCTGCACCCAGCCATCGACAAAGTCTTGTGCCCGCTTGAGGTCCATGCGCCGAGCATGCCACATGCTTGACGACGCTCGACGCGCACTACCGCGCCCGCCATTGCGAGGCGAGCGCCGAGCTGGGCACGACGGCTCAAGAATGGCACGCCGCTGAAAAACGCATGGCACTCGACCGGTGCGCAACCACCGGCGCCCAGCTCGACTGGCTGCGCCAAGCCGGCTTCGCCGACGTCGACTGTCTCTTCAAGGATCATCGCTTCGCTGTCCTGTTCGCCCGCGCAGGCTGAGTCACCCGCAACGCTAGCTTCGCCGTCGGAATGGCCGAGCTCCCTCTCGACGTCGAGATGCCCGTCGCCGTCACTCTCCGGCCCACTACCGTCGCCGCCATGGACAAAGTCAAGCTGCACCGCTGCTCGTGGACGTTTCTGCACACCGATCGCGACGCCTGCTGGAAGGTCCAGCGTCACCTCGACGAGGCCGGCATCCCCTACGAGATCGTCAAGCACGGCTTCGGCAAGGGCGCGCGCCCGGACGTCGAGAAGCTCTCCGGCCAGAGCAAGCTGCCGGTGCTCGAGTTCGACAACGGCAGCGCCTACCGCGCCGAGTCCGACGAGATGGTCGCGCGTGTCAAGGCCGGGAACCTGTTCGGCGGCTCCGCCTGACGCGAAGCGCCGCCTACGCGGACGCGGCCTTCGCCAGCCGCCGGCACGTGTCGCGCACGGCGAGGCGGAGCGCGGTGAGCGGACCGGCGTGCTCGTAGGTGGAGCGCCAGTGCACGACGGCGCCGCCTTGGGCCCCTCCTCGATCGTGACCGTCGCCCGGTAGCCCCGCGCGCGCATCCCGTCGAGCAGCTCGAACGCCATCCGCTCACCCGGCACCCACTCGGTGATGCGCTCGCGGAGGCGGAATGGTGCCTTTTTCAGACGCGGACCGCGCCCAGCCCCTGCTGGCCACCGCCCTCGATCGTGACGTTCGACCACGAGCCCCAGGACGCCCACGTCGAGGCGTCGGCCAGGAGCGCCCACACGGCGGCAGGCGAGCCGGACGTCGCCGCGACGGGCTCGATCGTCTTCACGTCGGTGATGATCGCAGCTCGCTCGGCTACGGCCCAGCCGTCGTTCTTGCGGCGTGGGGACGCGGGGCGGTTGTCCTCGGCCAGTCGGGCTGAAGAGCTCCGGGGCGGGCTCGTGGCGGCCAGGCGTGAAGACCGGGCACACGAGTACCTCCCGCTCGCCGGCCAATCGGCCGGGGCGATCCACGAGATCCTCCCCGCAGCCGAAATCGTCCGGCGCATCGTCACGCGGGCCCGGCAGAGGCTCTGAGCCGGCGCTCGTTCACCAGCCTCGCCCCGCTAGCCTCGGACCCGTGGACGACCTCTACCGCGAGCAGATCCTCGAGCACTACAAGCGCCCGCGTCACTGGGGCGAGATCGACGATGCCGACCTCGAGTTCGAGGACACCAATCCGCTCTGCGGCGACGAGCTGAAGGTTCAGCTCAAGATCCGCGACGGCAAGGTCTCCGAGGTCGCCTTCTCCGGCCACGGCTGCGCGATCTCCCAGGCCAGCGCGTCGATGGCCTCCGACGAGGTGATCGGCATGCCGGTCGAGGATCTGGTGCACCTCGACAAAAACTTCGTGCTCGACCTGCTGGGGATCGACATCTCCGCCACGCGCATGAAGTGCGCGCTGCTCACGCTCAAGGTGCTCAAGAGCGCGGGGCTCGGGCACGCCGTCAGCTGGGAGGGCGAGACGCCGCCCAACGCCGCCGAGCGCGGCGAGACCGCGCCTAGCTCAACGCTTTGAAGACCAGCGCGGCGGCCTCGCCGTAGACGAGGTGGAACCCGACGTCCGGCGGGAACGCCTCCTTGGGGTACTCCCACACGGGCGGGGCGACGCCGAAGGCCGGCAGCTGGACGAGGCTCACGCCCCAGACGCCGAGGCCGAAGAGCAGGCCGCTGCGGCGCGGGACCCGCGGCAGCAGCAGCACGCCCCAGCTGGTCCCGTAGAGCCAATGCATCGCGTTGTTGAGCGCGGGCATCTTGTCGTCGGGCACCTCGACGCCCACGAAGCCGAGGAGCTTGCGGCCGATCTGGGCCGGGGTGTCGCTGGGCTCGGCGCCCGTCTGCTTGTAGTAGACGGCCTGGGAGGCGGTCATGGCGGCGGTGCCGGCGGCACCCGCGGCCAGGCCGCGGATGACGCCGCCGAGTGGAGAGTGAGTGGGCATCCTCGAAGGTTCCCCCTGTCCCCATCCGCGTTACACGTCGGCCACTGATCTGTCGGGCGGCCGGGAGGCTCGACCAAGGTGCTGGCTGCGTTCCTTGCGATCGCCGCGGCCGTCGCCCAGCCATCGGTGGCGGCGCCCCAGGTCCCGCTGACCCAGGGGCTTTCGTGTGTCAGGTCAGCGAAGGCGTGCCAGCTCGCCTGAGGACCAGTATGGTGACCGCATGACTAGAAGTGTGACCGCAACCACGGCGAAGGCGAAGATCCTCGCCCTGCTCGACGACGTCGCTGCCGGGGACGAGGTCGAGATCACGAAACACGGCCGTGTCGTGGCTCGCCTCGTGCCGGCCACCGGCCCGCACTCGCTGAAGGGGAAGCTCTCGGGCGTGGCGATGACCGCTGCTGAGGACGAGCAGCTGTTCACGACCGGGGCGCCTTGGGAGCTTCAGTGACCACCGTTCTGCTCGACACGCACGTCGTCCACTGGTGGTCCGCCGAGCCCAAGCGCGTGAGTCGCGCCGCCGCCGAAGCGATAGCGGACGCCGACGAGCTGGCGGTCGCGGACATCTCGTGGTTCGAGCTGGCGTGGCTAGCCAAGCATGAGCGCATCGTCGTGACCGTCCCGATCCGGTCGTGGCTGGAGCAACTTGCCGCCCAACTCCGGACGCTCGGAGTCACGCCTGCGATCGCGGACACCGCCGTGTCGCTCCCGGCGTCCTTCCCCGGCGATCCCGCGGACCGCCTGATCTACGCGACCGCGGTCGAGTACGGATGGCGGCTTGTCACCAAGGACGGCAGACTGCGCACCCATCGTCACCCCCGGTCGCTGACGGTGTGGTAGGCAGAGCCCCCGCGGTCAACCCTTGGGCATCCCACGAGATCCGCCCCGCTACGTTGCGCGTCGACCCGGGGGGGCAGGACGTCGGGTCACCAGAGGCCACAGCGGGGAAACCGAGAGCGGCGAGTACCTCGCGGGCATGAAGGCGATCATCGGCACGGCGCGCACGTTCACCGATATACCTGTCGGCGGCGACACGATCCCGAGGCCCGGTGAGCAAGCTCTGGACTGCCTCGGCTCCAGGTGACGGTGGCAACAGGCGCGCCGGGGCTAGGCAGCGAGGCCGAGGTCGCGTGCGGCAGCGGCGAGTCGCGCGTCGAGGGTGAGCACGCGCGTAGCGTCGACGCTCTGCGCGGCGTGGAGCACGCAGCAGTCGGGGAGCTTGAGGCTCGTCAAGGCACAAAGCTCGGCGAGGGTGACAGAGGACGCGTCGTCGAGCGGGACGCCCTCGACCTCCATCTCCCTCAGGGCAGCGCGTGCCTGGTGGGCGCGTCCCGCGCGGATGGGCGCTACCAGCACCTCGGCGACCGTGATCACGCTGGCCGCCAACGGCTGGTCCGCGCACTCCTGGAGCAGTCTTGTGGACCGACGATGGAGCGCGTCGCGGCAGTCGAGGGCCCCGATCAGGACGCTCGCGTCGACCGCGATCAATCCGGCCAGTCCTTGCGCAGCTCCTCCAGGTAACCGGGCGGGTATACGCCGGTCAAGCTCCCCGACACTCGGCGGATAGCCGCGCGGCGGCGCTCGACGTCGCTCTCGCGGTCCCGCTCGATCGCTTGCCGTCCCTGCTCGACCAGGCGTAGCAGCAGCCGGCTGCGCGGTTCCCCGGGCCAGCGCTCGGCAGCGGCGTCCAGCGCACGGGCGACCTCGTCGCTCTCGGTGATGCTGTGGCGCGGGCGGGTGGTCGGCATCCTGACGAGGGAGTGTAGTACCTGTCACGAAGGTGCAGCACCAGCTCCCGCGTCCCGGCTTGTCCGGCCGGGCTGGCAGATCAGCCGCGGTGGTCCGGCCGGGCCGGCAGATCAGCCGCGGTGGTCCGGCCGCGCGAGCGTCATCGCCGCCGTCCAGGTTCCGAAGCGGTTGATCACGGTTCCCGCCGTCGGTCGCCCCGGGGCGGCCAGAAGCCACTCGGTCGAGCGTGGGGTCGCGCGCGGGTCGGGAGCCCTGACCAGGGCCGCCTCGCTACACTTCCCCATGCATTCCCGACTACTGCGGTCGGACTTCGCCATCAGCCCACTCTTGACCCCGCTTATCGACATCTGCCCCGTCTCCGAGCTTCCCCCCGGCGCGACCCGCGTCGTGGAGGTCGAGGACTTCGAGATCGGCGTCGTCAACTGCGGTGGGGACCTTCTGGCGATCGAGGATCGCTGCACGCACGACAACGGCATCCTCTTCGACGGCCCGATCGACCTGGAGAAGTGCACCGTCGAGTGCCCGCGCCACGGCTCGCTGTTCGACCTGCGCACGGGTCGCCCCCTGAATTTGCCTGCCTACGTCCCGGTGGACACCTTTGCGGTGTCGGTCGTGGGCGACATGATCCGAGTAGAGGTGGATTGACCCATGGCCACACCAGAGATCCTCGCTGAGCAGGACACGCTCAAGGACATCAACGCGGACTACAAGGAGCGCTTCGGCTTCCACGACGCCGAGAACTACCTGTACAAGGCCCCCAAGGGGCTGACGCGCGACACCGTCCTGCACCTGTCAAAGCACAAGCAGGAGCCCGAGTGGATGCTCGAGTTCCGCCTCAAGGCGCTCGACCACTTCCTCTCGCGCCCCCAGCCCACGTGGGGCTCGCCGATGCTGGCCGAGGTCGACTACGACAACATCCACTATTTCGTTCGCGCCTCCGAGAAGGCGTCGAAGACCTGGGACGACGTCCCCGAGGACATCAAGAACACGTTCGACAAGCTGGGCATCCCGGAGGCCGAGCGCAAGTTTCTTTCCGGCGTGGGCGCCCAGTACGAGTCGGAGGTCGTCTACCACCAGGTCCGCGAGGACCTCGAGGCCCAGGGCGTCATCTTCAAGGACATGGACTCGGGCCTGCGTGAGCACGAGGACCTCGTGCGCGAGTACTTCGCCACGATCATCCCGTCCAACGACAACAAGCTCGCCGCGCTGAACTCGGCCGTGTGGTCGGGCGGCTCGTTCGTCTACGTCCCGCCGGGCGTGCACGTCGAGATGCCGCTGCAGGCCTACTTCCGCATTAACACCGAGAACATGGGCCAGTTCGAGCGGACGCTGATCATCGCCGACGAGGGCTCCTACGTGCACTACGTCGAGGGCTGCACCGCGCCGGTGTGGACCACCGACTCGCTGCACTCCGCCGTCGTCGAGCTGATCGCCAAGCCCGGCGCCCGCATCCGCTACACGACCGTGCAGAACTGGTCGCAGAACGTTTTCAACCTCGTCACCAAGCGGGCGGTCGCCCAGACCGACGCGACGGTCGAGTGGGTCGACTGCAACCTCGGCTCCAAGCTCACGATGAAGTACCCGTCGGTCTATTTGACCGGCGAGCGCGCCCACGGCGAGGTGCTGTCGATCGCCTTCGCCGGCGAGGGCCAGCACCAGGACGCCGGCGCCAAGATCGTGCACGC
>JBBQBV010000186.1:0-6483 GCA_038318085.1 Solirubrobacterales bacterium
TCTGAGCGCCGGGCCACGGGAGGGCGGTACGCCGGGGTCTTCCAACAACGGCGACCGCAACCACGCCTGCAACCTGACGGAAGGCCTGGCGTTCGGCACTGCGGGCATGCCCGAGGGTTCGTACTCGGTATCGGTCCAGTCCCGCGACGTGCTCGACAATGCCAGCAGCGCGGCCATGGCGGTCAAGGTGGACCACAATCCGCCGGCGCTCACCGTCACCGGCGCGTTGCGCTCGGACGCGAACGGCTTCGCACGGTCGGGAGACAGCGCGCACGTCGTGGCCACCGACGCTGCCAGCGGCGCCCGCTCGCTTGACGTGCGCATCGACGGTGCGCAGCAGGGCGCGCCGACGACCTGCGCGACCGACGGCTGCTCGACGGTGCGTGACATCACGCTCCCTACCACGCTCGCCGAGGGCGCCCACACGATCGCGGTCACGGCCACAGACGTGCTGGGCCACGCGGCGTCGACGTCCTGGAGCGTGCGCGTCGACGCCACGCTGCCTGAGGACTTCGTCGGGGGAGATGCCTGGGGCGCGGATGGCTACGTGCTCAGCGGCGGCTCCTACGGCCTCTCGCTGCACGCCGAGGACGGCAGCGCCATCGCCGGCGCCGCCTCGGGCATCCGCTTGGTGACCGTGAGGGTCGACCCTGGCGGCGGCGCCTCCGACGCCGCGCACGTCGTGACCTATCAGAACCAGGGATGCTCGGCGAACGCCTGCCCGACGACGTTCGAACCGGCTGCCGCGTGGAGCTACGTCAGCTCGGTGTACGGCGATGGTGACCACGCGATCGAGGTCGACACCGAGGACGGCGCCGGCAATGTCGACCGCCAGTCCGTCGGGTTCTCGGTCACGCATGCCACCCCGCTCTCGCCCCAGACGCTTTCGCTTGGCGGTCAGGGCGACCTCGTCGCTCAGGGCGTCGCTCCCGGCGACCGCCTCGGCGCCTCGGTTGCGGACGTCGACGATGTCAACGGCGACGGGCTGCCGGAACTGCTCGTCGGCGCGCCCGGCGTGGACGGCAACGGCTCCGATACCGGCGCGGCTTACCTGATCCTGGGGTCGGCGACGCCGGGTCCCGTGCGCCTGGACGGCACCGATCCGCGGGTGCTGCGGTTCGCCACGGGGGCTGCGGGCGCCAATCTGGGGGCCGCCGTCGCGACGGAGGACGTCAACGGCGACGAGGTGCCGGACCTCATCCTGGGCGCCCCCGGCAGCGCCCCCGGCGGGCTGCTGCCACCCGTCCAGGGCCGCGTCTGGGTCGTGTTCGGCCGGCCCGACCTGCCACGGACCGTCAACCTGGACAACCTTGGCGCGGACGGCTACCAGATCAAGGGGCCGGCGCTGTCCGGAGGGCTGATCCCGCCGCTGTTCTCAAGCGGTGCGACGTCGACCTTCGGCGGTCAGATCGGCGGCCGCCGCTCGGGCGATTTCGGCGTCGACGCAGATGTCAACGGCGACGGCCGCGACGACCTGGTGCTCGGCGCCGGCAACGCCACGAGCCCCTCGCTGACCAGCGGCGTGGCGTACGTGCTGTTCGGCAAGGCCGACACGGGCACGATCGACCTCGGAGCGTTGAGTGGCGATCCCGGGTCGAACGGGTTCCGGATCACCGGCTCGGAGCCGATCCTCGATGTCATCACGCCGGGCCAGGCCGGCACGTCGACGGCGCTGCCCGGCGACGTCAACGGCGACGATCTCGCCGACGTGCTCGTCACCGAGCCGGGCGTCGATCCGTCGGGTCGCAGTGGCGCGGGGAGCGCCTACCTGATCTATGGCCGGCCCGGTGGCGGGCTGGTCGGTCTCGCCAGCCTCGGATCGGCGGGAATGGCGATCCGCGGTGGCGCCGGCGACGGGGTCGCCACGGCGGCCAGCCTGGGGGACGTCGACAGCGATGGCACACCGGACCTGCTGCTGGGCGGGCACGGCGCCTGGGTCGTCTTCGGGCGCCCCGCCAACACGCCCGTCGACCTGGCGGCGTCGACTGACAGCTACCGCCTCCAGGCGCCGTCGGGGAGCGGCTTCGACCGCGCGCAGGTGACCGGCGCCGGCGACCAGGATGGCGACTCCATCCCCGACGCGATCGTCGGCTTCCCGGAGGCCTCCGCGCAGCAAGGCGTCAGCTACCTGGCCTACGGCAAGCTCGACCCGTCGACGCTCGACCTGGGCACGCTGCGCGGTGACCAGGGCGCCCGCCTCGACGGTACCTCGCAGTCTCGTGCGGGCATCGCGAGCGCGGGCCAGGACGCCACGACCGACGCGCAGGAGCCGTCCACGACGGTCGGAGCCCCGATGGCGACCGGCAGCATGGGCCAGGCGACGACGATCCGGCGCCCGATGCTGACCGCGGCGATGCTCAGGCCCACCAAGTGCGCGACCGGAACCGTGCGCTTCCCGTACCGCGGCGACACGAAGGCGCCGCTGCCGATCTGCCGCGTCGCGTTGCACAAGACGGTCGACATCCCGCTCGGCGGCAAGGCGGTGCGCGGAACCTACAACCCGTCGCCGCGCTGCGGCGCCTACAGCACCAAGAAGGGCAGCCGCTGCTACCCGACGGCCTACCACAACGGCAACGCCAGCGTCTCGGTCTACGAGCTCACCACCCCCGGGGAGATCGTGGACGTCGTCGACTCCTTCGAGACCCCGATCGCCAAGCTCTCAGAGCCCTACTACGGCTGCTTCAACGTCTACGACGCAGCCGGCGTCTTCAAGAGCTCCACCGACCCGGCCGCACCCGCAGGGTGCGACCCGTCACAGCCGCACGCCGCCCAAGCGCGACTTGTGGTCCAGGGCCGCGGGTGCATGGCCAAGCCGGCGGACGAGGCGCGCAACTATCTCGCCGGGCTGATCAGCGCGCCAAACGGGTCCGGGGCGGGCACCGGCCTGCGCGGCTTCATCGACCGCTCGAAGTTCCCCGCCTCCATGGTCAAGGCAAGCGGGAACGATCTCGAGCGCGCCTACAGCGGCTGCGGCCTCCCGCGCAAGCGCGCCAAGCCGATCACCGGCACAGAGGTCGACGATCAGCTCAAGACCACCGCCGACTTCGTGACGCAGTCCCCGAACGGCCAGGCACTCGACCAGTACCTCAACCGAGAGACACTCCGAATTGGCTGCCAGGACACACCCACCAAGGCGGGCTGCACGGGCTACTACGGCAACTACCAAGGCGGCTGCTTCATGGCTAACGTGGCGTACTTGACCACGTCCACTACCGGCGTGAGCCGCGCCGGCAACCCGCTGACGCCCGTGGAGTCGAACCGTGGGGGCGTGGTCCGCGCCGTCGTGCCGCGCGACAGCGGCTCGTTCGTGCCCTATGACACCTTCGGCTACCGTGACCGCAACGAGCCCACCCCGCAGGGGTTAGTGGCACGATGGACGTTCGGCGACGCCAACCAGGGGGCTGACACGGTCAACGCCAGCGTTCCCGAGGGCAGCCCCGACCGCCAGCAGCACATCTTCGGATGGACCGTATCCCGATCCCCACTCGTAGACCCTTCCCTCTACACCTGCCCACTGCCCAGCGCGCCCTGATCGCGGTCGCCCTCGCGGTCGCAGTCACGGGCTTCGCCGCCGGGACCGCCCGTGGCGGCGGCGGTGCGCGACCTGCATGCCGCACCCACCATCCGGTGCTGGCGTCGAGCCACGACGCGGTCGTGTGGTCCGCGCACCGGTACGGCCTGGTGGGATGCCTGCGAGGCACGGACCGGCGCACGCCGCTGAGCGGCGGCGACGTGACCTTTGGCCCGCCGGCGAAGGACGTAGACGTGGCTGGGCCGTTAGTCGCCTACGCGGTGAATGAAATTGGTGACGGCCCGGACCCGGCCATTTCGGATAGCACGGCCATCCGCGTAGCTGACCTGCGCCACAGGAATGAGTCGATTTATGGGCGATCGGAGTTCCAGGTCGACCGCATCCATCTCGTGAAGGTCGGCAGCGTCGCCGTCGATCGCCGTCGCCGCCTGGCGTGGATCGAGTGCCCGGACGCTGTGCAAGAAGGTGCAGATCCCGCGACAGCGCGGCCGAACTGCGTGCACGCGGGCGACTCCGTGAACACGGTTTACGTCGTGGCCGGCCGGCATGCTCGGCTGGCGCCGGTGCAGCTCGATGCGGGTGAGGGCGTCGATCCGCACTCGGTCGCGATCCGCGGCGGAAAGGTGTACTGGACCCGCGACGGGAAGCGGCGCCACGCAGCAGTCCCCCTGGCGTGAAACCGGCGCTTCCATGCGACAATCCCGACCGTCAGCAGCACATCTTTGGATGGACCGTATCCCGATTCCCGCTCGTAGACCACTCCTGTACGACTGCCGCCCATAGCCCAGCGCGCCCTGATCGCGGCTGCGGTCGTGTTCGCGGTCGGCTGCGCCGCCGCGACCGCCCGCGGCGGCGATAAGCGACCCGCGTGCCGAACGCAGCACCAGGTGCTGGCGTCCGGTCACGACGTGGTCGCGTGGTCCCGGCGCCACTACGGCGAGATCGAACTCATCGGGTGCCTGCGCCGCACGGATCGACGAACGATACTTACCAGCGCCGACGTAGTCTTCGGTCCGCCGGCTAAGGACGTCGAGGTCGCCGGCCCGTTGGTGGCCTATGCCGTGAATGCGATCGCAGACGCGGGCTTGTCCGACAGTACGGTCCTGCGCGTCGCGGATCTTCGGCACCGGAACGAGGCGATTTATGGGCGGTCGGAGTTTGAAGTCGATCGCGGCGAGCTGGTGAGGGTCGGCAGCGTGGCCGTCGATCGACGGCGACGCTTGGCGTGGATCGAGTGTCCGGACGCCGACCAGCAGTCCGAGCCGGCGACGGTGCAGCCGAACTGCGTGCACGCTGGCGACTCCATGAACACGGTCTACGTCGTGGCGGGCAAGCATGCTCGGCTGGCGCCGGTCCAGCTCGATGCGGGCGAGGGCGTCGACCCGCGCTCGGTCGCGATCCACGGCGGCAAGGTGTATTGGACCCGCGACGGGAAGCGGCGCCACGCAGCAGTCCCACTGGCGTGAACCGGGCCAGTCCCGACTGCCAGCAGCACACTTCGGATGGACCGTATCCCAAACCCCGCTCGCAGACCGCTCCATCTCCATGTACGACTGCCGCCCATATCCCAGCGCGCCCTGATCGCGGTTGCGGTCGTGTTCGCGGTCGGCTGCGCCGCCGCGACGGCCCGCGGCGGCGATACGCGACCGGCGTGTCGGACGCGCCACCGAGTGGTGGCATCCGGTCACGATGCGGTCGTGTGGTCCCGGCGCCACTACGGCGAGACAGAGCTGATTGGATGTGTGCGCCGCGCGGATCGCCGCACGCCGCTGATAGACGGCGCGAGTGTTGTCTTCGGCCCGCTGGCGAAGGACGTCGACGTGGCTGGCCCGTTGGTGGCCTATGCCGCGAATGTGATCGAGGACGCGTACCTGCCCGACAGTACGGCCTGCGCGTCGCGGATCTTCGTCACCGGAACGAGTCGATCTACGGGCGGTCGGAGTTTGAAGTCGATCGCAGCGAGCTGGTGAAGGTCGGCAGCGTCGCCGTGGATCGTCGCCGCTTGGCGTGGATCGAGTGTCCGGACGCCGAGCAGCAGGTCGAGCCGGCGACGGTGCGGCCGAACTGCGTGTACGCGGGCGACTCCGTGAACACGGTCTACGTCGTGGCGGGCAAGCGTTTCCGGCAGGCGCCGGTGCAGCTCGATGCGGGCGAGGGCGTCGATCCGCGCTCGGTCGCCATCCGCGACGGCAAGGTGTACTTGACCCGCGACGGCAAGCGGCGGCACGCAGCAGTCCCACTGGCATGAAACCCGGGCCTTCCAGGCGACAGTCCGACCGCCACAGCGGCTGGCCCGGGCCGCTGACGCGCCGCCGCCGGCTCAGTGCCCGGCACGATGTCGACGCTCGCGCGCCCTGTCGGAGGCGAGCGATCGTCGTGTGCAAGACGAGGTCGCGGGGCGGGATCTTCGAGAAGCCGTGTCCAAGCTGACAAAGTCAAGTACTCCCGTCTGCAACGCCGTCGCCGCGTGAACGGCGTCGTAGGACTCAAGCCCATACTTGCTCATGATCGTCGGCACCTCCGAGATCACGTCGCTGAGCGTCACGCGCGCGTAGCTGATCGTCGACAGCAGCTCACCCCAAGCGGTACGCCCTCCCCTGAGCAGGCGCGCCGCGAGCGGACGAATCCAGTCATCAACAGCGACATCTTTGATTCGCTTCCTCGGATGGCGCTCCCGAAGCGCGGCGACGACAGCACCTGGTTGAGCTCGACCTCGAGGAGGTCGTTGAAGACGACGCCCGAGTTGGAGTCGCGAACCTGCGCGAGCACCCGAACGCGTTCGTCGTGCGATGGGCTCTCCGAAAGAAGCGCTTCGGCGACGACGTCGGTGTCGAGCACCAACATGGTGGGCGGAACCCAGGAGTCGAAATCAAAGGCGAGGACGCCACCCTCCAGGGGCGGCCGGCCGCGCGACGCAGGCACCTACTCCATGTCGACCGAGTCGACGCGCG
>JBBQBV010000187.1:0-6368 GCA_038318085.1 Solirubrobacterales bacterium
AGGGCCTCGAACGACTCCTGATCCTGCTTGAGCACCGTACCGCTGAAGAGCAGCCCGGCGGCGAGGAGGAACAGCACGACGCCGGTGATCCAGATGGCCTCGCGGGGCGCTTTGAACGACGCGGTGGCGAAGGTGCGGACCATGTGGAGGATCAGCGCGACGACAAACGCGGTCGCCAGCCAGTAGTGGAGGCTGCGGATAAGCGCGCCGGCGAAGGCCTTGTCGGTGATGTAGACCACGCTGGCGTGCGCGCTCGAGGCGATCGGGTCGTAGTACTGCGCGAGGTAGACGCCGGTGAAGATGAGCAGGACGAAGCTCGCCAGCGAGATCCCGCCCAAGGTGTATGCGAGGGAGTTGGCGTGGCGGGGAACCGGGTAGCGCAGCCCGCCGAGGCCGAAGCGGTCGTCGACCCATCCCAGGGCGCCCGCACGTCCGCGCGGCGGTGGTGACACCGTTGCCATCAGCAGCGCCCGCGCGCCGGGGTGCCGGTATCGAGGGTTGAACGGGTAGACGTGACGACCTTCCGCATGCGACCGAAACGTAGAGGCGTCTCGTTCCATGCGACACCGTGTTCTCACGCACGACTGGCGCGGTCGACTACGGATGCGGGTTGTCACGGTCTCCGCGCCGTGGGTTCTGCGGATGACATCGGGACTTGGGTTACGCCAGGATGGAGTCGATGCATGCGCGCGCTCGGCAGTCCTCCCCCCGGCTACCCGCGGCCGCAGCGCCGCTCGACCCCGAGGGCCTGCGGGACCTGCACGCCTACTGGCGCGCGGCGAACTACCTCTCCGTCGGTCAGGTCTACCTGCTCGACAACGCGCTGCTGCGCGAGCCGCTGACCCTCGAGCACATCAAGCCGCGACTGCTCGGCCACTGGGGCACCACTCCCGGCCTGAACTTCGTCTACGCGCATCTCAACCGGGTGATCCGTGCCCGTGACCTGAACGCCATCTACGTCGCCGGGCCCGGCCACGGCGGGCCTGGGCTGGTCGCCAACACCTACCTGGAGGGAACCTACTCCGAGGTCTACCCGCACATCAGCCGCGACGAGGAGGGCCTGCGCCGCCTGTTTCGCCAGTTCTCGTTTCCCGGGGGAATCCCCAGCCATGTCGCGCCTGAGACGCCCGGCTCGATTCACGAGGGCGGGGAGCTCGGCTACGCGCTCGTGCACGCCTTCGGCGCGGCCTTCGACAACCCGGACCTGCTGGTCTGCTGCGTGGTGGGCGACGGCGAGGCCGAGACCGGGCCGCTGGCCGCCAGCTGGCACTCCAACAAGTTCCTCAACCCGGTCCGCGACGGAGCGGTGCTGCCGGTACTGCACCTCAATGGCTACAAGATCGCCAATCCGACCGTGCTGGCGCGGATCCCGGGCGAGGAGCTGCGGTCGCTGCTGGAGGGCTACGGCTACGCGCCGCGCTTCGTCGAGGGCTCCGATCCCGACGAGATGCATCAGCGCATGGCGGGCGTCATGGACGAGGTCGTCGAGGAGATCGCCGCGATCCAGCGGGCCGCCCGTCATGACGGCGCCACAGAGCGCCCGCGCTGGCCGATGATCGTGCTGCGCTCCCCCAAGGGCTGGACCGGGCCGAGGGTGGTCGACGGCAAGCCGGCCGAGGGCTCGTTCCGATCGCACCAGGTGCCGCTGGCGAATCTGGCGACGAACCCCGAGCACCTCGCTCAGCTGGAGGCGTGGCTGCGGTCCTACGCGCCCGAGGAGCTCTTCGACGGCGCGGGTGCGCTGCGCGCCGAGATCGCCGCGCTGGCCCCCCAGGGCGAGCGACGCATGGGCGCCAACCCGCACGCCAACGGCGGGCTGCTGCTGCGCGATCTCGAGCTGCCGGAGTTCCGCGACTACGCGGTCGACGTCCCGACGCCCACCGCCACCACGAGTGAGGCGACGCGCGTGCTGGGAACCTGGCTGCGCGACGTCATCAGCGCCAACCCCGACAGCTTCCGCCTCATGGGCCCCGACGAGACGGCCTCCAACCGCCTGGCCGCGGTGTTCGAGACCACGAACCGGGCATGGGACGCCGAGACCCGCGCCGGCGACGACCACCTCGCCCTCGACGGAAGGGTCATGGAGGTGCTGAGCGAGCACCTCTGCCAGGGGTGGCTGGAGGGCTATCTGCTCACCGGTCGTCACGGCCTCTTCAACTGCTACGAGGCGTTCATCCACATCGTGGACTCGATGTTCAACCAGCACGCCAAGTGGTTGAAGGTCACCCGCGAGATCCCGTGGCGCCGGCCGGTCGCATCGCTGAACTACCTGCTGTCCTCACACGTGTGGCGCCAGGACCACAACGGCTTCTCCCACCAGGATCCCGGCTTCATCGACCATGTCGCCAACAAGCGGGCCGAGATCGTCCGCGTCTACCTGCCGCCGGACGCCAACAGCCTGCTCTCGGTCGCCGACCACTGCCTGCGCAGCCGCCACTACGTCAACGTGATCCTCGCCGGCAAGCAGCCCGCGCCGAACTTCCTGACGATGGACGAGGCCGTCGCACACTGCACGCGCGGGCTCGGTGTCTGGGAGTGGGCCTCCACTGACGGAGACGAGCTCCCCGACGTCGTGCTCGGCTGCGCGGGGGACACCCCGACGCTCGAGGCGGTGGCCGCGGCCGGGTTGCTGCGCGCGCACCTGCCCGACCTGAAGGTCCGCGTCGTCAACGTCGTCGACCTCATGCGCCTGCAGCCCGAGTCAGAGCATCCCCACGGGCTGTCCGATCGCGCGTTCGATGCGCTGTTCACGAGCGACCGGCCCGTGATCTTCGCCTACCACGGCTACCCGTCGCTGATCCACAAACTGACGTACCGGCGCACCAACCATCGCAACATCCACGTGCGCGGCTACAAGGAGGAGGGCACGACCACGACGCCATTCGACATGCTGATGCTCAACGACATGGACCGCTTTCACCTGGTGATGGACGTCATCGACCGTGTGCCGGGGCTCGGTGCCCGCTTCGCGCACCTGCGCCAGCGCATGGTCGACGAGCGGCTGCGTCACCGCGCCTACACGCGGGAGCACGGCGACGACATGCCCGACGTGCGCGACTGGACCTGGCCGGCGGGCTAGGCCCAGCGCGTGCGGGTCCTCGTGGTCAACGCCGGCTCGAGCAGCCTCAAGCTGCGGCTGCTCGACGACATCGACCGAACCGTCGCCGAGCGCGAGCTGGCCGCACCGCGCGCGGTCGTCGACGAGGATCGACTGCGTGCCACGCTGCGGGACGGTCTGGGCGACGCCGATGCCGTCGGTCACCGGATCGTGCATGGAGGCGAGCGCTTTCGCGGCCCGGTCGCGCTGGATGCGGCGGTCGAGGCGGCGCTGCGCGACCTCAGCGACCTCGCGCCGCTGCATCAGCCTAAGTCGCTCGCGGCACTGGACGCCGTGACCCGGGCGCTGCCCGAGGTGCCGCCCGTGGCCTGCTTCGATACGGCCTTTCACGCGACGCTCGCGCCCGCGGCCGCCACCTATGCGCTGCCGCGCGCGTGGCGCGAGCGCTGGCCGTTGCGCCGCTACGGATTTCACGGCCTCTCGCACGCGTACGTCGCTCGCCGCGCCGCCGAGCTGATCGGGCGGCCGATGGCGGAGCTGCGCATCGTCAGCTGTCACCTCGGCGCGGGCGCGTCGGTGTGCGCGATCCAGGGCGGGCGCTCCGTCGACACGACGATGGGCTTCACGCCGCTGGAGGGCCTGGTGATGGCGACGCGGTCGGGCAGCGTGGATCCCGGGCTGCTGGTCTGGCTGCTGGAGCACGAGCGTCTGGAGGTCGGGGCCGTGGCCGAGGCCCTCGAGCACGAGTCCGGGCTGCTGGGGCTGGCCGGCAGCGCGGACATGCGCGAGGTCCTGGCACGGGCGCAGGACGGTGATGACGACGCGACGCTGGCCCTCGACGTCTACGTGCACCGCCTGCGCGCCGCGATCGCGGCCATGGCGGTTGCGCTGGACGGCCTCGACGCCTTGGTCTTCACGGGCGGCGTCGGCGAGCGCGCCGCCGGGCTGCGCGCCCGCACGGCCGCCGGGCTGGCGCTGCTGGGCATCGCGCTCGACGAGGAGCGCAACGCCGCCGGCAGCGGCGACGGGGACATCGGGACGCCCGGGGCCCAGGTGCGCACGCTGGTCGTCCGCGCGCGCGAGGATCTCCAGATCGCGCGCGAGGTCCGCGGACTGCTCATCCGCGATCCGGAGCCGGCACGCGGATGAGCGGTCTCCGAGCTGATCGGCACGCCATGAGCGGCCAGGCCGATTCGTGGGCGCATGGCCCGAGCGGCTGGTCGGCCGCCTTCGCCGCCCAGGACGAGTCGCTGCTGGCGTTGAGCAACGGCTACCTGGGCGTGCGCGGCACGCTGGACGAGGGTCGGCCCAGTGCTGTCCCGGGCACCTACCTCAACGGCTTCTACGAGACCCGGCCGATCCCCTACGCCGATCGCGGCCACGGCGACCCCGACTCCGACCAGGTGCTCGTCGCGGTCACGGACGGCACGCGCATCGAGCTGCTCGTCGAGGGGGAGCTGCTCGACGTGCGGACCGGGACGGTGCTCGAGCACGAGCGGAGGCTCGACCTGCGTGCCGGCATGCTGGTGCGGTCGCTGCGCTGGCGCTCCCCTAAAGGCCACGAGGTGCGGATCCGCTCGCGCCGGCTCGTGTCGCTGGAGCACCGGGAGCTGGCGGCGATCGAGTACGCGGTCGAGCCGCTCGAGCGGCCGCTGCGGCTCGCGGTGCACTCAGAGCTGGCCGCCGAGCCCAGCGGGGCTCATTCGTCCGCCGACCCGCGCGCCGGCACCGCGCTGCCGCCCGACACGCTGATCCCACGCTTGAGCGCCCTGTCGGGGCGCCGCGCGGTGCTCGTGCACCAGACGAAGGCCAGCGGCCAGGTCGTGGCGGCCGGCATGGATCATCTGGTCCAGGACGGGGAGGGTGACGAGGCGATCGAGGCAGTCGGCAACTCGCAGATACGCTGGTCGCTCGGCGCCGATGTCGGGCCGGGCCGGCCGCTGCGGCTGGTCAAGGTGCTGGCCTACCATTGGGCCGCCGGCGGCGATGCGGCGGCGCAGGCCGCCGATGTACAGCAGAGCCTCGAACGGGCGCGTGCGCTCGGCTTCGAGGAGCTGGCCGTTCGCCAGCGCGTGGCCCTGGATGCGGTGTGGGCGCGCGCGGACATCGAGCTTGACGGCGATCCCGAGATCCAGCACGCGCTGCGCTACGCGCTGTTCCAGCTGCATCAGAACTCTGCGCACGCCGCGGGCCACGCGATCCCGGCCAAGGGCCTGACCGGCACCGGCTACAACGGCCACACGTTCTGGGACACCGAGATCTTCCTGCTGCCCGTGCTCACATACTGCGCACCGGACCACGTCGAGGCGGCGCTGCGCTGGCGCGCGTCGACGCTGCCCGCGGCCCGGGCCAAGGCGCGCCGGCTGGGCCTGCGCGGCGCGGCTTTCCCCTGGCGCACGATCGGCGGCGAGGAGTGCTCGAGCTACCTGCCGGCCGGCGCGGCCGCCTTCCACGTCAACGCCGACATCGCCTACGCGGTCGTGCGCTACATCGGTGCCACGGGCAACGAGCGCTTCGAGCGCGAGGCCGGTGCGCTGCTCCTCGTCGAGACCGCGCGACTGTGGGCCAGCCTCGGGTACCACGACGAGCGCCGCGATGGTCGGTTCTCGATCGACGGGGTGACCGGCCCAGACGAGTACTCGCCACTGGTCGACAACAACCTCTACACCAACGTCATGGCCCGCGCCAACCTGCGCTCTGCGGCCGACGTCGTCGAACGGCTGGGCACCGATGCGCCCGCGGTCGACCCGGTAGAGGTCGCGGACTGGAGGCGGGCGGCCGACGCGATGGTGATCCCCTTCGATCCCGAGCTCGGCGTGCACCTGCAAGACGAGGACTTCGCGCGCCACGCGCCGTTTGACTTCGACGCCACGCCGCCTGACCACTATCCCCTGCTGCTGCATGTGCCGTATTTCCAGCTCTACCGCCGACAGGTTGTCAAGCAGCCCGACGTGGTGCTGGCCATGGCTCTACGCGGCGACTCCTTCACCGCGGAGCACAAGCGCGCGAACTTCGCCTACTACGAAACGCTGACGGTCCGCGACTCCTCGCTGGCCGCCGGCACGCAGGCGGTCCTGGCCGCCGAGGTCGGCGACGTGCAGCTGGCCTACGACTACCTCGCCGAGGCTGCGCTGCTCGATCACCACGACACCGCGCACAACACCGCCGACGGCCTTCACCTCGCCGCCCTCGCCGGCGGATGGATGGCCGTGATCGCCGGCCTCGGAGGAGCCCGGCAGCACGATGGCCGGCTCTCCTTCGCCCCGCGGCTTCCCGAGCCTCTTCGCCGGATCGCGTTCCCCTTCTCCTT
>JBBQBV010000188.1:0-6361 GCA_038318085.1 Solirubrobacterales bacterium
GTGCGAGATCGTCATCGAGGCCGCGCCCGAGCGCCTCGAGCTCAAGCAGTCGCTCTTCGACGCGCTGGAGGCCGTCGTGGCCGACGACTGCGTGCTCGCGACCAACACCTCCTCCCTGCTCGTCACGGAGATCGCTGCGACCGCCCGCCATCCGGAGCGGGTCGTCGGGATGCACTTCTTCAACCCGGCGCCGCTGATGGACCTCGTGGAGGTCGTGGCCGGGGAGCGCTCCGGGGAGGCCGCGCTCCTGCGCACGCGCGAGCTCGCGGCGGCGATGGGCAAGCGGGTCGTCGACGGTCGCGACGGCCCCGGCTTCCTCGTGAACCGCTGCAACCGGCCCTTCAACCTCGAGGCGCTGCGCTGCGTCGCGGAGGGGCTCGCGACGCCGGAGCAGGTGGACCGCATCGTGCGCCTCGGCGGCGGCTTTGCGATGGGGCCGTTCGAGCTGATGGACCTCGTGGGCCTCGACGTCAGCTTCGCCGTGCAGCGGTCGTTTCATGAGCAGAGCTTCGGCGAGCCGCGCTGGCGCCCGGCGCCGCAACTCGGTCGCATGATCGCCGCGGGCAAGCTCGGCCGCAAGAGCGGCGAGGGCTTTTACGCCTACCCGCGCGACACCGAGCCGGAGGCGCCGGCGCCTGCGGCGGACCCGGACAGCGGCCTGCTCGTGATCGCCGGCAGGACGGCGCTGGCGACGCAGATCGCGCTCGCCGCCGACGCCGCCGGCTGGGACGTGGCCGCGGCCGAGGACGCCGAGGGCGTGGTGCCCGGGCTGATCGTCGACTGCGGCGCGACCGACGCGCGCCCACCGCTTCATGGCGCGCCCCAGATCCGGCTCTGCGGCGCCCGGCCGCTCAGCGCGATGGACCCGGGCGGCACGAGCGCCGGCTTTTACGCCCTCGCCCCCTTCGACGCCTGCGGGCTCGTCGAGCTGACGCGCCAGCCGTCCACGTCGACGACCGCCGCCACCGGCGCCGAGCGCCTGTTCGGCTCGCTCGGCCGCCACGTCGAATGGGTCGGCGACGGGCCGGGCCTCGTCCTCGGCCGGATCGTCTGCCAGCTCGTCAACGAGGCCTGCTTCGCCGTCGGGGAGGGCGTCGGGACGGCGCAGGACGTCGACGCCGGGATGCGCGGCGGCCTCAACCACCCGCGCGGGCCGCTGGAGTGGGCCGATGCGGTGGGCCCGGCCGAGGTGCTCGCCGTCATCGGCGGCCTGCTGGCCGAGCTCGGCGATCCCCGCTACCGACCGGCTCCCGCCCTGGTGCGCGCTGTCCGTCTCCAGACGCCCCTGCGTGGGTAGTCTGGCCTGGTGAGGACGCTCCCCGTTCTCGTGGCCGCCGCCGCGCTGATCAGCGCCGCACCCGCGTCCGCGAGCCTCCCCAAGACCCCGATGACCCTGCCCGGCGACGCGACGGCCTCCGCCGTGCGGTCCGACCCCGCCACCTGGCTGCTCGGCGCCCGGCCGACCCGCGCCGCCCGCGCGCTCGTCCGCGCCGCCGGAGGCAGCGAGGTCGTTTCGGGCGCCTACGAGGTCCCGCGCGGGCGCGGGCGCTCGCCGCGAGACTGCGCGGGCGCGGCCTGCTCACCTTCGCCGAGCCCAACCGGCTCTCGAGCTTCCGCCAGGCTCCCCCGCGCGCCCTGCCGGACGATCCGTTCGACGCCCGCTCGCGCTGGCGCGACGCGGCGGTCGACCCGTCGCTGGTCCCCCCGCCGGTGACGGCCACGAGCCCGCTGCTGGCGCTCGTGGACGCCAAGGCCGACGTGGCGCACCCCGAGTTCAGCCTGGGCGCCCACGTCGCGAGCCTCCCCGGCCAGGCAGTCCAGATCGACCACGGAACCGAGACGCTGGGTGTCGCGGTCGCGCCCGCCAACGGCATCGGGATCACCGGCGTCTACCCGGGCGCCCTCGCCATCAACGTGCCGATCCCGCCCCAGGCGATCCGCTGCTCGGACTCCGCCCGCGGCATCCGCCGCGCGATCGCCGCCAACGCCGCCGTGATCAACATGAGCTACGGGTCCGACGCGTTCTGCGCGACGGAGTACCAGGCGCTCCAGCTCGCGGTGCACGGCGGCCGGACGCTCGTGGCCGCCGGCGGCAACGAAGGCGCCAACGGCAACCCGTACGAGTTCCCCGCCTCGCTGCCGCACGTGCTCACCGTCGGCGCGCTGACGCCGGATGACACGGCCGCCTTCTTCTCGAACTCCAACGCCGCACTGGACCTGGTGGCGCCTGGGGTGGGCATCTTCGCCCCGCTGCCCCTGGGCTCGAAGGCCGACACGGACCACGACGGCTACGACAACGTGGCCGGGACGAGCTTCGCGGCGCCGATCGTCTCCGCCGCGGCGGTCTGGATCCGGACCGTCCGCACCGATCTCACGGCCGACCAGGTCGCGCAGGTGATCCGCCTCTCCGCGGTCGACATCGCCAAGACGGGCTACGACGTCGCGACGGGCTATGGCAAGCTCAGCCTCGCCCGCGCACTGACGGCCCAGCCGCCGATCGCCGACCCGCTGGAGCCCAACGAGGACCTGCCCTTCGTCAACGGGCGCGCCTTCGGCACGCCGGCCCCGGCGATCTGGAAGGGCGGCGCGCCCACCCACTTCGACGCGCTGCTGGACTACTTCGAGGACCCCGGCGACGTCTACCGGATGCGCGTGCCCGCCCATCGGACGGTGTCCGTCACGGTCACACCCGCGTTCGGCAACCCGGACCTCGAGCTCTACTCCTCAGCGGCGCGCCACGTCGAGAGCGCAACGCACCGGCTGGCGCGCTCGCGGCATTCGGGCGAGCACACGGACCGCGTCCGCTACGCCAACCACGGCTCCCGCAGCCAGGTCGTGCTCGCGCGCGTGTTCACGCCCGGCAAGCGCGGCCGCGTGCTCGACGCGCGTTACTCGCTGACGGTCAAGTAGCCCACTGGGCCTCGGCGAGGTCGTCGACGCCCTCGAGCGCCTCAGGCGTCGGCACCTGAGGGTTGTCACGCAGGTACCACTCGGCGTCCAGGGCGGCCTGACAGCCCGACCCGGCCGCCGTGACGGCCTGGCGGTAGGTGTGATCGACGACGTCGCCGGCGGCGAACATGCCCGCCACGTTCGTGCGCGTCGACTTGCCCTCGGTGACGATGTAACCGCTCTCGTCGGTGTCGACGATGCCCTGGACGAGGTCGGACTGCGGCACGTGGCCGATGGCGATGAACGCGCCCTGCGCCGGGAGCTCGCGCGTCTCGTCGGTCTGCGCGTTGCGCAGGACGGCGTGGGCGAGCGACCTGCCGTCGGCGTCGGCGGCGAACTCGTCGATCGTGTACGGCGTGACGAACTCGATGTTGTCGGTCTCCTTCGCGCGCTCGAGCATGATCTTCGAGGCGCGGAACTCGTCGCGGCGGTTGACGATCGAGACCTTCGAGGCGAACTTCGAGAGAAAGATCGCCTCCTCCATGGCGGAGTCGCCGCCGCCCACGATCACGGTCGGCTTCTCCTTGAAGAAGGCCGCGTCACACGTCGCGCAGTAGGAGACGCCGCGGCCGCCGAGCTCCTCCTCGCCGGGGACGCCGAGCTTCTTGTGCTCCGCGCCCATCGAGAGGATGACGGTGCGCGCCCGGTAGGCGTCGTCGCCGACCCAGACCGTGTGCGGCGCGCCGTCGGCGCCCGGCTCGATCCTGGTGGCGAGATCGGTGACGAAGCGCGTGCCGAAGCGCTCAGCCTGGTCGCGCATCTGCTGCATGAGCGCGGGGCCCATGATCCCGGTCGGAAAGCCCGGGTAGTTCTCGACGTCGGTGGTCTGCTGGAGCAGGCCGCCCCACATCCAGCCCTCGATGACGAGCGGGCGCAGGTTCGCGCGCGAGGTGTACAGGGCGGCGGCGTAGCCGGCGGGCCCTGACCCGACGATGATCACGTTCTCGATGTCGGTCATTGCTTCACAAAGTATAGCTAGGGTCCCGACCGTTACGCCGTCGAGACGACGGGCCGCCCCTCGGCCTCCCAGCGGTCGACCGTGCGCCGCAGCGCGATGAACGCGATGATGCCCGGGACGGTGGGCAGCCAGAACGTGAAGCCGCGGTAGGTCAGCACCGCGACGATCGCGAGCCCGGAGTCGATTCCGAAGGCGGCGAACGCGCCGATCATCCCGCCGTCCACGCCGCCGATGCCGCCGGGCAGCGGCAGCAGGTTCCCGAGCATGCCGACGAAGAAGCCGACGACCAGGACGGCGAGCGGCGGCGCCTCGCCGAACGCGTTGAAGGACGCCCACAGCACCGCGATCTGGCAGGCCCAGAACGCCAGCGCGCCGAGCACCGCCGGGTCGCGATCGAAGATCCGCCGCAGCGCGTCGCGGATGCCCGCGCTCGCGCTCGCCGGCACCTGGGCGAGGCGGGCGAGGAGGCGGCGGGCGCCCCCCTCCTCGCACCAGTCGCTGAGGCGCCGCTGCAGATCTGGTGGGACGAATCCGATCGACAGCCCCACCAGCGTGACCACGAGCGCGAGCGTCGCGGGGAGGAAGGTGATCGCAAACGGATGCGAGCCGGGCAGGACCCCGTAGTACAGCGCGTAGCCGAAGAGCACGAGCGCCAGCGTGTAGAGGATGTACTGCATGACGATGAACGAGACCGTGCGGTCGGCGACCGTGCGCGGCTCCAGGCCGGCCCGGCGCAGCGCCCAGGCCTGCAGCACCAGCCCGCCCGCGCCGCCGGCCGACAGCAGCCGGCTCGCGGCCAGCGACGCCATCGTGATCTGCAGGCTCTCCCTCCAGCGCAGCCCGGCCCGATAGATGGAGCGGAACTGAAACACGTAGCCGCCGAACATCCCGACGGTCAACACGGCGGCGATCACGAGCCACACGGGCCGCCCAGTGCGGATGCGGTGCCAGGTCTCGTTGAGGCCCGCGAGCTTCGGGACCAGGAAGTACAGCGCGATCAGGGTGAGCAGCGCGAAGACCCCGAAGACCGCCAGCTTGCGCGGCGTCAGATCGAAGGAGAACCCGTCGCCCGGGTCGCGGCGCTCCTCGGCGGCGTCGCTCACGCCGCTCGCGCCTCCAGGGCCTGGACCGCGCGTGACAGCCACTCGCCCTGCACGGTCAGCCGCAGGACGCCGTGACGTACGGCCTCGGTCAGCGCGTAGCCCGCCACCAGGTCGACGACGTAGTGCTCGCCGAGGTAGACGAGCGCGACGCCGAGCGTGAGGGCGTAGCTCCAGGCCAGCGTGCCGGGCACGCGACCCGTCTCGCCCAGGATACGAGCGGCCATCACGGAGGTGGCGAAGTGCAGGGAGGGCATCGCGGCCAGCGGGTTGCCGGCCAGGAAACCGTACAGCGGGGTCCAGCCGGACTGCCAGAACTCCTCGCCGTACTCGACCATCATGCGCCGCAGCTCCGGGGTCTTGCCGTCCTGGATGTAGCCGTTCGCCGCCGCGTACCAGGGCGGCGCGGTCGGCACCCGCCAGTAGGCGATCAGCCCGAAGTCGAAGGTGGCGTACATGCGGACGGCGCCCCGCGGGAGCCGCTCGGGGTGGCGCGCCATCAGGTAGATCATCGTGCCGTGCGGGACCATGAACCAGACCCAATGGCACCACACCAGGACCTTCTCGTGGGCGTGGAAGCGACCGGGCTCGCTGAACGCGCGCTGCAGGCGCGCCGTGGGCGTCGTTCCCAGCCCGATGCCGCGATCGATGGTCACCGGGTAGCGGACGTGGACGCGCCGGCGCAGGGCCTCCGGGTCGTCGTGGGGCAGCTCGTAGCCGGCCAGGTAGGCCCACATCTGCAGGCTGATCGTGGCGACGTCCCGCGCGCGCGAGCGCGAGACCAGGACGCACAGGGCGACGGGAGCCGCGGCCGCAGTGCCCAGGACCGCGACAGGTCGCAGCTTGACGCGGCGGCGCGCGATGGGCGCCGCCACGCCGAGCGCGAGCGCGGTACCGGCCGCCGCACGGATCACGGAGCGTGAACGCACGGCCCGCGCGAATCTACTAAAGCCGCCGGACCGGTCGGCGCCAGACGAGGCGGGGTGCGCCGGCGCCGGGCGCGTTTCGGCGCGCCTCGCCGCGCCCGCCATGGATAGACTCCCGCCCGCCTTGCGCCGGACCGCCTCCCACGCTCGACGCCGTCGCGCTCTGGCGCTTGCCCTCCCGCTTGCCGTCGGCGCCTCGCTCGTGCTCGCCGGGAGCGCGTTCGCCGGCGCCTTCGTACCGGAGTCCGGCGGATCGCCCAACGCCGACCGCATCGCGACGCTCTACAAGCTGCTCGCGGTCATCGCGCTCGTCGTCTTCGTCGCCGTCGAGGGCGCCCTGGTGTGGGCGTTTTTCAAGTTCAAGGCCAAGAAGGGCGCCGTCGCCGCCCAGATCCACGGCAACACGCGCCTGGAGATCGGCTGGACCG
>JBBQBV010000189.1:0-6266 GCA_038318085.1 Solirubrobacterales bacterium
ACGGCTCGCGGCGTGTCTGGGATGCGCGCTGCTCCTCTCAGCGTGCGGCAACGCCGGCGGCGTCAACCCCCGGGATGGGCACGACTCGAAGCTCGTGCGAGCGCCATGGAGCGAGATAGCTCGCGCAAGACAGCCCATGACGCTGCTCATCAACACCGATCAGAGCACCGCCAATGGATCCGACCCCTGCTTCATCCACTACACAACGCACGTCGTCACCGAGGCATCCCGGCGCATCGGCATCGAACTGCTGGCCGACATGGAAGGCCGGCCGGTCAGCTGTGCGGCCAAGGCGGTGCGTGGACCGTTTCTCGTGCCAGTCCAGCTCGAGGCGCGCTATCGCGGACAGCGGCTCCTCGACCCGGTCACCGGCCAGGTTCACGCGCTCACTCCCCGCGCCGAGCTGCACTGATTTGGCGAGCCGGTCAGCGAGGGCGCGCGTGGCATACCGATCTTGAACCGCCGACACTCCGGCGCTTCTCGTATCTTCGCACCACCGTCGGTAACGCATCCTGGTATGCGTTTCCGGTGCCGCAACCGGCGGCCATGGCGTCCGAGTCACGCGGGGCCCACGCCGAACAGCGGTCAACGCGCTGATCCAAGACCCGGGATCAAATGAGAGGATTGCCGGACATGCCCACCGCCCTCGTCACCGGCTTTCCCGGCTTCATCGGCCGGCGCCTCGTCCGCGCGCTGCTCGACCAGCACGCCGACCTCCGGCTGGTCGCGCTGGTCGAGGGGCGGATGGCCGAGGTCGCCCGCCGCGTCGCGGCCGACCTCGACGCCGACCGCCTCGAGGTGCTCGAGGGCGACGTCGCCGACCGCCGCCTGGCGCTCTCAGCCGCGGACTGGGACCGCCTGACGGGCGCGGTCACGCACGTCTTCCACCTCGCCGCGATCTATGACCTGGCCGTGCCCGTGGAGCTCGCGCAGCGCGTCAACGTCGCCGGCACCGGCAACGTGCTCGAGCTCTGCCTCGCCGCCCAGCAGCTCGAGCGGCTCACCTACATCTCGACGGCGTACGTGGCCGGCAAGCGCGACGGCGTCGTCTACGAGCACGAGCTCGTCATGGGGCAGGGCTTCAAGAACCACTACGAGTCGACCAAGTTCCAGGCCGAGGTGTGGGTCCGCGGTCTGATGCACGAGATCCCCACGACGGTCCTGCGGCCGGCGATCGTGGTCGGCGACTCGCGCACGGGCGAGACGGAGAAGTTCGACGGCCCGTACTACCTCCTGCGCACGATCGCGCGCTCCGAGGGCTTCAGGCGCCCCGTCATGCAGTTCGGCGCGTCAGACGCCTCGTTCAACGTCGTTCCCGTGGACTTCGTGGTCGCCGCGATCATCGCCGCCGCCTTCCTGGCGCAGGCCGAGGGGCAGACCCTGCACCTCGTGGACCCGCAGCCGCTCTCCACGCGCGAGCTGGTCACCGCACTCTCCAACGCCTACGCGGGGCGGCCCCCGAAGGGCCGCGTCCCGCCGAAGCTCGTCGAGAACGCGCTGCGCTCGAAGGCGCTGCGCGAGGCCTTCGGCGGCACGCCGCGCGAGTCGATCGCCTACCTCAACCACGCCGTCACCTTCGACAGCCGCCGGGCGGTCGACGTTCTCGGCCCGGTCGGCCTGGTCCCGCCGAAGTTCGGCGAGTACTCGAAGGCGATGGTGCGGTTTTATCGCGAGCACGAGGACGACCCGACCTACGCACCGAAGCGCTGACGGTGCAACCCTTTCGGGCATGAAGCCCGCCGCGCTGGCCGCCGCCCTGGCCGCCCTGTTGCTCCCCGCCTCCGCCGGTGCCGCCGGCCTGCGGTTCTCCGAGCCGGCGCAGCTGCCCCACGGGGACCCCAAGGCCTCCGGCTTCATGGCCGGCGGCGAGCCGTCTCTGGCCTTCGACCCGGCCGGTGACGGCCACGTCTACGTCACGGCGCCGCAGGGCATCCCGGCGGCGGCCGGCGCGCTGCTCAACGGCGCCCCGCTGCAGGGCGTGGGCTTCTGGGCGTCCGACGACCACGGAAGGACGTTCCCCCGCTCGGGCGTCACCGGCTCGGCCCTCGGCGGGGGCGACTCCGACGTCGAGGTCCTGGCCGATCACAAGCTGCTCGTGGCCGACCTCGAGGCGGCCGCGGCGGCGATCTGCACCTCGACGGACTTCGCCGCGACCTTCCCGGACTGCGACGGCGGGCTCGCCCTCAACCAGCAGGGCCCCGACAACGACCGCGAGTGGCTGACCCGGGCCAACAAGCCCGGCGTCGTGTACCTGACCTACCACGACTTCGTGGCCGGCGTGCCGATCATCGAGAACTCGACCGACAGCGGGCGCAGCTTCACGCCGTGCGGCCTGATCCTCGACGGCAAGGGCCCCGCCGCCAAGACCTACTCGCCGTTGGGTGGGACGCTCGTGTCCAAGCCCGTGGTCGATGCCGCGGAGAACGTCTACGTCGAGTTCACCACGCCCGACTCGACGGCCTTGCCGCTCGGCGCGCGTCTGAACCACCTCTACATGGGCGTCAGCAAGGGGCCGTGCAGCGGCAAGGGCGACACCACCTTCTCCAACTACGTCATCTACGAGAATCCGGGGGCCGACCTCGCGCGGATCTTCCAGGCGGAGGCCATCGACGGTGCCGGCCAGCTCTACGTTCTCGCCGGCGGCAAGATCAGCGCGGACAGCCCCGAGGGCATGTGGCTGTTCACCTCGACGGACAAGGGCAGGACGTGGTCGGCGCCGATCCAGGTCAATCCGCCGGACGTCAAGGCGAGCGTCTTCCCGGCGATCGCCGGCGGCCCGGCCAAGGGCGAGATCGCGTTCACCTGGCTCGGGACGACCACCTCGGGCGACCCCAATACGCAGGCCAACCAGTGGCGCTACTACGCGGGCGAGTCGCTCGACGGCGGCGGCACGTTTGCCATCGCCCCGGTCGACAAGGACCCGCTGCACTACGGCGACGTCTGCACCCAGGGGATCTTCTGCGGCTTGATCCCCGGCCAGCCCGGCAACCGCAACCTCGCGGACTTCGCCTCCGTGGCCGTCGACCCCCAGGACGGCTGCCCCGCCCTCGCGCTGCCCGGCGACCCGTACAACCGTCCCGACCAGCCCGACGGGGCCGACAACGGCCGCTCGTCGGCGTACTACTCGCGCGTCACCGACGCCGCGGGCTGTCTGACCAAGGCCAACTCGGGGCAGCCGGCGAGCACCATCAGCGGCGTCCCGGGCACGACGTGCGTCGACAAGGCGGCTCCCAGGGTGCGGGCGCGCAAGGCCCGGCGCCTGCGCAACGGCCGGCTGCGAATCAGCGGCACGGCCACCGACCGCGGCTGCGGCGCCAAGGGCCGGGGCCGCGTGCGGCGCGTCCAGGTCGCGGTCGCCAGGCGCGCCGGGCGCAGGTGCCGCTTCGTCACCCGCGCCGGCCGGCTCACGAAGGCGCGGTCGTGCCGGCGGCCGGTCCTGCTCAAGCCCCGCGGGAGGGTCAGGTGGACCCTGACGGTCAAGCGCCCCCTGCCCCGCGGCCGCTACAGCGTCTACGTGCGCGCGTCCGACCGCGCCGGCAACCGCAGCGCGATCCGAGCCGTTCGCCTCAAGGCATGAGGCTGACGCTCGCCCTCGCAGCCACCGCGGCCGTGGTGGCCGGGTGCAGCGCGGGCGGTACGGGCGACCTTCGCGCCCCGGTCCAGCGCTACCTGCACGCCCTCGGGCGCGGTGACGCGGGCGCGGCCTGCCGGGAGTTCACCGCGCACAGCCGCGAGCAGCTCGCCGAGTTCGGCGCCGAGCAACTCAAGACGCCGAAGTCGTGCGCGGCCGTGGTCGGCGCGCTGATGGCCAACCCGGCGGGCGCGCGCCTGAAGGCGCTCGGCAGCGCAGCGATCCTCCACGTCGAGGCGCACGGGGAGACGGGGGAGGTCCGCGTGCGCGGGCTGGCCCGGCCGATCGACGTGGCGCGCCAGGACGGCCGCTGGCGGATCCGCTCGGCGCCGACGGGCGAGGTCGACTAGACCGGCTCGCAGACGACGACGGGGATCCGGCGCGTGGTGCGCGCCTGGTAGTCCTCCCAGGCCGGCCAGAGCGTCAGCAGGCGCGGCCACAGCTGCGCGCGCTCGTGCTCGTCGAGGATGCGGGCGCGCATCGGGCGCCGCCGGCCGTCCTTCTCGATCTCGACGTCGGGATGGGCCTTGACGTTGTGGTACCAGGCCGGGTTTTTTGGGTTGCCGCCGATCGAGGCGACGATGATCACGCGCTCGCCGTCGGCCAGGTAGACGAGCGGCGTCTCGCGGGCCTGGCCGGTCTTGGCGCCGCGATGGTGCAGGATGCACACCGGCGCTTGGTCGTAGCGTCCGCCGACGCGGCCGCCGGTGCGGCGGTAGAGCCAGACGTTCACCTTGGTGATCGCCTGGAAGGCCCGCCACTGCGGGGTCCCCGGCTTCGGCGCCGCGACGGTCGACGTGACCTTGCCCCAGATTCCCTTGGCCACGCCGCATATGATGACACCGGCTCGCGCTGTCCGGTGGCCGGGTCGAGGTACAGTGGCCGCGGGTGCGGGCGGTTGAAGTCGACGAGGCCGCCGAGTCTGCCGGCGAGGGCGTCGAACGAGCCGTCCCCGATCCGCTGGCCGCCGAGCCAGTTGTCCTCGACGAAGCGCAGGATCGAGGTCTGGTCGGTGACGTGATGATCCACGGCGTTGACCCGGCTGTACGGGCTGATGACCAGCAGCGGTTGGCGCGGTCCGTAGCCGCAGCGGCCCTGATAGCCGGCGACCGGGGTGCGCACGCCGCACAGACCGTCGCCGGACAGGGCGTCCTGCGGGCTCTGACTGTCGTTGACGGTCGGGCTCCTCTGGTGGTCATACCAGCCGTCGGAGTCGTCGTAGGCGATGATGATCGCGGTGGACCTCCATGCCCGGCTGGACTCGATGCGGTTGATCGTGTCGACGAGGAAGCGCTGCTCGTCGAGCGGGTCGGAGCTCTGCGCATGCCCGCTCTGGTAGACCGCCGGCTTGAGGTAGCTGACTGCCGGCATCCGTCTGGCGCGCAGCGCACGCCAGAAGTCGGTGAGGTCGTACTGGTGGTTGGCTCGGCCGGCGTGCCCGATCTCGGCGACCGACGCCGGAGACAGGTGGTGCGGGTTCGCCGTGGAGCGGTAGTACTGAAACGGATCGGCCCAGCCACCGCCGTAGTAGTCGGTGTGCAGTTCTCCGGCGACGTTGGCGTGCTTGGACGCACAGATCGCGGTGGCGTCGGCGGTGCGCGAGGTCGCTGCGAAGCCGCCGGAGAACCAGCCCCAGCTGACGCCTTTGGCCGTCAGGAGATCGCCCACGTTGGGGCCCGACATCTCGATCTTGGGCGTCGACGGCGAGCTGCAGTCCTCGTACTTCGCCGCTTGACCGCCGGTGGCGATCACCGTGCCGTTGGCGACCGCAGGCGTCGGCGCGGACGCGGTGGCACCGTGCGTGCGGCCGGAGACGAGGTTGAGATGGCCGGGCGTGGTGGGCCCGAAGACGGTGCTGTAGGAGTTGTCGCTGAGCGCGAAGCGCTGCGCGTAGTTCCACATCGCGGTGACCGTGTTGCCGTCGTAGTAGTCCATCACCAGACCGGGCCGGCCGTGGTTCGGCGCGGGACAGCGCTCGCGGCCGGTGGACTCCACGAACTTGTCCATCAGCCCGTGGTCGAACGCCTGCTGCTCGGCGGTGTAGGAGTGGTCCTGGTCGCAGGTCAGCGCCTGCGAGCGGTCCAGCCGCTGCGGGTTCTCGGCGTTCGGGTTGTGCTGCAGCAGCGCCTTGCTGAGCCCGTTGACGGCCGGCGTGTCGTGGGCGGCGTGGAACGCGGGCTCGCCCGGCGGGTTGGCCGCGTGCGGATAGGTGGCGAAGTAGTGATCGAACGAGACGTTCTCGTCGAAGATCACCACGAGGTGGCGGATCGGCGTGGCCGTATGGCCGCCATGGGGAGCATGGTCGCGCGGACGGCCGGCGGCGACCGCGGTGGTCGACGTCAGGGCGACCGCGACGAGCGCCGCGGCCCCGAGGACGCGGCGACGCACTCCCATAGATGGCATTGGTGCGTTCCTTGAGGTTCTGGCGCCGCCCCGTGCCGGCGCCCGGAGACAGCAGACTACGCGCGAGGGGATCCGATCCACCTAAAATGTGGGTACCTTCGCTGCATGCTGGCTGACCGTCGCGAGGTCGCGGCGATCTTCACGGGCGGCTTCGCCGGTGCGGTGGCGCGCCTGGGGCTCGCCGAGGCCCTGCCCCAGGCTGCCGGGCGCTGGCCGTGGTCGACCTTCGTCG
>JBBQBV010000190.1:0-6237 GCA_038318085.1 Solirubrobacterales bacterium
CTCGTCGACGCGGCGGCGACCGCCCACCTCGACAACGAGCGCGCAATGCTCGAAGCGCTCACCCCGGCCGAGCAGGACACGCTGGCCGCGCTGCTGCGCAAGCTGCTGCTCACCTTCGAGACCGAGCCCGTCCACGACTGATCCGCCGACTGCCCCGAAGGCATGATCGGGTGGCGACCTGTGCGGGTGGGTACCCTGTGCCCTGACGAGGCCGTCACCTTGACGAAAGGGACGGACCCGCAAGACCCGGATTTCCCATCGCAGACCCCCTCCGCCGGTATCTCATGCGAGAACTGGACCTGATTGCCATCATCGGCCCCGGTCGCCTGGGCACTGCCCTCGGCGCGGCCCTGCGCGGAGCGGGCCTGCACGTCCAGGGCCCGCTCGGCCGCGGCGAGCAGCCTGACGGGGCGGCGACGCTCGTCCTGCTGACGGTGCCCGACCACGCGATCGCCGCCGCGGCGGCCGCCGTGGCGCCCAGCCCGCTGGTCGGCCACTGCTCGGGCGCCACCACCCTCGAGCCGATCAGCCGCGCCGGGCACCGCGCCCTCTCGCTGCACCCGCTGATGACGGTCCCCGGGCAGGGCGCGACGGACTTCACCGGCGCCGGCGCCGCCGTGGCCGGCGAGATCCGGGTGGCCGCCGAGCTCGCGCGCCGGCTGGGGATGCGCCCGATCGAGGTCGCCGACGCCGACCGTGCCGCCTACCACGCCGCGGCGTCGATCGCCTCGAACTTCCTCGTGACCGTCGAGGCGGCGGCCGAGCGCGTGGCCGCGACCGCCGGCGTCACGCGGGAGTCGCTCGTCCCGCTCGTACGGGCCACGGTCGAGAACTGGGCGGCCCAGGGCTCCGCCGCCCTCACCGGCCCGATCGCCCGCGGCGACGACGCCACGGTGCAGCGCCACCGCACGGTGCTGCGCGAGCGCCTGCCCGACCTCCTGCCGCTCTACGACGCCCTCGCGGAGGCGACCGCGGCATGAAGACCGTCCGCAGCGTCGCCGGGGTCCGCGCCCACGTCGCCGCGGCCAGGCGGCTGGGCCGCAGCGTCGGCCTCGTCCCGACGATGGGGGCGTTTCACGCCGGGCACCTGTCGCTCATCGCCGCCGCGCGCGACGCCTGCGACGAGGTCGTGGTCTGGCTCTTCGTCAACCCGACCCAGTTTCATGACCCCGAGGATCTGGACGCCTACCCGCGCGACGCGGCGCGCGACGCCGCGCTCGCCGCCCGCAAAGGCGCGACCGTCCTGTTCGCGCCCGGAATCGACGAGGTCTTTCCAGCGAGCTTTGCGACCACCGTCACCGTCGCGGGGCTGGGCGACCGCTTCGAGGGCGCCCAGCGGCCCGGCCACTTCGCCGGGGTGGCCACCGTGGTGGCCAAGATGCTCAACATGGTGGGGCCTGACCGGGCGTTCTTCGGCGCCAAGGACGCCCAGCAGGTCGCGCTCGTGCGCCGCCTGGTCGCTGACCTCGACATCCCCGTCGCGATCGAGGTCCTCCCGATCGTCCGCGAACCGGACGGCCTCGCCCTGAGCAGCCGCAACGTCCGCCTCAGCGCCGGCGAGCGCGTGCAGGCCACGGCGCTGCACCGCGGCCTGACCGCGGCCGGGCGGGCCGTCGCCGCGGGCGTGCGCGACGCCGGGCGCCTGCGCGCCAGCGCGGAGACCGCGATGCGCGACGCCGGCGTCACCCCGGAGTACGTCGCCGTGGTCGCCCCGGACAGCTTCGAGCCCGTGTCCACCGTCAACGGACACGTCCTGATCGCCGTCGCCGCGCGCGTCGGCGCCACCCGCCTGATCGACAACGTGACCCTCGAGACCCCAGGACGGCCGCTGCCATGACCCGCACCATGCTGAAGTCCAAGATCCACCGGGCCACGATCACCGACTCAGACCTGCACTACGTGGGGTCGATCACGATCGACCCGCAGTTGCTGGAGGCCGCCGACATCCTCGAGCACGAGCAGGTCGCCGTCGTCGACGTCGACAACGGGGCGCGCTTTGAGACCTACACGATCCCCGGCGTGCCCGGTTCGGGCGAGATCAAGGTCAACGGCGCCGCCGCGCGCCTCGTGCACAGCGGCGACACCGTCATCGTCATCTCCTACGCGCAGTACACGCGCGAGGAGCTCGAGCACTACGAGCCGCGCGTCGTCCACGTGGACCGCATGAACCGCATCATCGACGTCGACGACGCCGTTGCCACGCTCCTGACCCCCGAGGAGGCCTAGTCACCATGTCCAGCGCCCCGCGTGAAGAACCGGCCGCGCGCAAGCCGATCAACTTGACCAAGCTCCAGGAGCGCAAGGCGCTCGGCGAGCCGATCGTGATGGTCACGGCCTACGACCACCCCAGCGCGCTCGTGGTCGAGGAGGCCGGGGTGGACCTCGTGCTGGTCGGCGACTCCGCCGCCAACAACGTCCTCGGCTACAGCGACACGGTCCCCGTGACCGTCGACGAGCTGCTGATGCTGGCGCGCGCCGTCCGCCGCGGCCTGCAGACGCCGATGCTGATCGGGGACCTGCCGTTCGGCTCGTACGAGTCCTCGGACGAGCACGCGATCCTGACCGCCCAGCGCTTCATCAAGGAGGCGGGCTGCGACGCGGTCAAGCTCGAGGGCGGCGGCACCTCCGTGCAGCGCGCCCACGCGATCGTCAACGCCGGCATCCCGGTCATGGGGCACGTGGGCCTGACGCCGCAGACCGCGACCTCGCTCGGCGGCTACCGCGCCCAGGGCCGAACGGCCGAGCGCGCCGCGCAGGTCATGGGGGACGCGATGGACCTGCAGGAGGCGGGCTGCTTCGCCGTCGTCGTCGAGGCGATCCCCGCCCAGGTCACCGACCTGCTGATGGAGCACATGGAGATCGTCGTCATCGGCATCGGCGCCGGCCCCGCGACCGACGGCCAGGTGCTCGTCCTGCACGACATGCTCGCCGTCCACCAAGGGCACGTCGCGAAGTTCGTCCGCCAGTTCGCCGACGTCCGCAGCGAGATGCTGCGCGGGGTCAGCGCCTACGCCGAAGCCGTCCGTTCCAGGGAGTTCCCGGCTGCGGAGCACAGCTACTCGATCCCACCGGAGGAGCTGGACCGGCTCCGCGCCCGCCCGCCGAGGCGTGGCGCGACCGTCTACGACTGGTAGGGCCGGTACGCTGCCCGCCGTGGCGCGCCTCTCACAGCTGTTCATGCCGCGCGAGCGGGAGTTCTACGACCTCTTCGAGGAGGCGGGAGCGAACAACGTGCGCGCGGCCGAGATGCTCGAGCGCATGCTCGAGGCCTGGCCGGAGCGCTCCGAGCTGGCCCGCGAGATCCTGCTGGCCGAGCAGGAGGGCGACCGGATCACGCACGACATCATCCACAAGCTCCACCAGACGTTCGTCACGCCGATCGACCGCGAGGACATCCTCGCCCTCGCCTCCGGGCTCGACGACATCCTCGACTTCACCGAGGAGGTGGCGGACTTCCTCGGCCTGTACCGGATCGAGGCGTCGATGGACCAGGCGGTCGAGCTGGCGAAGGTCCTCAACCAGGCCTGCCGGCAGATCAAGGAGGCGTTGCCGCGCCTGCGCTCGCTGCAGGACCTCAGCCACTACGTCGTCGAGATCCACCGGCTCGAGAACGAGGGCGACCGGATCGAGCGCGAGGCCCTGGCCTCCCTGTTCGAGCGGGCGATCGATCCGATGGTCGTGATCCGCTGGAAGGACATCTTCGAGCGCCTCGAGTCGGCGGTCGACGCGACGGAGCACGTCGCGAACATCCTTCAGGGCATCGTCCTGAAGAACACCTAGGCCCGACACCGTGCACAGCAACCTGGTCCTCGTGATCGTCGTCGGCACCGCGCTGGCGTTCGACTTCACCAACGGCTTTCACGACACGGCCAACGCCGTCGCGACGTCGATCTCGACGCGCGCGATGCCGCCGAGGATCGCGGTGACGATCGCCGCCGTGCTGAACTTCGTCGGCGCCTTCCTGTCGCTGGCGGTCGCCGCGACGATCGCCAAGGGCATCGTCTCCGCGAGCCTGATCACGCCGGAGATCGTCTTCGCCGGGCTGATCGGCGCGATCTTCTGGAACCTGCTGACCTGGTACTTCGGCCTGCCCTCGTCCTCGTCGCACGCGTTGATCGGCGGCGTGGTCGGCTCCACTCTGGCCGCCGTAGGGACCAAGGGCGTGCTCGGGGCCGGCCTGATCGAGAAGGTCATCGTGCCCGCGCTCGTGGCCCCCGTGCTCGCCTTCGCGGTCGCCGGGCTGGCGATCCTCGTCTGCTATCGGATGGTCGGCCAGCGCGCCCCCGGCTCGGTCAACCGCGGCTTCCGCGCGGGCCAGATCGTCACGGGCAGCCTCTTCTCGCTGTCCCACGGCACCAACGACGCCCAGAAGACGATGGGGATCATCTTCCTGGCGCTCGTGGCCAACGGGAACCTCGCGCCGACCGACGACATCCCCACCTGGGTCGTCCTGTCGGCCGCCTCGGCGATCGCCCTCGGCACCTACGTCGGCGGCTGGCGGATCATCCGCACCATGGGGACGCGCATCATCAAGATGGACCCGGCCCAGGGCTTCGCCAGCCAGGCCTCGGGCGCCGCGGTGATCCTCTCCGCCTCGCACGTGGGCTTCCCGCTCTCGACCACGCACGTCATCTCCGGCGCGATCATGGGCGCCGGCGCCGCCAAGCGCGTCTCGGCCGTACGCTGGGGCGTGGCGGGCAACATCGTCGTGGCGTGGGTGCTCACGCTGCCGGCCGCGGCCGCCGTCGGCGCCCTCACCTTCGGCGTCACACAGATCTTCGGCGACGGGCCCGCGGGCCCGCTCGTGGTCTCGATCGTGCTGGTGCTGCTGCTCGGCGTGGCGCTCGGCCGGCGCCTGATGCAGGGCCGGACCCTGACGGTGGGCGCGTGATGGGCCCGCTCGCCGCGATCGAGTGGGGGCAGCTCCTGCAGGTCATCTGGGTCTCCCTGCTGGCCGGCGTCGGCGTCACTGTGCTCTTCTCGCTGGTCGTCTACGGGACGAGCCGGGCCTCCGAGGCGCGCCGTGCGGGCAACAGCCCCACGGCCTTCGGCCTGCTCGCCGTTCTCGGACTGACCGGCTTCGCCGCGGTCGTGGTCTTCGCGATCACCGTCATCCTCAAGAAGAGCTAGGGGCCCGGCCCGGGTATTCGACCGACCTGATCACGCGGGCGGGGGCCCCGACGGCGATCGAGCGCGGCGGCAGGTCGCGCGTGACGACGGCGTTCGCGCCGATCACGCAGCGCTCGCCGACGGTGACGCCGCTCGTGATCACGACGTTGGCGCCGCACCAGACGTCGTCGCCGACGCGCGTGGGCCCCTTGGTCGTGAAGCCCTGCCAGGGCACGGGCCGGGCGGGATCGTCGAAGCGATGGTCGGAGTCGGTGATCAGGCAGCCGTTGGCGAACATGCAGTGGTCGCCGATCTCGACCAGGTCCATCGCCGCGACCATCACGCCGAGGTTGAGAAAGCTGCCCGCGCCGATGCGGATCCGGGCCGGCGCGGGCGCCGTGAGCCAGACGCCGGGCTCGAAGAGCACGTTCTCGCCGAGCTCGAGGCGCCCGTCGCGCAGCATCTGCAGCGCGTCGCCGTGCAGCGGCCACTTCGCGAAGCAGCGCCGCTTTGCGAGCTCGTAGTGCACCAGCGCGCGGTTGTACGGGCGCGCCGTGCGCCCGTACCAGCGCCACTTCTGCGCCCAGAGCTTGGCGTCGGCGGGCTCCACGCCGGCGAACAATGCCATGCAACCGGCGGTGCAGCTGAACGTAAGCGCGCGCGTGGGTGCCGCGCCGCGGCCGATTTCGGCTAAACCGGACTCATGCGTCGCCTGATCGCCCCCCTCGCCGTGACCCTCGCCGGGATCCTCAGCGCGCCCGCCGCGGCGGCCGTGCCCCACACGGTCGGCCCCGGGGAGACGCTGTGGACCATCGCCGCGGCCAGCAACCTGACGAACCGGGCGCTTGCCGCCTACAACCACCTGCCCGCCGAAGGCAACGTGCTGCTGGGCGCGACGGTGATGATCCCGTCGCCGTCCGAGGCGGCCTCGGCCATGTCGGCCGCCGGGATGGTGCCGACCAACCCGCGTGCGTCCTCCGCCGCGGCGCCGGTCAGCTCCGCCCGGGTCGCGAGCACCCCGTCCGCCGCGCCCCCGGCGCTGGGCGCCTACACGGTCCGCTGGGGCGACACGCTCTCCGGGCTCGCAGCGGTCGCCCGCGTGCCCGCGGCGCAGATCGCGGCCATGAA
>JBBQBV010000191.1:0-6226 GCA_038318085.1 Solirubrobacterales bacterium
CTGACCGAGATCAGGCTGCCGGTTCGCCCGGGCGCCGGCAGCGCCCACGAGAAGGTCGAGCGCCGGGCCGGGGACTGGGCGATCGCGGCGGCCTCGGCGGCGCTCTGGATCGACGTCGGCACGACGATCAGCGACGTCGGCATCGCGCTCAGCGCGGTCGGCATGACGACCGTCCACCTGACCCGCGCCGAGGAGCTGCTGCGCGGCAAGGCGCCGCGCGACGAGCTACTCACGCAGGCCGCTGAGATCGCGTCCGAGGACTGCTCGCCGGGCGCGGACGGGCGCGGGCCGATCGACTACAAGCGCCACCTCGCCGGCGTGCTCACCCAACGTGCGCTGCGCCGCGCCCTGGCACGCGCCCAGAACCTGGAGGCCTGACCATCAACGTCTCGATCAACGTCAACGGCGAGGAGGTCTCGCACGACGTCGAGCCGCGCCTGCTGCTCGTCCACTTCCTCCGCGAGACGCTCGGGCTGACCGGCACGCATTGGGGCTGCGACACGTCGAACTGCGGCGCCTGCGTCGTGCTGATGGACGGCCAGCCCGTGAAGTCGTGCACGGTCCTGGCGGCGATGTGCGAGGGCCACGAGATCCGCACGGTGGAGTCGCTCGAAAGGAACGGCACGCTCGATCCGGTCCAGGAGGGCTTCCACGAGAAGCACGCGCTTCAGTGCGGCTTCTGCACGCCTGGGATGCTGATGACCGCTCGCGCATTGCTCGACGAGAACCCGGACCCCACGGACGAGGAGATTCGCATAGCGATCTCCGGCGCCATCTGCCGCTGCACTGGATACAAGAACATCGTCGCTGCCGTGCGCTGGGCGGCCGACCAGGAAGCCGCGGCGAAACAGGAGACACCAACATGGCGATAGTCGAGAACCTTCCCAGCCCATCGACCGAGCGGCCGATCGGCTTCGGCCGGCTGAAGCGCAAGGAAGACGCGCGCTTCATTCGCGGCCAGGGCACCTACCTCGACGACATCAGGCTGCCGGGCATGGTGCACGGCGCCCTGCTGCGCAGCCCGTACGCGCACGCGAAGATCGTCTCGATCGACACCTCGCGGGCGCTGGCCCACCCGAACGTCGCTGCGGTCGTCACCGCCAAGGACCTCGAGACGCTCGGCCTGGCGTGGATGCCGACGATCTCCTACGACACGCAGGCCGTGCTCGCGGGCGACAAGGTGCGCTTCCAGGGCCAGGAGGTCGCCTTCGTGATCGCCACCGACCCGTACTCCGCCCGCGACGCGCTGGCGCTGATCGACGTCGACTACGAGCCGCTCCCCGCCGTGGTCAACGCGCGCAAGGCGCTCGACCGCGACGCCCCGCTGATCCGCGACGACAAGGCCGGGCAGACCGACAACGTCGCCAGCCCGACGTGGGAGGCCGGCGACAAGTTCAAGGCCGACCGCGTCTTCGCCGAGGCCGACACCGTCGTCACGCGCGACATCATCTACCCCCGTTGCCACCCCGCCCCGCTGGAGACGTGCGGGATCATCGCCGACTTCAACCCGCAGACGGGTCAGCTGGACATCTACAACGGCAACCAGGCCCCGCACGCGCACCGCACGGTGTACGCACAGGTGGCCGGCCTGGCCGAGCACATGATCCGCATCCGCTGCCAGGACATCGGCGGCGGCTTCGGCAACAAGGTCCCCGTGTACCCGGGCTACGTGTGCGCGATCGCCGGGTCGATCGTCGCCGGCGTCCCGGTGAAGTGGGTCGAGGACCGCACGGAGAACCTGACGTCGACCGGCTTCGCCCGCGACTACATCATGCACAGCGAGATCTGCTCGAAGGACGGCAGGATCACCGGGCTGCGGGTCGACGCGATCGCCGACCACGGCGCCTTCGACTCGACCGCGCAGCCGACGAAGTTCCCGGCCGGCTTCTTTCACATCGTCTGCGGCTCCTACGACCTGCAGGCCTCCCACGTGGCGGTCAAGGCGGTCTACACCACCAAGGCGCCGGGCGGGGTGGCCTACCGCTGCTCGTTTCGCATCACCGAGGCCGTGTACCTGGTCGAGCGGATGGTCGACGCGCTGGCGCTGGAGATGGGGGTCGACCCGATCGACCTGCGGATGCGCAGCTTCATCGGCCCCGAGCAGTTCCCCTACGAGACGACGACGGGCTGGACCTACGACTCCGGCGACTACGCCAAGACGATGCGCGTGGCCATGGACATCGCCTGCTACGAGGACCTGCGCCGCGAGCAGGCCGAAAAGCGCGCGCGCGGCGAGCTGATGGGGATCGGCGTCTCGTTCTTCACCGAGGGGGTCGGCGCCGGGCCGCGCAAGCACATGGACATCCTCGGGCTGTCGATGAACGACGGCGCGGACCTGCGCGTGCACCCGTCGGGCAAGGCCGTGGTCTCGATCAGCGCCCAGACCCAGGGCCAGGGCCACGAGACGACGTTCGCGCAGATCGTCGCCGAGGAGCTCGGCATCCCGCCGGAGGACATCGAGGTCCGTCACGGCGACACCGACAAGTCGCCCTACGGCCTCGGCACCTACGGGAGCCGCTCGACGCCCGTGTCGGGCGCCGCGGTCTCGGTCGTCTCGCGCAAGGTGCGCGACAAGGCGCGCCTGATCGCCGCGACCATGCTCGAGACGCGGCCGGAGGACCTCGCGTGGGAGAAGGGCCGCTGGTATGTCAAGGGCGATCCCGAGCAGGGCGCGCTGATCGAGGACATCGCCGTCCGGGCCTACAGCGGCGAGCCGATGCCCGAGGGCCTTGAGGGCGGCCTCGACGGCCAGGTCATCTACGACCCGCCGAACCTCACCTACCCCTACGGCGCCTACATCGCCGTCGTCGACGTCGACCCCGACACCGCGCAGGTCACCGTCCGGCGCTTCATCGCCGTCGACGACTGCGGCGTGCGGATCAACCCGATGATCGTCGACGGGCAGATCCACGGCGGGCTGGCCGAAGGCGTGGGCATCGCGCTGATGGAGCTGATCAGCTTCGACGAGGAGGGCAACTGCCTCAACAGCTCGTTCATGGACTACCTGATCCCGACGGCCCTGGAGTGCCCGGACTTCGAGCTCGGCGAGACCGTGACGCCCTGCCCGCACCACCCGCTCGGCGCCAAGGGCATCGGGGAGTCGCCCACCGTCGGCTCGCCGCCGGCGATCGTCAACGCGGTCATCGACGCGCTGCACGAGACCCACGGCGTGTCGCACATCGACATGCCGTGCACGCCCGCGCGCGTCTGGGCGGCGATGCAGGGCCGGCCCGAGCCGCCGCAGTGATCTCGGGCGCGCTCACGCGGCGGGCACAGGCGCTCGCCGAGCGGGGCGAGCCGTTCGTGACCGCCACCGTGGTGCGCGCGCAGCGGCCGACCAGCGCGGTGGCCGGGAATACCGCGATCGTGCTCCCAGACGGGACGGTCGAGGGCTTCGTCGGCGGCTCGTGCGCCGAGCACAGCGTGCGCGCGTACGCGCTCAAGGCGCTCGAGAGCGGGGAGGCCGTGCTGTTGCGGATCCTGCCGTTCGGCGATCGCGAGGCGGACCCCGCCGGCGAGGAGGTGGTCTTCCAGGACGGCGCCGTCACGGTCCAGAACCCCTGCCTGTCGGGTGGGGCGATCGAGGTCTTCCTCGAGCCCGCCGTACCCGCGCCGCGCGTCCTGGTCGAGGGCGAGACGCCGATCGTCCGCGCGCTGGAGCGGTTGGGGCCGGAGCTCGGGCTCGACATCGTCGCCGTGGTGGGCGGGGACTTCGAGCCGCGGCCCGGCGACCTCGCGCTGGTGGTCGCGGGGCACGGCCGCGAGGAGCTTCCGGCGCTGCGGCGCGGCCTGGAGGCGGGTCTGCCGTACGTCGGTCTCGTCGCCAGCCGGCGGCGCAGCGCCGGTGTGCTGGGCGAGCTGCGCGGCGACGGCGTGCCGGACGGGCTGCTCGCGCGGATCGACACCCCCGCCGGTCTTTCGCTCGGCGCGCGCACGCCGGGGGAGATCGCCCTGTCGATCCTCGCCCGGGTCGTCGAGGTCCGGCGCGCCCCGGGCGCGGCGGAGGATCCTCCCGGGCCCGCCCCCGCCACGACCGCCGTCGACCCCATCTGCGGGATGACGGTCGCGGCCGTGGAGAGCACGCCCTCCCTACGCCACGACGGCGCGACCGTCTACTTCTGCTGCGAGGGCTGCAGGGCCGCGTTCGCCGCGCAGCGCGAGCATGCCGCCGCGGACTGAGGAGCTCGTCACCGGGCTGGTGCTCGCCGCCGGCGGCTCGGCCCGCCTCGGGCGCCCCAAGCAGCTGCTGGCCTACGGCGACGGCACGCTGCTCGGCCACGTGCTCGAGGTCGCCCGCGCCTGCCGCTTCGACCAGCTCGTCGTCCCCGTCGGCGGCGCGGCGGACGACGTGCGCGGCGCCGTGGACCTCGCCGGCGCCGACGTCGTGGTCAACGAGGCCTACGGCGAAGGCTGCTCCTCGTCGATCGCGGCGGCCCTGAGCGTGGTGGACCCGCGCTGCGGCGTGCTCGTCCTGCTGCTGGGCGACCAGCCCGGCGTGACGGCGGCCACGGTCGCCGAGCTGCTGGCCGGCCGGGGTGAGGCGCCGCTCGCGGTGTGCCGCTACGCGGACGGGCGCGGGCATCCGCTGGCCTTCTCCCGCGAGGTGTTCGGCGACCTGGCCGACCTGCACGGCGACAAGGGCGTCTGGCGGCTGCTCGACCGGCGGGCGGGCGAGGTCGCCGAGGTCCCGATCGGCGGCGCGATCCCGCTCGACGTCGACACGCTCGAGGACTACGAGGCGGTCCTGGCCGCGGCGGGGCGGTCGTGACCGCCGAGATCGAGCACCTCGTCCCCGACGTCGAGACGCTCGCCCGCAGGCTGGCCGACGTCGACTACCTCGTCGACGAGGGCCTGGCCACCTCGCTGTTCGTCGGCCTGCGCCTGCCCCAGCCGCTGCTGCTCGAGGGGGAGGCCGGGGTCGGCAAGACCGAGGCGGCCAAGTCGCTGGCCCGCCTGCTCGACACGCCGCTCATCCGCCTGCAGTGCTACGAGGGGATCGACGCGGCCGAGGCGCTGTATGAGTGGAACTATCCGCGTCAGCTGCTGAGCATCCGCCTGGCCGACGCCTCCGGCGCCCCCCTGGGGGAGGAGGCGCTGTTCGGTCCCGAGTACCTCATCCGCCGCCCGCTGCTGCGCGCGCTCGAGCATCCCGGGCCGCGCCCGGCCGTGCTGTTGATCGACGAGATCGATCGCGCCGACGGCGACTTCGAGGCGTTCCTGCTCGAGCTGCTCGCCGAGGCGGCGGTGACGATCCCCGAGATCGGCACCATCCGCGCCACACACCCGCCGATCATCGTGCTGACGTCCAACCGCACGCGCGATCTGCACGACGCCGTCAAGCGCCGCTGCGTGTACCACTGGATCGACTACCCCAGCCCGCAGCGCGAGGTCGACATCGTGCGCCGGCGGGTGAAGGGGGCCTCCGCGTCCTTGGCCGTGCAGGTCGCCGACGCCGTCGCGCGGATGCGCGACAGCGACGTGCAGAAGCCGCCCGGGATCGCCGAGGCGATCGACTGGCTGGCCGCGCTGGAGCTGCTCGGCGTGCAGCGCCTGGACGCCGCGGCGATCGAGCGCACGCTCGGCTCGGTGCTGAAGTACTCCGAGGACCAGGAGGTGATCCGCGCGGCCGGCCTGGACCGGCTCGCCGTCGGCGGTGACTGACGCCGCCGACGGGGTCTTCCGGGTCGAGACGGTCCACCTCGACCTCCCCGCGCTCGCGGGCGCTCTGGGCCGCCGGCTGCACGACGCCGGGGTTCCCGTGACCCCGGAGCGGTCGGTGCAGCTCGCGCGGGCGCTCGCGCTGGTCCGGCCGGTCAGCCGCCGCCGCCTGTACTGGACCATGCGCGCCGTGCTCGTGTCCGATCCGGCCCAGGTGACGGCGTTCGACGCCGTCTTCGCGGCCGTGTTCGGCGCCGCGCCGGCCGACCGGTTCGAGGCTGACGATCTCCAGGCCTCCCCCGCACCGGCCGACGACACCCGGATGGCCGATCAGCTGACCGCGCCGTCCACTCCCGGAGTCCCGCCCGGCGGGATGACGTCGTGTGGGGCGGCCCGCGCCGACGCCCCGGGCGGCGTCGGCGGCGCCCGGCCGCGGACTCGTTCGCCCTCGGCGTCTGCGCCGGCCGGCGCAGAGGACGTCATCCCGCCGGGCGGGACTCCGGGAGTGGACGGCGCGGTCAGCTGATCGGCCATCCGGGTGTCGTCGGCCGGTGCGGGGGAGGCCTGG
>JBBQBV010000192.1:0-6109 GCA_038318085.1 Solirubrobacterales bacterium
CAAGGCCTTCGCCCGGGCGTTGGCCGCCGCTGTCGCCCTCGATCCCAGCTCAACCGGGGTGCCCAGCACGAAGGGGACGCTCACATGAGCACACCGCGGATCGCGGTCGTCGACTACGGCATGGGCAACCGTCGCTCGGTCGAGAAGGCGCTCGAGCATACGGGCGCGCGGCCGGTCGTCACCGGCGACCACGAGGAGATAGGAGCCGCTGACGGACTCGTCGTACCCGGGGTGGGGGCGTTTCCCAGGGCGATCGAAAACCTCCGCGCCCTCGGCCTCGATGAGGTGATCGCGGGTCGGCTGGCCGACGGCGTGCCGGTGCTCGGTATCTGCCTGGGGCTCCAGCTGCTCTTCGATTCCTCCACCGAGTTGGGCGGCGCGGCGGGGCTCGGACTCCTGCCCGGAGCGGTCACCGAGCTCGACGCCGCCGGGGCGAAGCTTCCGCACATCGGATGGAACCTCGTCCGCTGGCGGCGAGAGTCGGCGCTGACAGCCGGCCTCCCCGAGGCGTGCGCCTTCTATCACGTGCACTCCTTCGTGCCCCGCCCGGCGCAGGGCAGCGACGTGCTCGGCACCGCCGAGTACGGCGAGCGCTTCGTCACCGCGGTGGACCGCGAGCCGCTGTTCGGCGTGCAGTTTCACCCCGAGAAGTCCTCCGTTCACGGCCTGCTGCTGCTTGCGAACTTCACGGAGATCTGCGCCCGCGTGGCGGCGTGATCCTCTACCCGGCCATCGACATCCTCGACGGCCGGGCGGTGCGGCTGCGCCAGGGCCGCTTCGACGAGGCCACGGTGTACGCCGAGGATCCACTGCAGGCCGCACACGCGTGGGTGGCGGCCGGCGCGCAAGCCCTGCACGTGGTCGATCTCGACGGCGCTCGCGCCGGTCGGCCGGTCAACCTCGAGCACGTGCGAGCCATCGCGGGGACAGTCGGGGTGCCGGTCCAGGTCGGCGGGGGCCTGCGGAGCGCGGCGGCGATCGCGGACGCGCTCGCCGCCGGGGCCGCGCGCGTCGTGCTGGGGACCGCCGCCTACCGAGATCCGGCCCTGCTAGAGGCCGCGCTGGTGCAACACGGCGACGCCGTCGCAGTCGCCGTCGACGTGCGCGGGGGCCACGTGTCCACCGCCGGTTGGACCGAGTCGACCGACCAAGCGCCCGAGGCCGTCATCGCGCGCCTGGACGCGGCGGGCGTAGGCCACATCGTCTACACCGACGTCGATCGCGACGGGATGCTCGAAGGGCCCGACGTGGCACGCGTCACGCAGCTCGCCGAGACCGTCGCGGCGCGGCTCATCTACTCTGGCGGCATCGGCGCGGCCGCGGACCTCGAGGCGCTGGCGAGCATCGACCTCGACGGCGTCATCGTCGGCAAGGCGCTCTACGAGCGCCGGTTCACCGTCGTCGCGGGCCAGGAGGCGCTGGCGGCGGCGTAGGTATGGACGACGCCGTCGCCCGCTATCGAGCCGCATCCGAGGCCAACGACATCGACGGAGTGATGGCCACGCTTGCCGCAGACGTCGAGTTGGTCTCGCCCATCTCCGGCCGCTTGATCTTTCGCGGCCAGGATGACCTCCGCATTCTGCTCACCGCGGTCTTCGCCAGCATGACGCGGTTGCGCTGGCGCGAAGAGATCGGCGACGGCACCGTACGCGTGGTCATCGGCGACGCCGCCGTGGGGCCGCTCGAGCTCGGAGATGCGATGGTCTGCGAACTCGCCGAGGACGGTCGGATACGGCGCATCAGACCGCATCTGCGCCCCTGGCTCGCGGTCACGCTCTTCGCCCTGAAGATCGGGCCGAGGATCGCGCGTCATCCTGCCCTCGTGCGGCGCGCGCTCAGACGTGATTGACACAACCACCGCCAGCACCCCGTAGGACCGGGGCGGCACCGGTAGGTTGTGAGACATGGATCAGCGAACGCTCGGACGGACCGGCGTCCATGTGAGTCCGCTGTGCCTGGGCGCGATGATGTTCGGCGCCTGGGGGGAGCCCGACCACGACGCGGGGATCCGCATCATCCACAGCGCGCTGGATGCCGGGATCAACTTCATCGACACCGCCGACGTGTATTCGCGCGGGGAGTCCGAGGAGATCATCGGCAAGGCGCTGCGCGGCGGGCGGCGTGACCGCGTCGTGCTCGCAACGAAGTTCCACGGCACGATGGGCGACGATCCCAACCAGGCAGGCAACTCGCGGCGCTGGGTCATGCGGGAGGTCGAGGCCTCGCTCAAGCGCCTGCAGACCGACTGGATCGACCTCTACCAGGTGCATCGCTGGGACCCATGGACCGATCACGAGGAGACGCTGGGCGCCCTCTCTGACCTGGTGGCCCAAGGCAAGGTGCGCTACATTGGCTCCTCGGCCTATCCGGCGGCGCAGATCGTCAAGGCCCAGTGGGCCGCCCGTGAAGGGGGCCACCAGCGCTTCGTCTGCGAGCAGCCGCCGTATTCGATTCTTGCTCGCGGGATCGAGGCTGACGTGCTGCCGACCTGCTGGGAGTTCGGTATGGGCGCGATCGTCTGGAGCCCGTTGGGGGGCGGCTGGCTGTCGGGGCGCTGGCGCAAGGGGTCTGAGGACCTGACCTCGCGGCGCGCGGCGATGATCCCCCAGCGCTATGACCTCTCGATCCCAGCCAATCAGGCCAAGCTCGAGGCCGCCGACGCGCTCGCGCAGCTGGCAGAGGAGTCGGGCATCTCACTGATTCACATCGCGCTTGCGTTCGTCATCCGCCACCCGGCGGTGACGGCGGCGATCATCGGCCCGCGGACGATCGAGCAACTCGAGTCCCAGCTCGGCGCGGCGGACGTGCAGCTCGACACCGCGCTCCTGGACCGCATCGACGAGATCGTCGCACCCGGGAGGAACGTCAACCCGACCGACGCCGGGTGGACCAACCCCGCGCTGGCCGCAGCAGCCCGCCGCAGGTAGACCACTCCCGATGAGCGTGACAGGGCTTCAGACAGGCGATCGCTCGGACGGCCACACGATGAACGCGAGGCTTAGGACGCCGAGCAGGCAGCCTGCCACGGCAGGCGCCGTGTACGTCGTGTGCCCAAGGATCATTGCGGGGACTATGCACGTTCGAGATGGAATGCCTACGTAGCCTGGAGACCCACGATGCAGCTCTCAAGAAGCACTCTCTCGCCGCGCCGGGTAGCGTCGGCACCGGCCCGAACTGGAGGTGGAGGATGGTGGACCTCGCTGCCTACCGCGAGCAGAGTCTGGAGACCTGGGACGAGATGGCCGGAGGCTGGAAGGCCCGGCGCGATTGGATGTCGCAAGTCACCGGCCAGGTGAACGACCGGCTGATCGAGAAGGCCGACCCGCAGCCCGGCCAGGCTTTCTTGGACGTCGCCGCGGGGATGGGCGACCTGGGGTTCGCGGTGGCGAAGCGCGTGGGCGAGCAAGGCCGCGTGATCTCGACCGACTTCGCCCTCGAGATGGTCGAGATCGCCCGCAGCAACGGCGAGGAGCTCGGCTTGACCAACGTCGAGCACCGTCAGATGGACGCCGAGAAGATGGACCTCGACGACGACAGCGTGGACGGGGTGGTGTGTCGCTACGGCTACATGCTCATGGCCGACCCGGCCGCGGCTCTCAAGGAGACGCGGCGGCTGCTGCGCGACGGCGGGCCGCTCGCCTTCGCGGTCTGGTGCACCCCCGACCGCAATCCCTGGGCGGCGGTTCCCGGGATGACGCTGGTCCAGCGTGGTCATATACCGCCTCCCGAGCCGGGAGCGCCGGGCATTTTCGCCATGGGTGACCCGGCCCGGATCCACGAGCTGGTCACGGGAGCCGGCTTCAACGACCCCGATCTGGCGGAGGTCGAGTTCGACTTCCACTACGCCAACGCCGACGACACCTGGGACGCCCTGGTGAGCCTTGCCGGTCCGCTGGCGCGAGTGGTCAAGGCGCTGCCCGACGACGAACGGGAGGCGACGCGCGCGGCGATGATCGAGAACCTCGCGCCCTACCGCAAGGAGGATGGGTCCTACAGCGAGCCCGCGGCCACGTGGGTCGTGCTCGCACGCTGAATCCCTCGTCCGCGAGCCGACCCGGCGGGCCGTCTACCGACCCAACGTGCGCACGAACCCGCGGGCACGCTGTGAGAGGCGCCGATCAGCTGGCGGACCTCGGTGAGCCCCGCGCGCAGGTCCGGGTCGCCGAACTGCGCGTGGGTGCGCTTGGCGCGGCCGTAGGCGCGCTGAACGGGCCGGAAGAGCTGCTCCTCGAGTCGATCGGCCTGCTGGTCGTCGAGTTGCTCATACGCGGAGCCCAACCACGCAACCACGCAAGCGCCTGAGCGAGGTCGTCCGTTGCCTCGGCGAGCGCGTCGAGAAGCTGCCGGCGCGCTTCCACGTTCGTGTGGACCATCCGGCGAAGGGTAGCTCGCGCCCCCAAGCCTCTAGCCTCTGAGCGTGCACTTTCGCCGCGTCATCCCCTGCCTCGACGTCGACGCAGGCCGCGTGGTGAAGGGGACCGAGTTCGTCAACCTCCGCGACGCCGGTGATCCGGTGGAGCTGGCCTCCTTCTACGACGCCGAGGGCGCCGACGAGGTCGTCTTCCTCGACATCACCGCCACGTCAGACAAGCGGGGCACCGTCGCCGAGCTCGCGCGGCGCACGGCAAACGACGTCTTCGTCCCGTTCACGATCGGCGGCGGGATCCGAACCGTCGCTGACGCTCAGGCGGTGCTGGACGCCGGCGCCGACAAGGTCGCTGTCAACTCCGCCGCTGTGCAGCGGCCGGAGCTGATCGATGAGCTGGCCGAGGTGCTCGGCGCCCAGTGCGTGGTGCTGGCCATCGACGCGAGGCGACGGCCCGGTGATGAGGCGTGGGAGGTCCACGTGGCCGGCGGCCGGACCGCCACCGGCAGGGATGCCGTCGCGTGGGCGCGGGAGGGGAGCGAGCGCGGGGCGGGGGAGGTGCTGCTCACGAGCATGGACCGCGACGGGACCGAGCAGGGTTATGACCTCCTGCTCACCGGCGCGGTGGCCGAGGCCGTCGCCGTGCCGGTGATCGCCTCGGGTGGGGCGGGGGAGCTCTCCCACCTCGCCGACGCCCTGCGCGCCGGGGCCGACGCCGTCCTGTGCGCGTCGATCTTCCACTACGGGCGTTTCACCGTCCGCCAGGCCAAGGAGGCGATCGCCGCGGCCGGAATCTCCGTGCGGCCCTAGTGGTTCGTCCCGCAAATCCGCACACCCTTGGGACGGCCCCGGATGACCGCCATGCTGCGTCCTCGAATCTCGAAATACCTCCGGTATTCCTTCGATCCTGCGTCCTTGCCTGCCGGCCCCCGGGTCTCGCCCAAGGGCGCACGGACTTACGGGACGAACCACTAACCGCCGGACTTAGTCGGCGCAGCGCGTGGCCGCGGGGCCCCGCGTGGGTCAAATGCGTAGAGAGTGCGATAGCCGTCGATGTAGAGGCGCTTTCCATCGGAGATCGCAGGATCGAACTTGCCGTCGCTGAAGTGGAAGACGCGCCGGCCCCGGCGGATGTCGAGCCCGGTCGTCGCTGTGTCCGGGAGCGTGGCGAAGTAGACGACGTCTCCGATGATGGTCGAGCCGCCGGAGATCGCACCGCCGGCGTCATAGCTCCACCGCGTGTCCCCGCTGCGCGCGTTGTAGGCCGTGAACTTGCCGTCGTAGGAGCCCACGTACACCGTGGGCCCGACGCCGGGAACGTCGGCCACCGACGGAGAGCCATAGACGTAGTTCCCCGTTTGGCGGGCCCACGCCAGCTTGCCGGTCCGCGCGACGAAGGAGTACATGCGGTTGTCGGTGTTGCCGATGTAGACGCGTCCGAACGCCACCGCGGGCGTCGCGTAGAACGTGCCCGAGCTCAGCCCGAGCTGGGCGCCACTGGTGCCAGAGGACCAGACCCTGCGCCCGGTCTGCTGCCTGATTGCGTGCACCGTGCCGCCGTAGTCGCCGAAGTAGAGGACGCCGTTGGCCAGCGCCGGACCTCCCTTGACCGCACCGTTTGCGTGATAGCGCCAGATCCGGTGGCCGTTGGAGGCGCGCAGGGCGTACACGTTGCCGCCCTCGTCGCCGAAGTAGAGGACGCCGTTGTCGAGGAGCGGAGGGGACTCGCTGCGGCTGGACAGA
>JBBQBV010000193.1:0-6086 GCA_038318085.1 Solirubrobacterales bacterium
ACCGCGACGACACAATCAGATCCTGGCCACCACAACGCAACGACCCGTGCTGGTGCGGCACCCAACGCAAGTACAAGAAGTGCTGCCTGCGCGCGGCCTGACGCGCCTCACGCAGCGCGCCAGAAAACCCCGAAACTCGAGTGATCACGCTGTTGTCGGAATTGCCGACGACGGAGATCGCGCCGTACGGCCCGTTGTGGTTGAGCTGGTTACGCTCGATGGCGTTGTTGCTGGAGTCGACGATGGCGATGCCGTCGCCCAGGTCGCACGGCCCGGCGTTGCCGCCGATGAAGTCGGCGACGTTGTTCCTGACGGTCAGACGTGAGACCCTGTTCTGAGACCCTCCCATGATCGCCACGCCGGCGTCGAATCCCTCGACCGTGCCGTTGGTTACTCTGACCCCAGTGACGTTCACCAGCCGGATGCCGGCGTTGTCGCCGTTGACGTTGGGGGTGGCCCCGAATACCCGGTGGCCTCCGAGGTTGAGGGTGATGTTGCTGCCCGTGACGTCCAAGCCGTCGCCCGGGCATGGCCCCACGTCCGCGGTCAGCGTCGTGCTCGAAGTGATCGTGGAACCACAGCTCGGATTCGCGGCGGCCGCCGGACTTGCCGTCGCCAGCAGCGCGCCCAGCGCGAGCAAGGGCGCAAATCTCGTTAAAACGTTCCTCCGGCGCTGCATGCGATCGCCCGCCATCACCCGTAAGGTCACTTGCTCTCCCCTTTTCGTCCGATCAACTCCTGGAAAGCCGGAAATCGGCTCCCGAGGGGCAACGTATAGCAGCGACGAGCCGCGATGCAATAGATGCGCCGCGCATACACCGGAACTCCTCCGCGCCTCAGCTGAGCCTGGATCCACCGCGTTGGTGAGCAGGTTCCATCCGGGTCATGACAAAGAATGAAAGAATGACCTTCTGAGCAGGGCAAAAGTGACTGTATAGGGCAGTCGGCGCCCGGCGTCAGGAGGTCACCTCGATGGTGCAGGATGTCGGGCCGGTCGGACTGGACGGCGTAGGGGTCAAGTCCGATGACGAGCGGGTCGTCCCGGACGCTGGGATCGCGTTGGCGGCGACGCTCGCCGCGCGGCTGGGGATCGAGGCGCTGGTGGCGCGCCTCGTGCGGCTGCGGCCCGATCGGCCGGGGGCGGGCAACGCGGGCCGTAAGGTCATGGCGTTGATCTACGCGATGGCGTTGGGCGCGGACTCGATCGGTGACTGCGACCTGCCGCGCTGGCGTCGCACGCGCCGACTGCTCGGCGGCCTGGATCGCGGCCCGGGCGGCGCATGGGATGCTCGTCGTCGGCGGCTGTCGGGGGTGTGGGATCACTGCCGCGCACACCGGTTCTTCAGTCACGCGCGCTGGCAGCCCGACGAGCTCGGGCTGCGGCTGGCCGTGTTGATCGTCAAGCGCCTGGGCGGCGCCGGCGCGCCGGTTCTGGTCGCGATCGACGACGCTCTGTTGCAGCGGTGGGGCCGGCGGGTGATGTGCACCGGGAATCTGCCGTATCGACCACAACGGCTACTGCGTCCGCCTGCAAGCCGCCCATGGAGGCTACGCTGGGCGCCATGAGCGGCACCCTCCTGGCTCTCTCGATCCAGGCCGCCTGCGAGCGCTGGGGGTCGCGTCCGGCCGTGACCCACGGCGAGCGCACGCTGAGCTACGCGGAGCTGGGGGAGGGGATCGCCGCTCTGGCCGCGGCCTACCGCTCGCTCGGGATCGAGCCCGGCGACCGCATCGTGTGCCAGCTCCCGGCCTGCCCCGAGCACCTCATCGCGCTCGGCGCCGCCTGGGCGTGCGGGGCCGTCCACGTGGGCGCCCACCGGGACTCGACGAGCGCGGAGCTGGCCGCCCTGGTGGGACGGACGCGGGCGGCCGCCGTGGTCTGCCAGCCGCCTCCCGGCCGCGCCGACCCGCTCGCCCCCCTGCGCGCGGTCCGCGCCGCCCACCCGGCGGTCGTGGCCATCCTCGACGGCCACGCGCCCGAGGCCGGCGAGCACGTGCTCGCGGAGCTCCTCGCCCGGCCCGCTCCCGGGCCGCTCCCGCCGGTACCCGCCGCCCCGGACGACGTCGGCCTGCTGCTCCTGACCTCGGGCACCACCGGAAGGGCGAAGGCCGTCATGGAGACGCTGCCCGCCCTGTGGGCCAAGGTGCGGTTCTTCGCCGAGCACATCGGCCCCGAGCCGGACGACGTCCACCTGATGTACCTGCCGGTCAACCACGTGTTCGGCCTGAAGCTCTCGCTCATGGCGCTGGCCAGCGGCGGACGCCTCGTCCTCCTCGACCGCTTCTCCCCCCGGGAGGCGCTGCGGGTCGTGCGCGACGAGCGCGTCACGATCCTCCCCGGGACGCCGACCCACCTCACCCTCCTGCTCGACGCCCTCGGCCCCGACCCGCGCGAGGTGGAGAGCCTGCGCTGGGCGGCCTCGGCGGCGGCACCGTTCCGGCCCGAGGTGATCGAGGGCATCTACGAGCGGCTGGGGGCCGAGCTCCTGTACGTCTACGGGTGCAGCGAGGGCTTTCTCACCGTGAGCACGGATCGCGACGAGATCCGCCGCGGCTCGGTCGGCCGCACGGTGCTCCGGGGGCCGGAGGGGACGCCGCCCGACGGGTCGGTCGCCATCCTGCACCCCGACCACGACACGCCCCTGGTCGTCGGCGAGGTCGGCGAGATCGCCTACGGGGCGGCCCGACCGGTTCGCTACTGGGACGAGCCGCCGGCGGCCACCGGCGGCTGGTACCGCACGGGCGACCTGGGCTGGCTCGACGCGGATGGCCGGCTGTTCGTCTCCGGACGGTTGAAGGAGGTCGTGAACCGGGGCGGGCTCAAGGTGGCCTGCGGGGAGGTGGAGACGGCGCTCGCCCGCCACCCGGGCATCGCCGACTGCGCCGTGATCCCCACGCCCGACCTGGTCCTCGGCGAGGCCATCTGCGCGTGCGTCGTCCCCTCGGGTCCCGAGCCCCCGGGTCTCAACGACGTGCGCGCCCGTCTCGGGGAGACGCTCTCGCGCCAGAAGCTGCCCGACGAGATGTGCGTGCTCGAGTCGATCCCCCGCTCGCCCGTCGGCAAGATCGACCGGGGAGCGCTCGCCGCCCTCGTGGTCGGGGGCGACGTGCCGCGGCTGCGCGTGCGCCCGCCGGTCCCGACGGGCGCGTCGCGCGCGTGACACTCGCCGTGCGGCGACGTCGTCGGCGAGCGCCGGTCCCGACCGGCCGAGCTCGTCCGACGCGCCCCCGGACCCAACGGCAAGCCTCCGCGCGCATCACTCGTTCTCGCCGCCGCGTGCCGTAGCGTCGCTCGCATGAGCTATGTCGTCGACCTTACCGTCATGCGCGCTCCGCGCCGGGCCCTCCGTTCGGCCTGGCGCGCAGCTGAGGACGCCCGGGCGCATGAGAGCGCCGCCGCGTGAGGTCGCGCCAGGCCCTCCTGACCCTTCTGCTCGCGCTCGTAGTCGCCGCGGCGATCGTCATCACCCTTGTCGAGGGTGCGCCGCGCCGGCTTCCCGGCGTGGCGCTGGGCTTGACGGTGCTGCTGCACGTCGAGCGCGCCGCAGCTGTCTTCGCGATCGTCCTCGCGGTCGTGAGCGTCTTTAGCGCAGGCCAGCCGCGGGCGCCTGCCCACCCAGCTGTCAACCACCGGCCTCGGCTACCCGGCGGATGCCGAGGTGGCCGACGAGGCCAGGGCCGCCATCGAAACCCTCCAAGGCCAGCTCGACGAGCTGCAGCAGCAGGTCACTGAGCTGGTCGACCTCACGCTGGTGGATCCAGGCTCGCGGGAGTAGCCTTGTCGAGCATGGCGACATCAACGGTTCCGGCCGACAGACGCGCTCAGGCACTCGCGAGGATCCGCAAGTCGCAGGCCCGCGCGGCGCAGCTGCGGGAGAGGACGATGCATCACGCCACGCAGATCGGCAAGACCGCCGAGAAGCTTCGCGTTCGCAACGCCCCCCGCTAGCGCTGTCGAAGTCCCTCGGGGCCGATACTTGGAGCTGCTTCGCCGATGCCGCGACATGACCGCCGATCTCTTTGCTGAGCCAATGTCCCTGAGCGATCGGCAAGTGTTCACTGTTTGAGCTCATCTACCTCGGCTGCACGGCTGCACCGGCTCGATCCCGCCGCCTGCGAGCGCTGGGCGCCGCGTCCGGCTGTACGCGGCGCCCGACGCCGTGGAGCGTCGTGAGCAGGCGCGCGGCGAACCGGATGCGCAGGTCGTGTCAGGTTGCGCCTCACTCCTCGGTACGCTCGTGGTCATGCGCACGGTGATCCTGGATCCCCCTTCGGCAGGCCTCGACGAGCTGCTGGAGCGTCGCCGGCGCTCCGGGCTCGACCGCCTCGACGAGGTGTGGAACGGTGTCCTGCACATGGTCCCGGCGCCCCGCTTCGAGCATGCCCAAATCACCCAGCAGCTCGCCGTCCTCCTGGGCCCGCTTGCGGCCGCTGCCGAGTTGGTGCCGGCTATGGGCGCGTTCAACCTGGGCCACTCCGAGCATGACTTCCGCGTGCCCGACGGCGGCCTACACCAGCCCGGAACCGCCGGGGTATGGCTCTCCACCGCCGCGCTCGTGGTCGAGATCGTGTCTCCCGGCGATGAGACGTGGGAGAAGCTCCCGTTCTACGCCGCCCATCATGTCGACGAGCTTCTGATCGTCGACCCACAGACGCGGACGGTCGAGTGGCTGGGGATCGAGCGCGGCGAGTACCACCCGGTGAAGCGCAGCCGACTGATCAACCTTGGGCCGGCCGAGCTGGCCGAGGGGATCGACTGGCCGCGGACCGAGGCCGACTAGCGATATCAGCGCTCTGGGCCAAGCCGGATAAGCCCCAGAGTTCCTGGCCGCAGCGAGCCGCCGGTCTCACCGAAGCCGACGACGCCCAGTGCGTTACTGCCGTGGGCCAGCCGGCGGGCGTGCGTTCGCGGTACGCCGAAGACCACTCGGCCGCTGCGCAGCTCACCGGCGGGGATCGGGCGACGCTGGCGGCCAAAGCCGTCGCGAATCTTGCGCTCCGCCTGCTGGTACTCGGGATACCAGCGTCCTGCCAGCCGCAGCATCACCTGGGGCTGGCGGCCCACATCGACAGCGCGGCCGAACCGGGCCGGCCGAGCGAGCTTGTTGACGACGTCGAGGCGCATGAGCACGAACGTGTAGTGCGGATCGACGAGCCGAGCCCGTGTGGCCGGCAGGGTGCGGCGCACGGTCTGCTCCAGGACACGCACGGTTAGCTCGCCCAGCTCGAGGGTATCTCCACGACCGACCACCACGACGCGCTGTGGGCTGCGACCACAGGCGCCGGCCGCGTGGCGCCCACGGTGCGCGCCGTGGTCGCGACAGGCGCCTGCTTCGGGCGCGGAGGACGATGTGGCCCGCAGCAACGGCGCAGGAGGCATGCGGGCGTGCTGCCGTTCATGCTCGGCCGGGACGACCTCGATCCCGCACCCGCTCAGCGCGAGCGCAGCGGTCGCGGCAGTCAGCGCGCGGCCCGGCGCACCCGGCACGGTCAGGACGCCGGCTTGGTGAACACGTCGGCGCCGAAGACGGGCAGACCGCGCTGGCCCGAGTAGCCGAGGCTTCCCAGGCCGAGCAGCGACTGCGCGCTGTGGAGCAGGGCGTAGTGATTGAAGGGGCGCTGGTTGACATCACCCCCGGCCACGAAGGGGGAGAGCACGAGCGCACCCACGCGCCCGCCGCCCGGGCCGGGGGTGAGCAGGCCGCCCGGGTTGGGACTCGCCGGACCCGGCTGCTCGCCGCAGCAGGCGCTCGAGTCGGCGGCCGGTCCGGCGGCCGGCGCCTCGTCGAAGGTGATCACCAGCATGCCGCTCTTGCGGTAGGCGGGTGAGCGCAGGATCTGCGGGACCCAGCGCTTGAGGAACGCGTCCACCGCGGCGTACCCACCCGGCCGGCCGTCGGCGCACGGGGTGACGTCACCGCCGTTGCACAGCGAGGGCGCGATGTAGGCGAAGTTGGGGGTCGTCTTCTCGCGGCGCAGGTCGGCGCTGAGCCGACGGAGCGGGACGCCGTTCTTGGCGCAGTCGGGACTGTCAATCACCGAGTGGAAGTAGACGAACGGGTTGTGCCGCGTGGCGTACCCGTCAC
>JBBQBV010000194.1:0-6029 GCA_038318085.1 Solirubrobacterales bacterium
AGACCGGCTCGAACATCAGGTTCGCGAAGCGGAACGCGAGGACGTTCTGGACGGTCTCCTTGCCCAGGTAGTGATCGATGCGGAAGACCTGGCGCTCGCGGAAGACGCTCGAGACGACCTTCTGGAGCTCGCGCGCCGACTCGAGGTCGGTGCCGAACGGCTTCTCGATCACGACGCGGACGTCCGCCTTCTTGTGCCGGTGCAGGCCCGCCCGCTTGAGCTCATCGGCGATCACGGAGAAGAACTCGGGCGCCGTCGAGAGGTAGTACATGCGCGCCAGCGGCTGCCCGGCGTCCTCGTCGAGCTCCTCGATGATCGAGCCCAGCGTGCCGTAGGCCTCGCTGTCGTCGAAGGGCACCGAGACGTAGCGCATGCGCTCGAGCAGGCTCTCGAGCACCTTCTGGTCGGGCTCGCGGCGGGAGTTGGACTCGATCGACTCCTTCGCGACCTCGCGGAACTCCTCGTCGGTCTGCTCGCGGCGCGCGGCGCCGATCAGGTTGAAGCGCTCGGGGAGCGCCCCCTCGTGCGCGAGGTTGTAGAGCGCGGGCAGGAGCTTGCGGTGGGCGAGGTCGCCCGAGGCGCCGAAGATGACCATCGTCGTCGGCGGGACGGGGAGGCGCTCGAGCCCTTCGACGAGCGGGTTCTCGCCCACCTCGCGCTCGGCGGCGTCGGTGGGGACCGAGGCGGCCACCTAGAAGCCGCTCCCCGCCGCGCGCTGGACGTCGTGGCCGCCGAACTGGTTGCGCAGCGCCGCCAGGACCTTGTGGCTGTACTCGCCCTCGTCGCGCGAATAGAAGCGCGCGTAGAGCGCGGCCGCGATCACCGGGGTCGGGACCTCGAGATCCATCGCGTCGGCGAGCGTCCAGCGGCCCTCGCCCGAGTCCGCGACGCTGCCGCCGAGGTTCTCAAGGTCGTTGCCCTCCTGCTCGAAGGCCCGCTCGGCCAGCTCGCACAGCCACGAGCGAACGACCGAGCCGCGATTCCAGAGCCCCGCGACCTCCTTGAGCTCGATCGGGAACCTCGACTTGTGCATCATCTCGAAGCCCTCGGCGTAGGCCTGCATGATCCCGTACTCCACGCCGTTGTGGACCATCTTCACGAAGTGGCCCGCGCCCGCGTCGCCGAAGTGGCGCCAGCCGTCGGGCGGGGCGAGCACGTCGAGGATCGGCGCGAGCTGCTCGACCGACTCCGGGTGGCCGCCGACCATCATGCAGTAGCCCACCTCGAGGCCCCAGACCCCGCCCGAGGTCCCGACGTCCATGTAGCGGATGCCGCGCTCGATCAGCACCGCGGCGCGCGCGACGTCGTCGTGCCATTTCGTGTTGCCGCCGTCGACGATCGTGTCGCCCTCCTCCAGCAGCTCCGCGAGCGCGTCGACCGTCTGCTGGGTCGGGTCGCCGGCCGGGACCATGATCCACACGAGCCGTGGCGCGTCGAGCTTTGCGACGAGGTCCTCGAGCGACGAGGCGGCGGTCGCGCCGTTGCCCTCGGCGTCGCGGATGTGCCCGTCGTTGAGGTCGAATGCCACCACCTGGTGATCGGAGTCGCGGTGGATGCGGTGGACCATGTTGCCGCCCATCTTCCCCAGGCCCACGAACCCGAGCTGCATCAGACACTCCCCCTGAGGTCGTCGATGGCCCCGGGCAGATCCCCGGAGTCCAAGCGCACGCGGACCGCCTCGAGCCCGTGGTCGCGCAAGGTCTGCAGGTCGCCGTCGGCCTGCGCGTTGATCAGCGTGCGGAAGCCGAACGCCCCGCCCGGGATCTCGGCGTCGGCGTCGGAGTCGCTCACGAACTGGAGGAAGCGCCCGACCGGCGGGCCGCCCTTGTGGAACTGGCCGGTCGAGTGCAGGAAGCGCGGGCCGTAGCCGAACGTGGTCGCCGTGTGGCGGCGCTCGATGACCGCGGCGCGCAGCCGGCCGACCGCGGCCTCGATCTCGTCCGAGTAGGGCAGGTAGCCCATGATCGCGAGGTAGCCGGGCGGCTCCAGGCCGGCCAGCAGCGCCGGGAGATCCCCGTCCTCGAGCTCGGGTGACCCCTCGTCCAGCACCTTCTTGGTCGCGTCCTTGGCCTGCTGGACGTTGGGCTGGTCGAACGGATTGATCTCGAGCACCCAGCCGACCACGGCGGTCGCGAACTCCGACAGGAAGAACACGCGCCCGAGGTCGTCCGGCCCCGCGGCCTGCATGGTGATCGTCGGGTGTCCGGCGTCGGCGAGCGCCGCGATGTGGTCGTCGTGGCGCGCGTCGGGCGCCTCCGTGTTGCGGAGGTGGAGGAAGACGCGATCGAGGCCGTAGGCGTCCGCCGCCAGCACCGGCTCGTCGGCGATCGGGAAGAGGCCGCGGCCCTGCTTGCCGGTGCTCTCGGCGACGAGCTGCTCGGCCCAGATGCCGAAGGAGCCGAGCGGGTCGTCGACGACGAAGGTGAGCTTGTCGCGGCCGGCGCGCGCGAGCTCGCCGAGCGCGAGCCCGAGCCAAAGGCCCGAGTTGTCCTCGGGCGCCTCGAAGTCCGAGCACGCCTGCTCGGCGACCTGCGCGCCCTCGAGGATCGGCCGCACGTCGACCCCGGCCAGCGCGGCCGGCACGAGCCCGAAGTACGACAGCGCCGAATAGCGCCCGCCGATCTCGGAGTCATTGAGGAAGGCGCGGCGGAAGCCATACTCCTCGGCGAGGTCGACCAGTGATGAGCCGGGGTCGGTGACGGCGATGAAATGGCTGCCGTCGCCCTGCTGCGCGTGGAAGTGCCGGAACAGCGACAGCGTCTCGATCGTGCCGCCCGACTTCGTCGACACGATGAACAGCGCCGTCGCGACGTCGATCTCCGCCTCGACGGCAGCGACCTGCAGCGGCTCGGTGGAGTCGAGCACGTGCAGGCGCAGGCCGCCCTCGCGCTGCCCGTAGGAGAGGCGGAAGACCTCGGGCGCGAGGCTCGAGCCGCCCATGCCGAGCAGCACCGCGTCCGTCAGGCCGTCGGCCCGGCACTCCGCCACGAAGGCGTCGAGCGCGTCGGCCTCCTCGAGCATCTTGTCGGCGATCGTCAGCCAGCCGAGGCGGTCGGTGACCTCCGGGGTGCCCTCCGGCGCCCACAGCGTGCCGTCGCGCTGCCACATGCGGCGCGCGACGTCCTCCTCGGCGGCGCGGCGCACGCGCTCGGCCAGCGGTCCCTCGAGCTCCGCCGGCAGGTTGGCCTCGATCGTCACCGGGCGCCCGGTGACGACGGCCTCGCGCTTGCGCTCGATGCCGTCGAGCAGCTTCGCCATCGGCACCATGAAGGCCTCGATCCCGTCGCGCAGCAGCTTCGCCGTGACGTCGTCGAGGTCGATGCCCGCGTCGCGCAGGGCGTCGAGGTCGGGCTGCGGGTCCTCGGCCGCCGTCGCGCCCGTGACCTCGCCCGACTGGCGCGTCGCCATCAGTGTCGGGAGCGGCATCGTGTTGACGGTGTGCGGGCCGACGAGGCCGTCGACGTAGAGCGTCTCGGGGTACTGCGGGTTCTTGACCCCGGTCGAGGCCCACAGCGGGCGCTGGACCGGGCAGCCCGCCTCGCGCAGCGCCGCGAACCGCTCGCCCTCGAACACGCGCTGGAATGCGCGATAGGCGGCGCGGGCGTTGGCGAGGCCCGCGCGCCCGGCGAGCTCGGTGTGACCGAGCGCCTCGAGGCGCTTGTCGACCTCGGTGTCCACGCGCGAGACGAAGAACGACGCGACGGAGGACATGCTCACGTCGTTCTCGCCGTCGGCCACCCGCCGCTCCAGGCCCTTGATGAAGGCCTCGGCGACCGTCGTGTACTCCTCGACCCCGAACAGCAGCGTCACGTTGATGTTCAGGCCTTCGTAGATCATCTGCTCGATCGCCGGGACGCCCTCCGTGGTGGCCGGGATCTTGATCAGCAGGTTGGGGCGGTCCACGCGCTGCCAGTACTCGCGCGCCTGGGTCATCGTCTTGTCGGTGTCGAACGCGAGGTCGGGGTCGACCTCGAAGCTCACGAAGCCGTCGGCCCCGTCGCTGGAGTCGTAGACCGTGCGCAGGACGTCGCAGCCGTCCTGGATGTCGCGGATCGCGATCTCCTGATAGATCTCGCGGTCGTCCTTGCCGTCGGCCGCGAGCTTCTCGAGCAGGTCGTCGTAGTCCTCGGAGCCGAGGATGGCCTGGTTGAAGATGGAGGGGTTGGACGTGACGCCGCGCAGCGAGTCCTCCTCGACGAGTCGCTTCAGCTCGCCGCCGGTGAGGAGGCTGCGCTTGATCTGGTCCAGCCAGATGCTGGTGCCCGCCGCCGTGATCGCGGCGAGGCGCTCGTTGACCTGCTGGGTCGTCATGGTTCAGATCTCCTTGGGGTCGTCCATAGGGGGAAGGCCTTCCCGTTCCAGCCTTGCGATCTTCTTAACACGCCGGACGTGTCGCTCCTCGCCGGTGAAGGCGGCCGAGAGGAAGGCCTGCGTGCACGCCTCGGCGATCTTCGGGCCGATGACCCGGGCGCCGAGGGCGAGCACGTTGCAGTTGTCGTGCAGCACGCACTGTGCCGCGGTGTAGGTGTCGTGGCCCATCGAGGCGCGGATGCCCTCGATCTTGCAGGCGGCCACCGCCACGCCGGCGCCGCTGCCGCAGACGACGATGCCGCGCTCGCAGCCGCCGTCCAGCACGGCGCGGGCGACGTCGACCGCGGTGTCGGGGTAGTCGTCGCGATCCCCGACGTCGACGGGGTCGTGGCCCGCGGCCCGCACGGCTGCGAGCACGGGCTCGCGGAAGGGGACGCCGGCGTGGTCGAATCCGACGGCGACCCGCATCAATGATCCCTGACGGGCTCCCGGTCGAGCTCCTGGCCGGCGAGCAGCGCCGCGCCGCGCACTCCCGCCCGCGGCCCGTAGCGTGCCGGCACGATCCTGGTCTCGGTGCCGACGCCGGGGAGGATCAGCCCGGCGGCCATCTCCCGCGCGGGGCCGAGCAGCAGGTCGCCGGCCTGCGACACGCCGCCGCCGATCACGACCACCTCGGGGTCGAAGAGGTTGATCACGTTGGCGATGCCCACGCCGAGGCGCTCGCCGAGGATGCGCATGCACTCCAGCGCTGCCGCCTCGCCCGCGTGGGCGGCGTCGACGACCGCGTGGCCGTCGCCGATCCCCCGTTCGTGGCCCAGCCTGTCCAGCGCCTTGCCCGCCGCGAGGTACTCGAGCGAGTCGGGGTGCGGAGGCTTGTCCATCGGCGCCGGCCCCCCGTTGCGCAGGTCCGAGCCGATGATGATGTGGCCCAGCTCGGGGGCCGCGCCCGTGGCGCCGCGATAGATCCGCCCGCCGATCACGATGCCGCCGCCGACGCCGGTCCCGACGGTGATCATCACCAGCGAGGATGCGATGAGCTGCATGTTGTCGTCGTGCGCCTCGGCCAGCGCGGCGACCGTCGCGTCGTTGTCGACGAAGACCGGCACGCCGAGACGGTCGCCGAGCAGCTCGCGCAGGGGAACCCCCTGCAGCGGGATGTTCACCGACGAGCGCGCGGCGCCCGTCCTGAAGTCGATGACGCTCGGAACGCCGAGACCGACCGACGCCGCGTCGCCGGCGTCCTGGATCACCTCGACGAGCTGGTCGACGAGCGCCCCCGAGCTCGACAGCTCCGTGTGGCACAGGACGGGTTCGGACAGGACGCCGTCCTCGAGGACGGCGACGGATACCTTGGTGCCGCCGACGTCCACACCGATGAGACGATCGCCCATTGCGATCCACCCTACCCACGATCGGAAGCAGCGCCCCGCGTCCGTTGCGCGGCGCGCTTGGCGGGTACGCACGCTGATTGCCCGGCCTCTCCGGCCCGTCGGTTCCGCTCAGCCAGGCCGGTCGCGCTGCGCACGACCTGGGTCTCGCCGGCATGCTCGTGGGACCCGCTTCGGTCCCCTGGCAGCAGGGCTTCAGGCGCCGGCCGCTGCGCCGGCGGATGCCGGGTCGCACGCGATGAGCCACCCATCGCCCTCGACGAGCTCCGGCAGGTCCATCGCCGCGGCGACGTTCATGAGCATCCCGGCGGCGAAGAAGCGCGTCAGCGA
>JBBQBV010000195.1:0-6013 GCA_038318085.1 Solirubrobacterales bacterium
TGGTTCGACGATCCGCCCGGCCTGCCGCCGCTGCCGGCGGGCCACAGCCTCGTCGGCCTCTGGTGGGACTGACCTTCAGGAGGCGGCCAGGGCCGCGAGCACCTCGTCGTCGTGCGTCGCCGGCTTGGCCTTGGCGATCACCTGCCGGACGATGCCCTCGCCGTCGATGATGAAGGTCGAGCGGGTCGCGCCCCAGTATTTGCGCCCGTACATCGACTTCTCCTGCCAGACCCCATAAGCCTCGCAGACCGCGTGGTCGGCGTCGGCCAACAGCGGAAAGTTGAGCTCCTGGGCGTCATGGAAGCGCTTGACGTCGGCGACCGGGTCGGGCGAGACGCCGAGGACCACCGCGCCGGCCTCCTCGTAGTCGCCGCGGTGGTCGCGCACGCCGCACGCCTGCGTGGTGCAGCCCGACGTGTTGGCCTTGGGGTAGAAGTACACGACCACGGTCCGGCCGGCGAAGTCGCCAAGCGACACGTTGTCGCCGTCGTGGTTCGGGAGGGTGAAGGCGGGTGCGCGCTCGCCGGGCTCGATCATGACCGCAAGGCTATTTGAGCAGCCGCGACAGCCGCCGGTCCTTGAGGATGCGCCCGCCCGTCTGGCAGTGCGGGCAGTAGGTCATCACGTAGTCCTCAAAAAAGACGGCCTCCAGGACGGTGTCGCAGCGCAGGCACGGCTCGCCCTGGTGGGCGTGGACGCGGGCGACCTTGGCCTGCTTGTCGGGCAGCGGCAGCGACCAGTGCCCGGCGTAGTAGTCGACGGCCCGCCCCAGCTCGCCCAGGATCGCCTCGCGCAGGCCCTTCGCCTCTGCCTCGGACAGGTCGTCGCCGCGTTTGAACGGGGACAGCCCGGCCGCGTGCAGGATGTCGTCGACCCAGGTGCGGCCGATGCCGGCCAGGATCTTCTGGTCGCGCAGGGCGGAGTGCAGCGGCCGCGGGACGTCGAGGCGCTCGCGCAGGTCCTCAGGGGGCGGCGGGTCCGGCCACGCCTCGGGCCCCAGGTTGCGCAGATGGTCGTCCTCGCCGAGCCCCGCGAGGGTGTACAGCCGCGCCCAGGCCGCCTGCTTGGTCCCGAACTCGCGCAGCCGCAGCTCGCGGTCGCCGTCGAGGCGGATCAGCAGCCGCGACGTGCGGTCCTTCATCGACGCGCGCTTGGGGTACAGCTGCAGCCGGCCGGCGCTCATCAGGTGCATGACGAGGGTCAGCGGCCCGTGCGCCTCGCTCTCGGCGTCCAGCAGGACGAGCTTGCCACACCGGCGCAGACCGGCGATCACCGAGCCGTCGAGCGCCTGCAGCGGCGGATCGAACGTCTTGAGCACGTTGACGCCGGGCGCGAGCGTCGATTCCACGGTCGCGCCCCGCACCGCGGCGTCCAGCAGACGCACTGTGGCTTCGACCTCGGGGAGCTCCGGCACGGCACAGGACGTTAGCTTCAGGGGTCATGGATCCCTGGGTTCACGACGAGGCGGAGCGCATCGCTCGCCACGCCGCGCGCGAGCTGGAGGCGCTGGTGGCGGTCTCGTCGCCCTCGGGGGACCGCGCCGCGGCCGAGGAGTGCGCCTCGGTCTGCGCCGCGCTCGTCGGGGACGAGGCCGAGATCGAGCGCCCTGCCTGCTCGTCCCCCGGGCACGCCCCTGACCTGCTCGCGCGGCTGCGGGGCACGGGGGCGGGCCGCGTCCTGCTGCTCGGCCACCTCGACACCGTCGTCGCCCACGACGCCCACCAGCCCCTGCGGCGGGAGGAGGGCAAGCTGGTCGGGTCCGGCAGCATCGACATGAAGGGCGGCGACGTCCTCGCGCTCGGCGTGCTGCGCGCGCTCGCGGGGCGCCCGGAGCTGTTCGCCGAGGCGGCGCTGCTGCTGGTCTGCGACGAGGAGTGGCGCACGGCGCCGTTCGCGCACGCGGAGACCTTCGCCGGCTGGGACGCGTGCCTGTGCTTCGAGGCGGGCGAGACCGCCGCCAGCGGCGAGGACGCCGTGGTCGTGCGCCGGAAGGGCGCCGGGACGCTGCACGTGCGCGCGCACGGACGCGCTTCGCACTCGGGCTCGGCCCCGGACGCCGGCCGCAACGCGCTGCTGGCGCTCGCGACCGTCGCGCAGGCCGTCGCCACCCGTCACGACCCGAACGGCGAGCACCGGTTGACCGCCGTGCCGACGATCCTGAAGTCCGGCGAGGCCTTCAACGTCGTGCCGGCCGACGGCGAGCTGTTCTGCGACCTGCGCGCGGACGACCGCGCCGCCTTCGATGCGGTGCTCGCGGCGGTGCCCGAGGAGTACGAGGGTGTCCGCCTGCAGGCCGGCCTGCTGCGTGTCTGGCCCGGCATGGACGCCCGCGTCGCAGACGCGGGCGCGCTCGAGCGCGCCGCCGCCGTGCTCGGCCGACCGCTGCACGGCCACGCGCGCGGCGGCGCCAGCGACGCCAGCCACTTCGCCCCGGTCATCCCCGTCACCGTCGACGGCCTCGGCCCGCGCGGCGGCCGCGCGCACAACCCTGATGAGTTCCTGCTCGTCCGGTCGTTGCGCGAGCGAGCTGAGGTCGCGCTCGCGATGGCGCTGGCCGCGCTCAGCCCGCCATAGACTCGAGCTCGGCCGGCCGCAGCAGGACGACGAGCGCGGGGGCGCCGGCGAGCTTGACGGCGGCGACGCCGCCCTTCTTGAAGTCGATCCGGCCGCCGGTGAGCTCGTGGACGACCGCCGAGAAGTCCGGCTCGTGACCGACGGCGAGCACGTGGGCGCCGTCGTCGTGGGCCAGGAGCAGCTCGCGCGCGTCGGCGGCGTCGAAGCCGTCCTCGAGCGGCGGCGTCTCCTCGAAGTCCACGCCCAGCTGCTCGCAGGCCAGCCGCGCCGTGTCGCGCGCCCGGACCTTCGGGCTCGTGTAGCAGGCGTCGAACTCGACGCCCGCGCGCGCGAGCGCGCTGCCCGCCGTCCGTGCCTGCCGCTCGCCCTTGGGGGTCAGCTCGCGGTCGAAGTCCGGGCGCGAGCCGTGCGGCACCGCCTCGCCGTGGCGCAACAGCCAGAGGTGCTTGGCCATCGGCGAAGCCTATCCGCGGAGCCCGGCTACCAGTAGGCGCGCGCCGCGTCGGCCTGCTCGACCCCCCAGCGGGCGTCGTCGGGCGACGGGGCGCCCACCATCTCGGCGAAGGTGTACACGAACTGCAGCGTTTCGTCGTAGCGCTGCGAGCCGGCCAGCGGCACGAGCCGCGTCTGGCCCAGGCCGGCGCGGGGGTCGAGGCGGATGACGGCGAACTCGGGGGTGGTGCCGTCGTAGGGATAGGTCGACTCGATGCGGCCGACGATCTGGCCGGACAGGTCAACGGCGGTCAACCGCAGCGGGCTGAACGAGTGCATGTGACAGGATCGGCGTCCGGGGTCCGGCGCTGTAAGGCCAGGGCAGGGCGCGGACTCCTGGCGAGTCCGAGCAGGCCTACGCGGGGTGCATCTGCTGCGTGACCGACGAGAGATCGAACGGCGGATCCTCGCCGAACGTCTTGCGGTAGCGCCCGCGCAGGAGGTCGTGGCGCCGGGCGGCCTCGGCGTGCCGGCCGCGGCGGACGAGCATCGCGAGCAGGTCGCGCTGGACGGTCATGTCGAAGGGCTCGAGCTCGGCGAGGCGGTGCAGCTGCTCCGTCGCCCCCTCGAGGTCGCCTCCGGCGCGCTTGATCTCCGACAGCGCGCGTAGCGCCTGGGCGGCCAGGTCGCGCAGGCGGTCGCGCTCGGCGAACGCCCACTCCGCGTAGGCCTCCTCGGCGAGGAAGTCGCCGCGGTACAGGCCGGTCGCGCGCGAGAGCGTGACCTCGGCGACCTCCGCCTCTCCGTGCAGGTGCGCGCGCATGCCCTCGCGCACGCAGGTCTCGAAGTCCTCGGCGTCGATCCAGATCGCCGAGCGCTCGAGCTCGTAGCCGCCCGAGCGGGCGGACACGAAGGCCGAGGCGCCGTGCTTGGGGCGCTCGGGCTCGAGCCGGTCGCGCAGGGTGTGCATGGCCTGGCGCACGCTCGTCACGCCCTTCGGCCCCGCCGCCGGCCAGAAGGTCTCGATCAGCTCGTCGGACGGGACGATCCGCTCGCGGTGCGTGACGAGGTACTTGAGCACGTGGCCGGGCCGGTGCCCGAGCCACTCGCCGGCGAGCGGCCCCTCCCCGCTCTCCACGCGGCTGCGCCCGAAGGTGAAGATGCGCAGCCGCGGGCCGCCCATCCAGTGCGGCTCCGTGCGACGGCGCCGGTCACCGACCACGCCCGTGCGGATCTGCAGGACGACGGCCGGCTCGGCGCCGCCGAAGGGCGCGGCGGTGATCCACACCGAGCCTGTGCTGCCGCCGCGCTGCGGGAGGTCGACGCGCACCTCGGGCAGCGGGCCCTCGTGGGAGAGCGCCAGCTCGGTGACGCAGTGGTCGGCCAGCGGGGTGTTGGCGCGCCGGCAGTCGAACAGATCGCAGCAGCGGACGCGTTCCCGTTCGAGCATCGGCCCGAGCAGCCCCTTGGCGCGCAGGTTCGTGCCCTGGACCTGCCCACGCCCGTCGACGACGACCACCCCGGCGGGAAAGAACTCGAAGACGGCGCGGTAGGCGACGGGCGTGCGCAGTCCGAGATCCGCGGTGCGTGGCGTGATTGCGTCGCTCATGAGTCCTCCGCGCTCGTGAGAGGTCCGACTCCGGACACTTCTCAGCGCTTGATTCTCTCTTAACCTAGGGCTTGACTGACAGATGACGGACGCCGGACATGCTGCCCCCTGTTCGCTCGGTACCGCCTCCAGGGGGGAGGCATCCCATGACCAAGTCCGCCACGCTGTCCGTCCTGCCGACCGCCGTCAAGCGCGAAGCCGATCGCCTCGCCGCCACCGGACGGGGTGAGCGCTTCCGCCGGCGCCGCCTCGAGCCCGCAAGCGACGGCGAGGACATCGTCCACGTCGCGATCCTCAACGCCAAGCTGGGCGACGAGGACGCCATGCGCTTCCTGTACCTGCGCTACGCCGACAACGTCTACGGCTACGTCTGCTCGATCGTCCGCGACGAGCACGAGGCCGAGGACGTCACCCAGCTGATCTTCGCCAAGCTCATGACCGCACTGGCCCGCTACGAGCCGCGCACGGTGCCGTTCTCCGCCTGGATCCTGCGCATCGCGCACAACGCGGCGATCGACCACATGCGCGCCCGCCGTGCCGTGCCGTGCGAGGAGGTCCGCTCCCCCGAGCTCGAGGACTCCTCGCTGGCCCGCGAGCGCTCGCAGGACCTGCGGGCCGCGCTCGAGAAGCTGCCCGCTGAGCAGCGCGACGTGATCGTCATGCGCTTCGTCCTCGGCCTCTCGCCGGGCGAGATCGCCGTGCGGCTCGGGCGCTCGGAGGACGCGATCCACGGCCTCCAGCACCGCGGCCGCGTCACCCTGCGCCGGGAGCTGACCGCGCTGCACTCGGCGCCCGCGGCGATGGGGGCCGCGGGCTAGTCGCGCTTGCCGCGGCCGTAGACCAGCTTCACGAGGCGGCCGGGCGTCTTCGATTAGGCCAGCCGGGGCAGGGAAGGACCAATCCCTCCTGCGGGGGACCGAGCCCTAATTCCGCAGAAGGGATTGCCCCTCCCCTGCCCACCCGCCCGCCCGCGGCTCGTGAGCGCGAAGCTGCCGACATACTCCCTGTATGAAATGCCGGGAGAGGCTCAGCACCGATCCCGATGACTGCGTTCCCTCCCAGGTGAGGGTGATCGGGATGCGTCGGGCGAGACGACCGCTTGTCGCGCGTGTCGGTAGGGCAGCTGGTCCGCGAGCGCGTTGCATGGAAAGGAGCACCGGAGGCGATCACTCCCGCCGCTGCTCACTGGAGGCGAAAGCGGCACTCGCGGACGAACGGGTAGGACCCTTCTCGTGCGCGACGAGTGGTACCGCTCGTCCGCCTGGAGCAAGGCGGACCAAGAACGTTTCGAGGAGAAGCTGCGACGGGCGCGACCGCACCGTCGATCGCAGTACATCCGCTTGAAAGGCCTCGCTCTCGTTGCGTCACCAAAGCGACGTGAGCGGCGTCACGCACCGG
>JBBQBV010000196.1:0-5868 GCA_038318085.1 Solirubrobacterales bacterium
GTCGCAGCGATCTCCGTGACGAGCAGGGAGGAGGTGTTGGTCGCGAGCACGCAGTCGTCGGCCACGACGGCCTCCAGCGCGTCGAAGAGCGACTGCTTGAGCTCGAGGCGCTCGGGCGCGGCCTCGATGACGATCTCGCACGGTGCGAGGTCTGACAGCTCGCCGGCCGGCTCCAGGCGCGCTGCGACCGCGCCGCATGCGGCCCTTGTCGACGGAGCGCTCGAGCCGCGCGCGGATCTGCTCGATGCCCGTCGCGACGGCGCCCGGCACCGGGTCGTGCACGAGCGTCCGCGCCCCCGCCTGCGCGGCGAGCTGTGCGATCCCGGAGCCCATCGTCCCGGCTCCGCAGACCCCGACCGCCCCGCTCATCGCGGTCGGACGCTAGCGGTCGCCGTCCGGGGGCCGCAGCCGGCCCGCGAACCGCATTGACCGGGCGCCGTGTCTCGCGACCGGCGGGTCAAGCCGGCATCTGGCTGGGTCAAGGCGCCAATCGGTCGACGGCATGGGCAAAGCGGTGCACGAGCGGATTCACCGCCGGCTCGGCGCGCCGGACGGCCTCTGCTACGGCGAGCCCAGCGATCACGTCGATGACGTAATGCTCTCCGAGATGGACCACGGCGAAACTGGCCAGCGCCACATAGGACCAGCCCAACGCGCCGTACAGCGGGCCCGATCTCCGCGAGGCCCATCGCGGTGATCGCGGCCGAAGCCACGTGATCGGAGGGCATCGACGCCCACGGATTCCCCTCCGCCTGCGGGTCTTCCCGTGTCTCCCTGGGCTTGCCTCTGAGGCGTTGAGCACGTGGCGCCTGACCCGCTCGACCTCCCCGTCCATGAGCTCTTTGTGCTCGAAGGCCCACCATGGCGGCGCCGTCGGAACCACCCAGTAAAACGGCGTCGTGAGGTGGTAGGCGGCGGCCAGTCGCCCGGCGGCGCGGGGAGCGAAGTCCTCGTGGTGGACCAGGAGCCAGCCGAGCACGAGGTGCGGGACGAGGACTTCCCTGACCAAGCGATCTGCGGCGCCACCGCTGCCCATTGTCCCACGTCGAGCTCGCACGCGAAAACACCCTGGCGGACCGGCGGGTGCAAGCATTGCGGAGGGAACCGAAGCCGCCCTCCACCCAGCCGAAGTCGTAGACGACGGGCTCCCCGGCGCCGCCGGTAGTCTCGCGCCGATGGAGGAGTCTCCGCGCGCGCACTTCCTGGCGGCCTGCGCGCGCGGCGTGCTGGCCTACCAGTGGGATCCCGCCGCGCAGCGCGCCGTCTTCTATCCGCGCGTGCTCGCAGGCCTGCAGTGGCGCGAGTCCGCGGGCGCGGGCACCGTCTACGCGACCACGATCGTGCGCCCGCGCGACGGCGAACCGCGCGGCATCGTCCTGGTCGACCTCGACGAGGGCTTCCGGATGATGAGCCGGGTGCGCGCCGACGTGGTGCGCATCGGGGATCGAGTCCAGGTGGCGTTCGACGGAGACGGCGTACCCGTGTTCGACCCCGTATGACCGCGCGGGCCGTCATCGGCGGCGTCGCCGAGTCCGATCTCGGCGCGGTCGCGCTGGGCACGCGCCCCGAGGACCTGATGGGCCAGGCCGCCGTCGCCGCGCTGCGGGAGTGCGGGCTCGGGCTCGGCGACGTCGATGGGCTCTTCGCCGCCGCTTCGCAGCTGAACATGCCGACCCTGTCCGCCGGCGAGTACCTCGGCATCCGCCCGCGCTACTCCGACGCCACCCAGATGGGCGGCTCGTCGTTCGTCGCCCACCTCAACCATGCGGCCGGCGCCATCGAGGCGGGCCTGTGCGAGGTGGCGCTGATCGTCTACGGCTCCACCCAGCGGCTCGTCGGGCGTGCCGGCGCCTCGGTGCAGGAGCTCGATCCCTACGAGGCGCCCTACGAGCCGCTGAACCCGGTGACGTCGTACGCCCTGGCAGCGTCGCGGCACATGCACGAGTTCGGCACGACGCCCGAGCAGCTGGCCGAGGTCGCCGTCTCCGCGCGTCGCTGGGCGCGACTGAACCCGAAGGGGTGGTCGCGCGAGGCGCTGACGATCCAGGACGTCCTCGCCGCGCCGCGCGTCAGCGACCCGCTCGGCGTGCGCGACTGCTGCCTAGTGACCGACGGCGGCGCGGCGGCGGTCGTCGTCTCGGCCGAGCGGGCGGCGTCGCTCGCCACGCCGCCCGTGACGCTGCTCGGCGCGGCCGAGGCGCACTCCCACCGCCACGTCTCCCAGATGCCCGACCTCGTCCGCACCGCCGCGGCCGAGTCCGGGCCGCGCGCCTTCGCGCAGGCGGGACTGACGCCTGCCGAGGTCGACCTGCTGATGCTCTACGACGCCTTCACGATCACCCCGATCCTCTTCCTCGAGGACCTCGGGTTCTGCGCCAAGGGGGAGGGCGGCGCCTTCGTCGCGGGCGGGCGTACCGCGCCGGGCGGGCCGGTGCCGATGAACACCAACGGCGGCGGGCTGTCCTACTGCCACCCCGGCATGTACGGGCTGCTGCTGGTCGTCGAAGCGGTGCGCCAGCTGCGCGGCGAGGCCGGCGAGCGGCAGGTGGCCGGCGCCGAGGTCGCCCTCGTGCACGGCAACGGCGGCGTCCTGTCCAGCCAGTGCACCGCCCTACTCGGCGGTCCCGCGACGCTGTAGGAGGATCTCATCGAGGATCGCGGTGTAGTCGCGCTCGGGATTCGCGGCCTCGGCGTCGGCCAGCCAGCTGCGGGCGCCCTCGACGAGGCGCAGGTCGGCGCCGGATGCCGCGGCGCGGATGAGCTCGGCGTCCTTGAGGGCGAGGGCGAGGCCGAAGCGCGGTGGGTACTCACCGGCATCGATCGCCGGACGGCGGCGCTCGGCCGCGGCGGCGAGCGGCGTCGTGGCCAGCACGTCCCAGGCGGCCTCGCGTGCCAGCCCGAGCCGGTCGCCCAGGGAAACCACCTCTCCCAGGACGCCGAGGACGCCGAACAGCGTCGCGTTGACCACGAGCTTGGCCGCCGTGCCCGAGCCCAGCGGCCCCGTCGCGACGACCGTGCCGAGCGTTGAGAGCAGCGGTTGCCAGCGCTCGAGCAGCGCGGGCTCGCCGCCGGCGAAGATCGCCACCTCGCCGGCTTCGATGGCCGCGCCGGCGCCGTGGACCGGCGCATCGAGGAGCCCCGTCCCCTCCGGCAGCGCTGCGGCGAGGCGCTGGATCGCCGCCGGATCGACCGTGGACATCTGAACGATCGTGGTCTGCGCGTCGCAGCCGGCCGCGAGGCCGTCGGGCCCCTCGGTCACCTGCGCAAGCGCATCGGGGTCGGCGACGAGGACGAAGACCAGCTCGGCGGCGCGCGCGACCTCCGCGGGGCTTCCGGCCAGCTGGCGGGCCTCACGCGGCGAGCGGTTCCACGCCGTCACGGCGTGACCATCGGCCTCGAGGCGGTCGGCCAGCCGCGCGCCCATGGCTCCGAGTCCGACGACGCCCACGCTGGTCACCCCCGGATGGTCGCATGTCTAGACTCGTGCGCCCGTGGACGCCTTCACAATCATCGTGATGGTGGGGATGCTGGGGGGCTTTCTGTGGATCCTCGCCCTCGGCCTGTTCAGCTCGCGCTCGGGTGCCGACGTGCTGGACTGGAAGCCCACCCGGTCCGCCGGGGTGGAGGTCCAGAACGACATCGACGACGTCGAGCAGATGATCGCCGCGCAGAACCGGCTGCGCGAGCGACGCGGCAAGACGATGCGCACGCACGAGCAGGTGCAGGAGCAGGTGCGCGACCATCAGCGCGAGCTCTCCGACTACGCCGACGCCTACTGGCGCGACCAGCGCGACCAGCGCTCGGCCGACCCGGCGGCAGCGGTCGCTCTCACGATCTACGAGAAGGCCGCGTGCTCCAACTGCCGGCGCCTTGCGCGCATCCTCACCGAGCGCGGCATCGACTTCGACCGCGTCGACTACCACATCGATCCGCTCCCGGCCGGCCGGATCGCCGAGCTGCTCGCCAAGGCCGGGATCACCCCGCGCGACGCGCTGCGCGTCAAGGAGCCCGCCGCCCGCGCGCTCTATGACCGCCGCGCGCCGGACGCGGAGATCCTCGCTGCCATGGAGGCCGATCCGGTCCTGCTGCAGCGCCCGATCGTCGAGCGCGGCGACCGCGCCGTGCTCGCGCGCCCGGTCGAGCGGGTGCTCGAGCTGCTGTAGCCCGGCTTGAGGCCGGCTCCTACGCCTGCTCGCCCAGCCCCGCCGCCAACGTCGCGACCAGGCGGTCGAACGAGGCGTCGAGGTCGACCGGCACGCCGAAGCCGCCTCCCGCCTCCAGCGCGGCGAAGCCGTGCAGCGCGGAGCGGACGACGCGTACCGCATGGATCCCCTCGTCGTCCTCGAGCCTCCACGCGCGCAGGACGGCGAGCACGATCCCGACGAGGTTCGCGCCGGCCGCCAGCAGCTCTTCGTCGGCGGGGGCGGGTGCGCGGACGGTGGAGGCGTAGCGGCCGGGGTGCTCGCGCGCGAAGGTGCGCCAAGCGTACGCGAGCGCCGTCAGCGCCTCGACGCCCGAGCGGCCCACGGCCGCCGCCCCCAGCGCCGCGCCGGCGTCCTGCAACGAGCGCACGGTCAGCGCGCGCAGCAGGTCCTCGCGGCCGGCGATGTGGTTGTACAGGGACGGCGGGCGGACGCCGAGGTCGGCTGCGAGGCGGGCGATCGTCACCGCCTCGAGCCCGTCGGCGTCCGCGACCGCGAGGGCGGCCTCGATCACCCGCTCACGGGTGAGGCCCCGCCTCATTCAGGCCGCCTTTGCGATCGCGGCGTCCATGGCGGCGCCCGGATCCTCGACGATCTTGCCGTGGCCGGGCGCAAGCGCCCGCGGGTTCAGCGCGCGCAGGACGCGGGCAGTCTCCAGGGCGGTCGGCTTGTCCCAGGTCGCCATCGCCGGCAGCGGGAAGCGCGGGTTGAGCTTCGAGGAGACCGCGACGCCGCCGAGCGTCGAGTAGGCGTCGCCGCAGTACAGGGTGCTGTCGCGCGGGTCATAGAAGGCGACCTGGCCGGGGGTGTGACCGGGCGCGGCGTGGATCTCCAGCGAGCCGACCCGCTCGCCCGGCTCGAAGGTCCGGTCCGGCGTGGTGGCGAGCCTGAGCCAGCCGCCCTTGATCTTGCCCTGGGGCTCGCCGGGGTCCAGCGACATGTCGCCGGCGAACGGCCGGGCGTCGCGCACGGAGATCGAGACCTCGGCAGCCGGCACGGCGGCGGCGACGCCGTCGAGACCGCCGACGTGGTCCGCGTGGCCGTGGGTGAGCGCGATGCGGACGATCGGGCGGCCGATGCGCCGCGCCGCGGCGAGGATGGCCTTGTGCCCACCCTTGAGCGTGGTGTCGATGAGGGTCAAGCCGTCGTCCTCCTCAACGAGGAAGGCATTGACCAGGCCCAGGCGTGTGATCCGATTGTGCATAGGTGCAAGACTACGACTCGTAGTCTGAGCCGTCAAGCACAATGCCGGCAATGGCGCGGATCCTCATCGTGGGCTGCGGCGGACGCGGACAGGCGTTGGCGCGCGCGCTGATCGCCGCCGGGCACGCCGTGCGCGGCACGACGCGCGACCCCTCCCGGCTCGGAGCCATCGAGGCCGCCGGGGCCGAGGCCTACCTCGGCGATCCCGACCGCATCATGACGCTCATGCACGGGCTGTCCGCGACCACGATCGTGGCCTGGCTGATGGGCTCGGCCACCGGGCCGGACGAGCAGGTGCACGAGCTGCACGGCGGCCGGTTGCGGATGCTCTGCGAGAAGATGGTCGACACGCCGGTGCGCGGTCTGCTCTACGAGGCGGGCGGCTCGGTGCCGGCGCACTGGCGCGAGGAGGGGGAGATGATCGCCCGCGCCGCGCGCGCCACGTGGAACATCCCGCTGCAGG
>JBBQBV010000197.1:0-5766 GCA_038318085.1 Solirubrobacterales bacterium
ATGCGCCAGAAGGGATTCGAACCCCTGACCTTCGGTTCCGTAGACCGACGCTCTATCCAGCTGAGCTACTGGCGCAAGACGACGGCGAAGTGTAGCGACGGCTCAGGGACCGGGGGCACCGTCCAGGCCCCGCGCGCGCAGGCCGAGTTGGGCCAGAACGGGTTGCCCGGTTGCCGCCCCGGAGGAGTCACAGCTCGTCGTGGTCGAGCACGATTTCCGGGACTACTTGCGGTCGAGCTCGCTCTGCACGTCGACCTGGATGTCGTGCAGCTCGGCGGGCAGCGTCGCCGCGCTCTGGCCGTTGCGCAGCACCCGGCGCAGCGCGGTGTAGATCACGCGAGAGACGCGCCAGTAACTCGTGATGGGCGGTCGCAGCCGAAGGTCCTCGTCCTCGACGGCGTTGAGCGCTGGGCTGGCACGCACGTCCGTGTCGTCCCAGAGGGCCGGGAGCACCGGCGGCAGCGACGCCTCTCGGGCATCGCGCAGGACCTGGTCCTCGCTCGTCAGGAACCTGATCAGGTGCAGCGCGCCCTCGGGATTCTTGGCCGTCCGCGGGATCACGAGGTTGTGCCCGCCGAGGATCCCGATGTGCCGGCCGCCCGGGGTCCAGGCCGGCAGCGAGACGACGCCGAGGTTGTCGGCCGCGTTGCGCCGCGCCCGGGCGGTCCCGTTGTGCTCCTGCTCTGCCGACTGTGCGTCGGCTCTGAGACGGGCCTCGACGTACGGCCAGGCGCGCAGGAACGAGGCGCGCCCGACGCTGAACGCCCACAAGGAGCCCCGGTCTCCTTGCCGGGTCACGGCTTCCGGGATGGCGCGCTGCCGGATCGCGGACTGCATGAACTGCAGCGCTTCGAGCGTTCCCGGCTGGTCGACGTTCGCCCTCTTGCCGTCGTCGGAGACGATCGGGTCGGCGCCGGCGGCGTAGGCCAGCTCAAGAAAGCTGACCGTGAGCCCCTCGTAGGCGTCGAGCTGAAGGCGCAGGCGAGGCGGCTCGTCGGGACCCGACTGGGCGGCCGCGGCGAGCGTCCGCCAGGTCCGCGGAGGCTGGCCCCGGTCGCGCCGGTAGTACAGCAGCCCCCCGTCGAGCTGCTTCGGAACGCCCCACAGCTTGCCGCCGTAGCCGACGGTCTTCATCATCCGCGGATGGAAGGACGAAGCGAGGTCGTCGCGTCTGAGGTACGACGTCATGTCGTACAGAAGGCCTCGGGCGGCGAACTCGGGCGTGTAGATGACGTCGAGGTACACGACGTCGCAGCCGCCCGAGCGGATCCGCTTGAGGTACTCCGCACGCTGACCGTCGGCCTTCGGAGAGATGTCGTCAAGCAGCTTGGCGCGAGCCTTCCCGCCCTCCCCCCTGCGGTTGAAGTCGTCGACGGACCTGCCCTGCGAGAGCGATACGTCCTCGCCGCTGCAGTAGACGATCTCGCCGCTGGGGTCGTCGTCGAGCCAGGCGGGGTCCACCGCGCCGTTGCTCGCGCCGAGGACGACCACGAGTACCACCGTGGCGACGGCCGCCGCGAGGAGCGCAAGCTGTCCCTTCTTCACGCACCTGAAGATACGACGCCCCGGTCAGCGCTGCGGCCGGGCGCCCACAGACCGCGGAGCGCCTGACCGGACCGATGACCGTTCAGAGGCCCATCTCCTGGCGGACGCCGTGAGCGAGATCCGTGATGCGCCCGTTGGCGCAGCCGGTCCCCTGGGCCAGATGATTGAAGTGGCTCAGCGGCTTGACGGTGAGGTTGTTCGCTGTCGGGGCGTCGAAGATCGCGTTGGCATGGGGCTGGTCTGAGCACTGCGCGATCGGCGAGAAGTACTCGGTCCACATGACCGACCAGCTGCCCAGCCAGCCCCAGGCCGGCGGGACGCGGATCGAGCCGATGTAGTCCTCGATCCCGGTCGAGCGATCCATCACCCAGGCGCCCCACCACGTGCCGGCACTGTCGGCGCCGGTGGTCCACACGCGCAGCCGGTAGCGTCGGTTGGTCACCCACTGGTAGGGGATCTTGCAGCTGTAGCCGGTCCCCTCGCCGCCAAAGGTGCCGCAGGCCGGGCCCGAGGCGGCCGTGGCCTGCCAGATCGAGAAGATCGCGAGCTTGCCGCGATAGCCGTTGAACCCCACGCCGTTTGACTGCAGCCCGATGTAGCCGCCGTCGCCGCCGACGAACCCGAACTGATGCGACCAGAAGTACGTCGCGTTGGGCGTCACCCCCACGATGCGCAGGTCGTGGTCGAAGTTGTAATAGCCCTGCGAGGTGGCGGGCCAGTTCCAGTCGGTGTAGGTCCCCTGCGGGGACACGGCCCGAGCTGGGGAGGCGGCGAGGAGAGCGACGATGCAGGCGACCGTCGCGGCGAGCGGCCAGCGGCCGTACGGCGATTTCGTGAGCATGACGCGACGATACACCCGCGGTCAGCTGACGTGCTTCCTCATGTTGTTCGAGCGCGGACATTGCGTCAGCCTCCCCCGTGACGGTCCGGTGCCGGGCGCCTGAGCGATCCCTGGTATCGCAGGCGGGACCGCACGTCCTCGAGGGACACCCCGCGCGTACGTTGTGTCGGTGAGCAAGACGGTGATCCTCCTCGCGGGCGCGGTGACGCTGGTACTGATCGCGCTCACTGCGGGCTACGGGTACCACCGCGATGAGCTCTACTTCGTCGCGGCGGGACAGCATCTCGCCTGGTCCTATGCCGATCAGGGGCCGATCGCTCCACTGCTGTCCCGCGCGATGAGCGAGATCGCGCCGGGCTCGCTGACGGCGCTTCGGCTGCCGTCCGCGATGGCCGCCGGCGTCGTGGTCCTGCTGAGCGCTGCCATGGCCCGCGAGTTGGGAGGCGCGCGACGGGCGCAGTGGATCGCGGCCGCGTGTGCCGCCGTCGCGAGCATCGTCCTCTTCACCGGTCATCTGCTGAGCACCTCGACGTTCGACCTGCTCGCCTGGTCCGCCGTCACCTGGCTGGCCCTCCGGGCCGTGCGGACCGGCGATGGCCGGCTGTGGCTCGCGACCGGCGTCGTGCTGGGGATCGGCCTGCTCAACAAGCCGTTGCCGGCCTTTCTGGCCCTCGGACTCCTCGCGGGGGTCGCGATCGCCGGGCCGCGGCGCCTGCTTCGCGACCCCTACGTCTGGGCGGGCGCGGCGCTCGCGCTCGCGCTGTGGTCGCCGTGGATCGTCTGGCAGGCCGAGCACGGGTGGCCGCAGATCGACGTCTCGCGTTCGATCGCCGCCGGCAACTCGACGAGCTCGCAGCCGTGGTGGGCGATCGTGCCGTTTCAGTTTTTGCTCGTCAGCCCGCTGCTCGCGCCGGTCTGGGTCGCGGGCCTGGTGAACCTCTTCCGCGATCCGGACCTGCGCGACGTCCGGTTCCTCGCGTGGACCTGGGTCGTGCTCGCAATCATCTTCATGGTGACCGCCGGCAAGCCGTACTACCTGGCCGGGCTGCTTCCCGCCCTGATCGGATCCGGCGCGGTGTGGGTCGACGCCTGGCTCGATCGCGGCCGTGCTGGCGCGCGCAGCGCGCTGCTGCTCACCGCCGTCGCAGCGAGCGGAGCCGTCGACGCGATCATCGCGCTGCCGGTGCTCCCCGTGGCCGACGTTGGTCCCGTGATCGCCGTCAACGCGGACGTCGGCGAGACGATCGGCTGGCCGCAGCTCGCCCGGACCGTGGCGCGGGCCGCGCGACGACTTCCCGGTGACGGACGCCTGGTGATCCTGACGCGCAACTACGGCGAGGCCGGGGCGATCGACCGCTACGGGCCCGCGCTCGGGCTGCCCCACGCCTACAGCGGCCACAACGCCTACGCCGACTGGGGGCCTCCACCCAACCGCCCCGCCACGGTCATCGCCGTCGGGTTCCGGCCGCGAGACCTCGCGGTCAACCTGCGCCGCTGCATTCAGGAGGCGCAGATCGACAACCGCCAAGGGGTCGACAACGAGGAGCAGGGCAAGACGGTCATGATCTGCCGCGGGCCCCGCCTCACGTGGGCGCGGCAATGGGCCGCCCTGCGCCACCTCGACTGAGCCCGCGAGCTCCCGGCGATGGAACGGCTCATGCAGCGGCCGCAACCGAGACAATGAACCACGCGATGGCACGTCCGGTCGGCATCAACCACGTGGCGCTCGAGGTTGACGACCTCGATCAGGCGCTTGACTTCCACCGGACGCTCTTCGGCTTCGAGCTGCGTGGCCGGGTCGGGGCGACGATGGCCTTCGTCGATGCCGGCGATCAGTTCATCGCGCTGTCGGCCCGCGGAGCCAGCCGGCAGACCAAGCGCGACACGTCGGACGACTGAACGGGGACCGGGACGGAGAGGGCGGGATTCGAACCCGCGATGGAGTTTGACCCCCATACTCGCTTAGCAGGCGAGTGCCTTCAGCCACTCGGCCACCTCTCCGGGTCCGGCGGGCAGTGTAAACACCAGAGACCGACTGTCGTTGATTGTCACGTGGATCCATCGCCCACCGCCACCGACGGCGCCGTCTGCGCCCTGCTCGCCGTCTCCCGCCTGCTCGCAGTCGCAACCGAGGGCGGGGCGGACAACATCCACGCGTCGCTCGTGCGCGAGGCGCGGGAGTGCTTTGACGCGAAGGGCGCCGTGCTGGTCGGCCAAGAGCCGGGCCGGCGCCTGCGGGTCCTGCACGGCGACGCGCCGCCGGAGCTGCTCGGTGAGGAGATCGCACTGGACGATCACCCCATCCTCGCCGAGCTGCTCGACCGCCGCGTCCGGCTGCTGCGCGCCGACGCCGAGCGCGCGCGCCGGCTCGCGCCGCTGATCGGCGGCGATCCGCCGGCCTCCGCGCTCGTCCTGCTCCTGCGCGCGAGCGACGGCCTCGACAGCCTGCTGATCCTGCACGGCGTGCACCCCGCCTCGATCTCGGCCGTCGACGCCGAGATCGCCACCGCCTTCGCCGACGCCGCCGCCGCGGCGCTCCGCCGCCTGAGCACCGTGGCCGAGCATAAGCGCCAGGCTGACCAGCAGCGCGCGCTGACCCGCGCCGCCAAGTCGCTCAACGAGTCGCTCGACGTCGAGACGGTGCTCTCGCGGCTCTGTCAGGAGGCGGCCAACGTGCTCGGCGCCGACGTCGCGGCGGTCTACCTCGGCGACGGCGACACCGACATGGTCCTCTCGGCCGCGCACGGCCTGCCGCCCGAGGCGGCGGGATGGCACATGCCGGCCGGAAGCGGGCTGGCCGGCAAGGTGATGCTGCGCGGTCGCGCGATGCTCACCAACAACTACCAGCGCATCGCCGACCTCCCCGAGGACTCGCCCCTGCCGACCAACCACCGCAGCGCCATGGGCGCGCCGATGGTCTGGGACGGCAGCATGCGCGGCGTCATCTCCGTCGGCTACCGCGAGTCGCGCACGGTGACGATCGCCGACCTCGGCGTGCTCGAGACCGTGGCCGAGCTCGCCGCGGCCGCCTGCGCGAACGCCAGCGCGCACGCCGGCCTCGCCCAGGTGGCGCGCACGGACGGGCTCACCGGCTGTCTGAATCACGCCGCCCTGCACGAGGGCCTGGCCGGGGAGATCGAGCGCGCCCTGCGGACCGACCACGCCCCGCTCTCGCTCGTGCTCGTCGACCTCGACGACTTCAAGCAGGTCAACGAGACCCACGGGCACCTGATCGGCGACGAGGTCCTGCGCCGCGCCGGCCACGCGCTGCGCCACGCCACGCGCCCGTACGACCTCGCCGCGCGCTACGGCGGGGACGAGTTCGCCCTCGTCGCCGTCGATGCCACCGAGCCCGCCGCCGTCGACGTCGCCCGGCGCGC